>NZ_JAUOSW010000005.1:0-331351 GCF_030549005.1 Tenacibaculum soleae
TCTGGACGGGACTCGAACCCGCGACCCCCTGCGTGACAGGCAGGTATTCTAACCAGCTGAACTACCAGACCGTTGCTTGTAGCAATAATATATTTACTTAGATAAATTTGCGGTCTGGACGGGACTCGAACCCGCGACCCCCTGCGTGACAGGCAGGTATTCTAACCAGCTGAACTACCAGACCGTTGCTCTAAGCGGGTGCAAATATAGAACCTTTTTTTAAATAAAAAAGAATTAATTAGATTTTTTTTTGTCTTTGAATAAGGTAAGCGGTAAGTATTTTCTCATAACCTTCAGTAATATTAACAGGTATGTAGTCTATCTTGTATTGTAAGCATTTGTTTTTTAAGTTGTTGAAAAATGACTGGCTTAATTCGGTATATTTTTCTTGGATGTTTTCTGGATGTAAATTTATTTTTTCACCAGTTTCAATATCTACAAATTTTTTAGGGCTATTATCAAAATCAAATGAAAACTCTGTTTTTTTATCATAAGTATGAAATAAAATTACCTCATGTTTGTTAAATTTTAAATGTTTGAGGGCATCAAACAGTTCTTCTTCGTTTTTTGTTGTTTGAAACATGTCTGTAAATAAAAAAATTAATGAACGGCGGTGAATTTTTTCTGCTATTTCATGTAGGTATTGATGTGTTTCTGTTGTTGCTTTAGAATTTGATGTAAGTAAGTTTTCTAATTGATTTAATAACATCTTACGGTGACGCTCGCTTCCTTTTTCAGGAGCGTAATATTCATAAGTGTCAGAATAGATACTTAAACCTACCGCATCGCGCTGTTTTTTTAGAATTTCTATTAAAGAAGCTGCAGCTACCGCAGAGAAGCCAATTTTATTTAAACGATGTATTGATTGATTTTTAATAATAGGGTAATGCATTGAGGCTGAGTTGTCAATAATTAAATGACAACGTAGATTTGTTTCCTCTTCATATTTTTTAGTGTATAGTTTTTCTGTTTTAGCAAATAACTTCCAATCTATATGACGTGTGCTTTCTCCTTTATTATAGAGTTTGTGCTCTGAAAATTCGACAGAAAAACCATGAAATGGGCTTTTATGCATTCCTGTAATAAACCCTTCAACCACTTGTTTAGCTAGTAACTCGAGGTTTTTAATTTCTGAAGAAGTATTGTTTAAATCAATCATATGCTCGAAAATAAAAAAAGGTTTAGCGATAGCCAAACCTTTTTAATGATATATTGTAATTAAATAGCTTATAAAGCAGCGTCAATTTTATCAGTATATGCTTTTTTTGGAGCAGCACCAACTTGCTTGTCTACAACTTCTCCGTTTTTAAACACTAAAACAGTAGGTATGTTTCTTACACCGTATTTAGCCGCAAATTCTTGATTGTTGTCTACATCTACTTTACCAACAACAGCTTTCCCTTCATATTCAGTGTGAATTTCATCAACAATTGGTCCAACCATTCTACAAGGTCCACACCAAGCTGCCCAAAAATCAACTAATACTGGTTTGTCTGATTTTAATACTACTTCCTCGAAGTTTGCATCTGTAATTTCTAATGCCATTTTGTTATATTTTAAATTAGGTTACTATCTTATTTGTACACTACAAAAGTAATCAAATATTTTACCAATACAATTTTAGTAAAATTACTTTTTATTATCAGAGTATCAATACTTTCTATTTCTTTGCTAGTTTGTTTTTCTGTGTGTAAAATTATTGATAACTTTGCAGCATAATATTTTGAGGAAAAATTTGACTGATTGCAACCTCTTTGAACATTGAGTTCATAAATAAAATGCTAAAGCAGTAATAATCTACTTCTTTACGCGACCAAGCAATTCAAGTTTTTCTTTTAATTAATTTTTAAATAAAATTTTATGTCATATTTATTTACTTCAGAAAGTGTTTCTGAAGGACATCCAGATAAAATAGCTGATCAAATTTCAGATGCTTTAATTGATAATTTTTTAGCCTTTGATAAAGAATCTAAAGTTGCTTGTGAAACATTAGTAACAACAGGACAGGTTGTGTTGGCAGGAGAAGTGAAGTCTAAAACATATTTAGATGTTCAAAAAATTGCAAGAGATGTAATTAACAAAATAGGATATACCAAAAGTGAGTACATGTTTGATGGTAGTTCTTGTGGTGTTTTTTCGGCAATTCATGAACAATCACCTGATATTAATCAAGGAGTTGTAAGAGCAAATCCTGAAGATCAAGGAGCGGGAGATCAAGGAATGATGTTTGGTTACGCAACCGATGAAACTGAAAACTACATGCCATTAGCATTAGAGTTATCACATCGATTGTTAATTGAATTAGCAGCACTACGTAGAGAAAATAAAGATATTACTTATTTACGACCAGATGCTAAATCGCAAGTAACTATTGAATATTCTGATGATAATGTGCCGCAAAGAATTGATGCAATTGTAATCTCTACACAGCATGATGATTTTGATGAGTCTGATGATGTGATGCTAGCTAAGATAAAAAAGGATATTGTAGAAATATTAATTCCGAGAGTAGTTGCTAAATTACCAGTACATATTCAAAAATTATTTACTGATAGTATTACGTATCATATTAACCCAACTGGAGTTTTTGTAATCGGAGGGCCTCACGGAGATACTGGTTTAACAGGGCGTAAGATTATTGTAGATACTTATGGAGGAAAAGGAGCTCATGGAGGTGGAGCATTTTCAGGAAAAGATCCTTCTAAAGTAGATCGTTCTGGAGCCTATGCAACACGTCATATTGCTAAAAACTTAGTAGCAGCAGGTTTGTGTAAAGAAGTTTTAGTACAGGTTTCATACGCAATTGGTGTTGCAAAACCAACAAGTATAAATGTAGAAACTTACGGAACATCGAATGTTGATATGACCGATGGAGAGATTAGTAAAATAGTAGAAACTATTTTTGATATGCGTCCATATTTTATTGAGCAACGTTTAAAGTTAAGAACGCCAATTTATTCTGAAACTGCTGCTTATGGGCATATGGGAAGAAAATCTGAAAAGAAAACAGTTACTTTTTCTAATCCAATGGGAGAAACTGTTTCTCAAGAAGTAGAAACATTTACTTGGGAAAAGTTAGATTATGTTGATAAGATAAAAGAAAGTTTTGGATTGTAAATAACCCAAAACTTATGATAATAAAAAAGCCTTGACATTGTCAAGGCTTTTTTATTAAGTCTATTTTATTTGAAGGATATATGGCATTCTTGCTTGAATTCCTTTTAGTTTTTTCATTTGGTTAATGTTATTATACAGTTGGTAGTTTTCATTACCTAAAGCCTCTTTTAAAATATCCTCTTTAGATGCTTTAGCAAAAGGAGAAAAACTAAAAGCTTCTTTTAAATCTTTTTTATAGTTAGGGTAGTTACGCACTTTGTAAGCTTCAATTTGTGCTAGTTCAGCAGCAACTGTAATTGCATCATTTAAGTTTCCTAATTTGTCTACCAATCCATTTTTAAGAGCTTCTTTACCTGTCCAAACTCTACCTTGTGCAATTTCATTTACTTGTTCAAAAGTCATATTACGACCAACGGCAACACGGTTTACAAAAGTCGTGTAAATTTGTTCAACACCTTCTTTAGTTACGTCATAGAATTTTTTATCCATAGGTTCAAAAACACTATAGTTAGGGTTGTTGTTTGTTGATACTTGTTCAGCATTGATACCTATGTTATCCGCGAGTTTGTTAAAGTTTGGTATAGCTCCAAAAACACCAATAGAACCAGTGATTGTAGTAGGTTCAGCAAGTACTTTGTCAGCATTACAAGCAATATAATAACCACCAGAAGCGGCTACGTTACCCATAGAAACAACTAAAGGTTTTTCTTTTTTCGTTAATTCTAATTCACGCCAAATTAATTCAGAGGCTAAAGCACTACCTCCTGGTGAATTAACACGTAAAACAATTGCTTTTACATTTTTGTCTTTTCTAGCTTTGCGTAATGCTTTATTTATAATTCCTTGACCAATAATATCTTCATTTCCTTCAGCATACATTATTTCACCTTGTGCATAAATTACAGCAATTTTGTTTTTTGCAGTAGCAGAAATTCTTCCTTTTCCAGAGTTGATGTAATCAGCTAAAGAAATAGTATTTATTTTTTTATCAGCATTTAAAGCTAGTTTTTCGTCATATTCATCTTCATAAATAATCGCATCAATTAATTTATGGTTTTTAGCCATTACTGCATTTCTACCATTAGCATTATCAGCAATTAAATTTAATTGTTCGGTAGTTATATTTCTACTCTTACTAATGTCATCTGTAATTTCTGACCAGATAGATTTTAAAAGTGATGTGGTTTGTTCTCTATTGGCATCACTCATTTTATTTGTTAAATATGGTTCAACGGCACTTTTGTATTTTCCGTGACGAATTACTTCCATTTTAACTCCGTATTTATCTTCAAAATCTTTATAATATAATATTTCGGTAGCTAAACCTTTAAAATCAATTGCGCCAACAGGATTTAAAAATAAACTATCAGCAACCGAACTTAAATAATAGTTTTTTTGAGAATAGACATCATTATAGGCATATACAAATTTGCCACTTTCTTTAAATTCTTCAATTTTATTTCTAATAGCTTGCGTTTGTGCTATACCAGCGTTTACTAATGTTGTTTTAATACTGATTCCTTTAATATTGCTATCTGTTTTAGCATTTTCGATAGCATTTATTATTTTATTTAAAGCTAGTTTCTCGTCGGTTAACTCTAAAATTTCTGCTAACGGATTGTCATCTTTTGGAGCGTAATCTTTTATAGTTGCTGATAAATCTAATTCTAAAACAGAATTTGGTTTTACCGTAATCTCTTCTTCAGCTCCAATGATAGAGGCGATGGCTATAAAAAATAAAAAGATTAAAAAAGTGGCTATAAAAAAGCCAAGTATCGAGGCTAATAGGTTTCGTAAAAACTTCATGTGTTGTTGTTAAATTTTTTAGCAAAGATACATTTTTACATATAGCTTACTATTTTAACGTAAGGTCATTCGATATTTGCGTTGAGCAAATTCAAAATAATTAAAAAGCTTGTAGTTTACATCGTAACCATAATTAATGTTTAGGTCGTAATCAATTCTATTTTCGTAAATATTACTGTCAAAATTAATAGGATTGTTGACTCTAGTGTTCCATTCAACAACATATATACGATTTTTGTTTTCTAAATAAAATTGAGAATGAAATCCTGGCGGTTTTGCAATGGTGTTTAAATAATTGTTAAAACCAACATCAAAAATGATAATTTCATATTCTAAACTATCGTTTTTAATCACAACAGGTTCTTCTTTTACGGTAGTTTTATTTTTTAGAGATGAAGATCCGCAAGCGTAAAAGGTGATGATTAAAATGGTTATAGCCGATAAATACTTTAAGGTTTTCATAATCTATAAATTCGATGTCTATAAAGTTGCAAAAAATATTTTAATTTTCATTGATTTTTAATCTGTTTAACAGTAATTTTCACTTTTAAAGTCAAGAAAATGAAGAAAAGATGTTTTTGGGTAAATGATGATCCTTTGTATGTAGCATATCACGACAAAGAATGGGGTGTTCCTGTTTATGACGATAAAACTTTGTTTGAGTTTTTAATTTTAGAAACTTTTCAGGCAGGTTTAAGTTGGATAACAATTTTAAAGAAAAGAGAAAACTTTAGAAAAGCATTTGATAATTTCGATTATAATAAAGTAGCAAATTACAAAGAGGATAAATATGAAGAGTTGCTTATGGATGCTGGAATTATAAGAAATAAATTAAAAATACGAAGCGCTATAGCAAATGCAAAACTTTTTATACATGTTCAAGAAGAGTTTGGGTCTTTTTCGAAATATATTTGGGCTTTTGTTGATGGTAAGTCAATTAAAAATAGTTTTGATAAGCGAGAAGATGTTCCTGCCACTACAGTGTTGTCAGATAAAATATCAAAAGATTTAAAAAAACGAGGTTTTAAGTTTGTGGGTTCTACAGTTATATATGCTTATATGCAGGCTACAGGTATGGTTAACGATCATACAACCGATTGTTTCAGATATAACGAAATTTAAAATTCGTACATTTATCAACTGAAAAAATCAATTTAAAATTATAAAAATGAAATTAAAACAAATGCTTTGTGCTGCGGCAGCAGTTAGCTTATTGGTTTCTTGTGGAGTGGAAAATAAAAAAGAAACTAAAGAGAAAAAAGTAGAAACAAAGAAGGAAGCAAAGTTTAATCATGAGGTTGAGCAATTTGCAGATATAAAAGTTTTAAGGTATCAAATTCCGGGGTTTGAAGAATTAACACTAAAAGAAAAAAAGTTAGTGTATTATTTAACACAAGCAGGATTGGCTGGGCGTGATATTATGTGGGATCAAAATTACCGTCATAACTTAGAGATAAGAGCCGCTTTAGAGCAAATAAATAACGATTATAAAGGAGATAGAAATAGTGAAGATTTTAAAAGTTTTACTACTTATTTAAAACGTGTTTGGTTTTCAAACGGAATTCATCATCATTATTCAAATGATAAAATTAAACCTACTTTTTCTAAAGAGTATTTAGTTGGTTTATTAAAAGACACGAAAGCAATTTTATCTGCAGAAGCATTAGATGTGATTTTTAATGAAAAAGATGCTAAAAAAGTAAATAAAAAAGCTGGCGTTGATAATGTGTTAGCATCAGCAATTAATTTTTATGGACCAGATGTTACAAGTAAAGATGTTGAAACTTTTTATGAATCAGCATATAAAGGACCTGAAGGGCAACCGATAGAAGCTGGATTGAACTCTAAATTAGTACGTGAAAACGGAAAGTTAGTTGAAAAAGTATGGAAATCATGTGGTATGTATGGTAATGCTATTGACACCATTATTTTTTGGTTAGAAAAAGCACAAGATGTAGCTGAAAATGAAAAACAAGGAGCCGCTTTAGGGTTATTAATCGAGTATTATAAAACTGGAAGTTTAGATGTTTGGGATAAATATTGTATTGCTTGGGCTACATCTGTTGAAGGAAATATCGATTGGATAAATGGTTTTATAGAGGTGTATAATGACCCTAAAGGATATAGAGGGTCTTATGAAACAGTAGTACAAATTAAAGATTTTGATATGTCTAAAAAGATGAAAGTCTTATCAGACAATGCACAATGGTTTGAAGATAATGCACCATTATCACCAGCGCATAAAAAACAAAATGTAGTGGGCGTTTCATATAAAACGGTAAATGTTGCCGGAGAAGCAGGAGATGCATCACCAAGTACCCCAATAGGAGTGAATTTACCAAATAATAATTGGATTCGTCAGCAACATGGATCTAAATCGGTTTCATTAGGTAATATTATAGGGGCGTACAATAATGCTGGAGGCTCTGGTAGATTAAAAGAGTTTGCCTATGATGAAGAAGAAATAGCGTTAGAGCTAGAATATGGAAAATTAGCAGATAAATTACATACTGCTTTGCATGAAGTAATCGGGCATGCTTCAGGGCAGATAAATGAAGGAATAGGACAGCCAAAAGAAACCTTAAAAAATTATGCATCTACGATGGAAGAGGGTAGAGCAGATTTAGTTGGATTGTATTATTTAATGGATCCTAAATTACAAGAATTAGGTTTGGTTAGTGATTGGCAAAAAGTAGGAAAAGCTGCTTATGATGGTTATATTAGAAATGGATTGATGTCTCAATTAATACGTATTAAATTAGGAGATGATATTGAAGAAGATCATATGGTAAATCGCCAATGGGTTTCTGCTTGGTCTTTTGAACAAGGACAAAAAGAAAATGTAATTGAAAAAATTACCAAAGAAGGTAAAACATATTTTGTGGTAAATGACTATATGAAGCTTCGTGAAATTTTTGGTCGTTTATTAAAAGAAACGCAACGAATTAAATCAGAAGGAGATTTTGATGCAGCCAAAGCTTTAGTAGAGGGTTATGGTGTTAAAGTAGATCAAGAACTTCATAAAGAGGTTTTAGAGCGTAATAAACAATTTACATCTGCTCCTTATAGCGGATTTGTAAACCCAGTTTTAGTACCAGAATTAGATGCTAAAGGAAATATTACTGATGTAAAAGTTACACAACCCGAAACTTTTGAAGAGCAAATGAAGTTTTATGCTAAAAATTATAGCTTTTTACCTATTAAAAACTAATAAGAGGTTTAATTTATTTATAAAAAACCGACTCTTTCATAAAGAGTCGGTTTTTGTATTTTTACAAAGTAAAATAATGTAATGGCAAGAAAAATTAAAGACCCTGGATTAGGTTATAATTCACAAGAAAATAGTAGGGGGCTTATTAATAAAGACGGGAGCTCTAACGTGATTCATGTTAATAAAAATGTGAATATAGATGACTTGTATACGTATTTTGTTGAAATGTCTTGGGCTAAATTTTTTCTTCTAGTTTTTTTAGGATACACTTTTTTAAATGTGATTTTTGGACTTATATATACCTTAATTGGTATTGAAGAAATTACTCAGCCAAATGATTATTTTTTATATGATTTTTTAAACGGATTCTTTTTTAGTGCACAAACATTAACTACAGTAGGCTATGGTGGGATAGCTCCGCATGGAATAACATCTAACGTCATTGCTTCTTTTGAGGCAATGCTTGGTTTATTATCTTTTTCATTTATTACAGGGTTATTATATGGTCGGTTTTCTAAGCCAAAAGCAGCCATTCGTTTTAGTGATAATTTGGTGTTAAGAGATTTTAAGGAGCACAAAGCATTAATGTTTCGATTAATGAATAACCGAAAAACCGTAATGATTGAGCCTGAAATAAAAGTTACATTGGTTTTAAATGAAGAGAGTGAAAAAGGAAATTATAAGCGTCAATTTTATCAATTAAAATTAGAACGAAATAAAATAATGTATTTGCCAACAATCTGGACAGTGGTACATGAGGTAGATAAAGAGAGTCCGTTATATAAATATACCAAAGAAGAAATAAAAAATATGGATGCTCATGTGTATATTTTACTCAAGTATTACGAGGAGTCTTTTGGACAAAATGTTTACCAAGCAACTTCTTATAATTTTTCTAACTTACAGATGGATATGAAATATACAGCTTCATCTCATTTTAATGAAGAAGGATTCACTATCTTAAATCACGATAAGTTGAGTAAATTAGAAAAAATGAATTAACCTTTAATTAAAAATTTAGAAATAAATAAAAACGCAATAACACTTATAATTCCTATAGTTACATAAATAGCACCATTCTTATAATGTTTTTTATTGTTTTTTGCATCTTTTTTGTAGCTATAAAACATTAACACTATAAAAGCGATAACAAATAAACTAGCAAAAACTATTCTACCTGGAGTAAACATTTTTGCAGCGATAAGAGTAAACATAAAATTGTATTTTCAGCAAAGTTAAAGAATGATTTTATTATGAAGAAAAATTTAAGGAAGTAGTTTTTTTTGATACATTTAAAAAGTAAACCAATAAGAAATTTTATAAAATGAAAAATAAATTAAAAGCAGTACATGAATTTCATTCAGCATTTAAGTTAAATATTCAAAACGAGCCAACAGTTAAAATAGCTGAAGATCGAAAAAAATTGCGTTTTGAATTAATGAAAGAAGAAAATGAAGAGTATTTAGAAGCGGCTAAAAATAATGATTTGGTTGAGGTAGCTGATGCTTTAGGTGATATGTTATATATTTTATGTGGTACTATTATTGAGCATGGAATGCAGTACAAAATAGAAGCTGTTTTTAACGAAATTCAACGAAGTAATATGAGTAAATTAGGTGAAGATGGTAAACCAATATATCGTGAAGATGGTAAGGTTTTAAAAGGACCTAATTATTTTAAACCGAATATAGAAACAATTTTGAATCAATAAAAAGAGCCTCATTAATGAGGCTCTTTTTATTGATTAGTTGCTTATTTACCTACAATACGTTCTAGTTCTGAGGTTAATGTTTTAACGTTATTAACCATTTTTAAAATAACACCGTTGGCATCAACAATAAGATGTGTAGGGTATTGTTTTACCTTTAATTTTTTAGACATGTACTTTTTTTGATTAGGAACCGTGACATATTTAAAAGGTTTTGTTTTTAAAAACTCTATTAGTTTATCTTTTTCATCAAAAGCTAAACTAACAAATTCAATATCATCTTCTTTATATTTATCAACCAAAGCATTTAATTGAGGAAACTCTTCAACACAAACTTTACAAGTAATAAACCAGCACTTTAAAACGACTATTTTACCTTCTGTATCTGCTTTATTATGAGATTTTCCTTTTAAATCAACAAAATCATAACGAGGAATTTTTTTGCCTTCCATTTTAAAATATTGATAAGCAATAGTAGCTTTACTTACAATTGCTTTTTTTATTTTTTCGTTACTAGTATTTTTAATATTAGTTAACTGATATTGAATTTCGTCTTTTTTATTTTTAGATTTAACAGCAATGTAGGCTCCTGTACGTAATGAAACTAAAAAAATCCCTTTATCCATTATTGCTCCCTTGTTATCAAGAGGAATAAAGGTTGACATTAAATCAATATTTTGTTTATTGTAAGCGTTCCAGTTGTCGTAATTTTCTTGAATATCATCGGTGTTTATAGGTTTTTTCTCCTCAGTATTGTTAGCGACTACAGTTGCTTCAATTTCCACTGGTTTTTCAACTTCTGCTGGCTTTTCAATTTCTTTAGTTTCTGAAGCGGCTTTTTTACTAATTATAATTTCTTTTGCTGCTGATTCAGTATTATCATTTTTACTAGTACCTTTTAAGTAGGTGTTTAAAGTAAATAGCGATAAACCAAACCCTATAATTATTGATAATAAAGCAAGTATAATATTTCTCATTTCCCCCTTTTGTAATTTTATAAATATCTTATTATGAATTACTAAGATAGTTTTTTTTAACGAAATCTAAATTTTAACTCTCCAGCCGTGTTTGTCTTCAGTTTTGTTAGATTGTATGCTAACAAGCTTTTCTTTAAAAAATGTTGCATATGAATCGTTATTTTCAGGTAATTCAAAAACGTCATCTTGATGCTTAAAACCTTTGATAGGGTTAATTACAGCAGCAGTACCTGAACCGAAAATTTCTTTTAATTCACCAAGTTTTGCAGCTTCTTTAATTTCGGCAACAGTTACCCTTCTAACGTCAACGTTAATGTTATTATCCTCCGCAAGTTGAATTATTGATTTTCGAGTAATACCATCTAAAATACGATCGTTTGTTGGTGTTGTTATTAATTTATCTCCTATTCTAAAAAAGATATTCATGGTACCAGCTTCTTCTAAATATTCATGGCTATTAGCATCGGTCCAAATTATTTGTTGAAAACCTTGTTCATTTGCTAATCGCGTAGGATAAAACTGTGCGGCATAATTACCTGCGGCTTTAGCATAACCTACACCACCATCGGCAGAACGACTATATTTTTCAGCAAATAAAACCCTAACTTCACCAGCATAGTATGATTGTGCAGGTGAGCAAATAATAATAAATTTATAAGCTTCGGCAGGTGAAGCTGCGATAGCACCTTCAGTAGCAATGATAAAAGGACGAATGTAAAGAGCATTACCAGCCCCTTTTTTTATCCAATCGTTGTCTATTTTTAAAAGTTTTTCTAACCCCTCAAAAAACACCTCTTTAGCAACAGCAGGCATTGCTAAACGTTCGGCAGATACGTTTAATCTGTTAAAGTTGTCTTCAGGTCTGAATAAAAATACGTCATCATTATCGTCCTTAAAAGCTTTCATGCCTTCAAAAACAGCTTGTCCGTAATGAAATACTCTCGCCGAAGGATCAAAAAGTATTGGTCCGTAAGGCATTATTGTTGGGTTTTTCCATTCTCCTTCAGAAAAATCACAAACAAACATGTGGTCTGTAAAAGTACGACCAAAAGCAAGGTTGCTAAAATCAACTGAATCAATTTTTGATTGTGCTACTAATTGAATATCTATGTTCATAAAAATGCTTTTTTTTTCAGTGTGTCAAAGGTACAAAAACTAGCTATATAAAGATTTGTAATAAGTAATCACTTCAGTAATTATAATTATATTTGCTAAGTGTTAATTTTAACTTTTTGATAATGAAAAGAATACTAGTATTTACCTTGGTTTTAAGTTTCTTGTTTTTAGCTTGTAAAGTAAAAAAGAAAGAAGAAGTAAAAGAAAATGAAGCTTCTAAAATAGCATATGCTTCGTTTGGGGAAAAAATAGAAAGTGTAAATGCACTTTCTGAAAAAGAAATGTCTAAAAAATTTGATGCCTTAAAGATTGGTGATACAATAAACGTGAAATTTACATCTAAAATTGATGAGGTTTGTACTAAAAAAGGATGTTGGATGGTGTTGCCTGCGGCGGATAAAAAAACAATGGTAAAATTTAAGGATTATGGTTTTTTTATGCCGTTAGATAGTAAGGGAAATGAAGTGATAGTTGCAGGAAAAGCGTTTGTAAAAGAAACGCCAGTTGATGAATTACGTCATTATGCTGAAGATGCAGGGAAATCAGAAGAAGAAATCGCAAAAATAACGGAACCTAAAAAAGAGTTTTCGTTTTTAGCACACGGAGTATTAATGAAATAATTGTTGTTATTAAAAGAGAAATAATTATAACGTCAGATGGTTCTACTACAATACATTTACCTGATTGGAATGAACAGTATCACTCCAAACACGGAGCAATACAAGAAGCATATCACGTATTTATAAAAAGCGGATTAGAACAGGTTAATAAACCAAAACTTTCTATTTTAGAAATAGGATTTGGTACTGGGTTAAATTGTTTTATTACTTTTTTAGAAAGTAATAAAACAATAAATTATGTAGGAGTAGAAGCATATCCTGTAAGCAATACTGAGCTTGTTAGGTTAAATTATGTTACCGAATTAAATGTAGTAGAGCAACAGCCTATTTTTAATAAAATGCATACGATTTCTTGGAAAGAAAAGCATGAGGTTACATCAAATTTTAGCCTAACAAAGCGTCAACAATTTTTTAAAGATATTGATGACAAAGAAGCATTTGATTTAATTTACTTTGATGCCTTTGGTGCTGAACATCAACCAGAATTGTGGACAGAAGATATTTTTAAATTGATGTTTAATGCTTTAAATAAAAACGGAATTTTAGTAACTTATTCAGCTAAAGGAAGTGTGCGTAGAGCAATGCAATCAGTAGGTTTTAATGTAGAACGTTTGCCTGGGCCACCAGGAAAAAGAGAAATGCTTCGAGCAATAAAATATAGTTAAAATAATAAATTATAAAAGTAAAAAATGAAGTTTCAAAGACGTTTTGGTAATCGAAAAAAAACAAATCCTAAAAAAGGGTTGTACTTAATTATAATGCTTATTGTTGTTTTGTATTTGTTTTTTAATGCTGATGCTATAATTGGAAAATATTTTTAAATGAAACCATTTCAATTTAAAAAATTTACAGTAGCACAAGATAAAACAGCGATGAAAATTGGTACTGATGGGGTTTTATTAGGTGCTTGGTGTGCTTTGCCTGAGTTTCCAGACAGTGTTTTAGATATTGGTTCAGGTACAGGTCTTATTTCGTTAATGATAGCGCAACGAACAGATGCTATGACAATAGATGCGGTAGAGGTTGATGCGGCTGCTTATGAGCAAACGGTAGCTAATTTTGAGCAATCTGACTGGGGAGATCGATTATTTTGTTACAATGCATCTTTTAATGATTTTGTAACCGAAATGATAGAAGAGGAAGAGCAGTATGATATTATTGTATCGAATCCGCCATTTTATACCGATAATTTTGAAACAAATGATGTTTCTCGTAACAAAGCACGTTTTACATCGTCTTTATCTTTTAAAGAATTGATAGTTGGAGTAGCTAAAATTTTGGCTCAAAAAGGTATGTTTTCAGTAATAATACCTTATAAAGAAGAAGTTGAATTTTTAAAGATAGCACTTGAATACAATCTATTTTTAAATAAGGTTTGTCATGTAAAAGGAAATGAAAATTCTGTTATAAAAAGAAGCTTGTTAACCTTGTCTTTTGAAGAAAAAGAAATTGAAAAAGAACTTTTGGTTATTGAAAAAGAAAGGCACCAGTATACTGATGCCTATATAAATCTAACAAAAGACTTTTATTTAAAAATGTAAGTTTTATACTTATTTTTTAATACTGTAATCAAAATCGTTAGCTAAAAATTTATCAGCTATTTCATTGAAGTTTTTAGCACTGTTACGAGGAATTCCATGGTTAGCTCCAGGAACAATACATAATTGAGATTTTTTAATATTATCAAAAATTTCAACAGCATGTTGGTTTTTAATAATATCTCTATCTCCAATTGTAATTAATACTGGTGCGTTTATTTTTTGTAATTCAGCATGACTTATATCTGGAGAATTTAAAAGTAATTTGTCTAATTGTAATTCTTTTTTCCAGTTTCTTGAAGTGTCACCTTTTTTTATCATTTTTAAAGTTTCGGCATGCATTTCTTTAACTTGTTGCATTGCCCAATCATTAACAGCAGTGTTGTCAAACCTTAAATTAGGTCCCATTGTAACTATTTTTTTAATAGTTACTTTGTTTCTAATTCCCATTTTTAAGCCAATAATACCGCCATCGCTCCAACCAAGAATATTTACAGCTGTTAAATTTAGTTTTGTTACCAATTGCTCTAAATCTTTTGCCATTTGTAGGTAGGTTAAAGATTTTGTTTTTAATTCTGATTTTCCTTGCCCTCTACTATCCGCAGCAATTACCCTATATTTATCTTTAAAATAATCAATTTGATATTCCATGGCTTTAATGTCTGTCCCACAGCTATGTATGATTAATAAAGGTTCTCCTTTTCCGTATTCTTCGTAATAAATTTTAGCGCCGTTTACTTTAATATATTTACCAACGGTTTTATTGTTTCCGTAAGGAGTATTAAAATTATTTTGAGCGTTAGTTTTACTAAGTTGTAAGCTTAATAAAAAGAAGGCGGTTAAAAGAAAGATTGTTTTTTTCATTGATTGATTTTTAAAAATTTAATTAATGTTGTTAAGGGTTTGGTAATGTTTTAATTAATAAAAAATCGGGGATGCAAAACTAACTTTAAATTGTTTAGAAATCAAGTGTTTTGTTTTAAGGTTAAAACTTTTGTATAAGAAAAAAGACATCAGTAATAATGCCTTTTTAAATTATTTATGGTAATTAATAAAAAATGAGTTTTTTAAAGCATAACTTCTATTTATTTAAAAATGTGAATAGAAATAGTTATTCATATTCTATTAGATACTTTCAGGATTATAGCCTAAATATGGTACTTCTTTCTCAATAAAAGTAATTCCGTATTCTTCTAACTCCTTTAAAATAGGTTCATACACTTCTTTTGTTATTGGTAATTGAACACCTGGAGTTGTAATTTCACCATTTAAAATACGTAAAGTAGCCATAGCTACTGGTAAACCAACTGTTTTTGCCATGGCAGTATAGGTTTGGTCATCACCTTTGATAACCATGCTACTTTCTATTTGATGTTTTTTGTTGTTAAGTTCATATCCAAATTTATGATGCATTACAATCATATCTTTATCATCGGCTTCAAGCGTCCATTTATCAGAAAGTATTTTTTGTAAAATTTGAGCAGGAGTAGCGTTCTTAAGTCCAGTTTTTTTAGTTGGGTTAAAAATGTCAAGTTCCAAAAACTTATCCCACATAACATCATCCTGGTCTATTTTTAAGTAAGAACGAAATTTTAATTCTACAGAATCTGTAGGAGAGTAAGCTAAAAATAAATTCGTAAAATCACGATAACTCATGTTTTCAGAATCTTCAATGGCATAAGAATCATCGGTCATTCCTAATTGAACAAAAACATTCCAAGCTCTCGAAAAACCTACTTTTCTAATGGTACCTCTGTACATTGTAGGTATGTTTTCAAGATTATAAAGACTTCTATATTTTAAAGAATCACGATTCGCATACCCTTCAAACTTACCATATCCTTCAATATCTAAAAATTCTGTTCTTCTAAATAATTTATGATATGGTATGTATTTGTATGTGTTTTCTTGAATAAACATTGCGGCGCCACCTTGTCCGGCTAAAACCACATTTCTAGGGTTCCAAGTAAATTTATAGTTCCATAAATTAGTATCACTTTCAGGAGCCACTAAGCCACCTGTAAAAGATTCATAAAGTAACATTTTAGCTTTCTTGTCATGAATTTCATTAATGATTTTCATGGCACTCATATGATCAATCCCTGGGTCTAAGCCAATTTCATTCATAAAAACCAGTCCTTTAGCTTTAGCTTGTGTATCTAAAGCTTTCATTTCATCAGAAATGTAAGAAGCAGTTACCATATGTTTATCATAAGTAATACAATCTTTAGCTACTTGTATATGAAAACGGGCAGGAAGCATTGATATAACGATGTCGGCATTTTTAATAGCATTAATACGTTCTTTATCGTTAAAAACATCTAAAGTAATAGCTGTTGCGTTTTTATGATTATTAACTAATTTTTTTGCATTGTTAATAAAAACGTCACCTATGGTTAAATGCAATTTTTCTGATATGGATTTATCTAATAAATATTTTATAAGTGATGCACTAGATCTACCAGCACCAATAATTAATATTTTTCTCATTATATAATGTATTTTTGTATACTCTAATTTTTAAAGGCACAATATCGCTAAAAAAGTTTAAATTTAAACAAAAACAATAAAAATGTACAAGAATTTAACAATATCATCTTTTTTGGGAATTATAGCAGTAATTTTAGGTGCTTTTGGAGCGCATGCTTTAAAGACAAAATTAAGTGCAGAGGCTATGCAAAGTTTTCAAACAGCGGTACGATATCAATTTATGCATGTTTTATTATTGTTGTTTGTAAACATTTTTAATGAATTTACTTCTAAGCAAAAAAATGCAATTAGTTTATTTGTAATTGGAGGTATCATTTTATTTTCAGGATCAATTTATGCAATACATTTATTAAAAGTACCTGCCAAATCAATTTGGTTTGTAACTCCATTAGGTGGACTTATGCTAATTATAGGCTGGTCTTTACTGTTTTTTTATTTTTTAAAAAAAGTTATTAAAAAAGAATAGTTGATAATTTTTTTCAATGATTAATGAGTTTAATCAAAAAGCCCTACTTTTGTATGAAATTTAACACAACTAAATTATTTTAAGATGACAAATCTTGATACGAAAACGATATCGTTAAACAACTTAGGTATAAAAGATGCTACGGTTCGTTATCAATTAACTTCAGAGGAGTTACAGAATATTACTATAGAAAAAGAACAAGGAGTAGAAACTAGTTTTGGCGCATTAGCAGTTAAAACAGGTGAGTTTACTGGACGTTCGCCAATGGATCGTTTTATCGTTAAAGACGATATAACAAAAGATGAAATTTGGTGGGGAGATATAAACATACCTTTTGATTCAGAAAAATTTGACAAATTATACGATAAAGTAACAGATTACTTATCTAATAAAGAGGTTTTTGTACGTGATAGTTATGCATGTGCAGATGCTGATTATAAATTAAACATTAGAGTTGTAAACGAGTACCCTTGGAGTAACATGTTTGCTTACAATATGTTTTTACGACCAACTGCTGAAGAGTTAAAAGATTTTTCTCCAGAATGGACAGTTGTTAACGCACCTGGTTTTATGGCAAATCCTGAAGTAGATGGGACGCGTCAACATAACTTTGCTATTTTAAATTTTGAGAAAAAAATTGCTTTAATTGGTGGAACTGGTTATACTGGTGAAATTAAAAAAGGAATTTTTTCTGCATTAAACTTTATTTTACCTGTGTTTAAAAACACATTACCAATGCACTGTTCAGCAAATATTGGTAAAGAAGGTGATACTGCTATTTTCTTCGGATTATCAGGTACAGGAAAAACAACTTTATCTACTGACCCTAACCGTAGTTTGATTGGTGATGATGAGCATGGTTGGACTTCAGAAAACACGGTGTTTAATTTTGAAGGAGGCTGTTACGCAAAAGTAATCGACTTATCTAAAGATAAAGAGCCAGAAATATACGCTGCTATTAAGAAAGGAGCAATTCTGGAAAATATTGTGATGAACGATAAAAAAGAGGTTGATTTTAACGATACTTCAATTACACAAAATACACGTGTAAGTTATCCAATTCATCATATTGAAAATATTCAAACACCATCAACAGGTAAAAACCCTAAGAATATATTTTTCTTAACGGCAGATGCTTTTGGGGTATTGCCTCCAATTTCGAGGTTAACACCAGGGCAGGCAGCCTACCACTTTATTTCAGGTTATACTGCTAAAGTAGCAGGAACAGAGGCTGGTGTTACAGAGCCATTACCAAGTTTTTCGGCTTGTTTCGGAGCGCCATTTATGCCATTACATCCAACTCGTTATGCAGAAATGTTAAGCGAAAAAATGAAAGAAACTAACGTTAATGTTTGGTTGGTTAATACAGGTTGGTTTGCAGGTCCTTACGGAGTAGGAAACAGAATGAAGTTAAAGTATACAAGAGCTATGATTAACGCTGCTTTAACAGGTGGTTTACCAAGTGAAATTACTAAAGAAAACTATCATATACATTCGGTATTTGGTTTAGCACAACCAAGAGAATGTCCAGGAGTACCTTCTGAGTTATTAAGCCAAAGAACAGCTTGGAATAATGATGAAGAGTATTATAAAACAGCACATAAATTGGCAGATTCATTTAAAGAAAACTTTAAAAAGTTTGAAGAATATGCAAATGAAGAAATTTTAAAAGGAGGGCCAGCGGCTTAACTTTTAATCATATTGTAAAAAAGCATCCTTTTAAAGGATGCTTTTTTTATGCATAAATACTAGCTATTTTTGTGGTGTAAAAAATAAAGGTATGATTGTACAAGGAAATATAGTTGATATACAAAATAAACGAATCTTTAAAGGAGAAGTTGAGGTTGAAGAAGGTAAGATAAGAGCAATTAGAAAAGCTGATCATTTAATAGAAAACTATATTATTCCTGGTTTTGTTGATGCGCATATTCATATTGAAAGTTCGATGTTAGTGCCGTCAGAATTTGCAAAAATAGCTGTAACGCACGGAACAGTCGCTACTGTTTCTGATCCGCATGAAATAGCAAATGTATTAGGAGTAAAAGGTGTTGATTTTATGATTGAAAACGGAAAGAAAGTTCCGTTAAAATTTAATTTCGGAGCACCATCATGTGTGCCAGCTACCTCTTTTGAAAGTGCAGGAGCTATTATTGATTCTGATGACATAAAACTGATGCTAGAAAATCCGAATATTAAATACCTAGCTGAAATGATGAATTATCCGGGTGTTTTGTTTGACGATGAAGAGGTTTTAAAAAAGATTCAACACGCTAAGAATAATAACAAACCTATAGATGGGCATGCGCCAGGTTTAAGAGGTGATGATGTAACTAAATACATATCGGCAGGTATAACAACCGATCACGAATGTTTTATCTACGAAGAAGCTTTAGAGAAACTTCAAAAAGGAATGAAAGTAATTATTCGTGAAGGTAGTGCTGCCAAAAACTTTGAGGCTTTAATTGATTTATTGCCTGATCATTTTGAAAATATGATGTTTTGTTCAGATGACAAGCATCCAGATGATTTATTAGTTGGGCATATTAACCAGTTATGTGAGCGCGCAGTATCGAAAGGTGTTAATGTTTTTAAAGTATTACAAGCTGCCTGTGTTAACCCAGTAAAACATTACAATTTAGATGTTGGTTTATTAGAGAAAGGAGATGATGCCGATTTTATTGTTGTTGATAGTTTAGAAAAATTTAATGTTTTACAAACGTATATAAACGGTGAATTAGTTAGTGAAAATGGAAAATCATTTGTAAAATCAGTAGATTTTGAAGTATTGAATAATTTTGATACAGATAAAAAGAAGGTTACTGATTTTGAATTTAAATCATCCGCAGAAAAAATTAGAGTTATTGAGGCTTTAGACGGAGAATTGGTAACCAATGAAATTGAAGCAAACTCTCTAATAAAAGAAGGGAATTTAGTTTCTAATATAGCAAATGACGTATTAAAAATGACGGTTGTAAATCGTTATAAAAATGCTGAACCTTCAATCGCTTTTATTAAGAATTTTGGATTAAAAGAAGGGGCAATAGCAAGTTCTGTAGGACATGATTCTCATAATATAATAGCCGTTGGTGTTTCTGATGAAGCAATTTGTAAGGCTGTAAATTTGTTAATTGAGAATAAAGGCGGAGTTTGTGCTTTTACCGAACCCAAAGAAAAAATAGTTTCATTGCCAGTGGCAGGGATTATGAGTGATAAATCGGCTGAAGAAATAGGTAAATCGTATGCAGAATTAGATAAGATGGCTAAACAAATGGGGAGTAAATTACGCGCACCATACATGAGTTTATCGTTTATGGCACTGTTGGTAATACCAGCGTTAAAATTATCTGATAAAGGTCTGTTTGACGGAAATAACTTTAAGTTTACTTCATTAGAGATTCAGTAAAATACTATTTAATTGATTAGTTTAGCCTTATAGAAATTAAAATTTGAAGACAGAGAAAATTATTTTAGGAATTGATCCAGGAACCTCTATCATGGGATTCGGAATTATAAAAGTGGTAGGAAAAAAAATGGAATTCGTTCAAATGAATGAATTAATTTTAAAAAAATACGACGATCATTATTTAAAACTAAAGTTAATTTTTGAACGTACAATTGAATTGATAGATACTTATAAACCTGATGAAGTTGCTTTAGAAGCTCCTTTTTTTGGTAAAAATGTACAATCGATGTTAAAGCTTGGGCGTGCGCAAGGAGTTGCTATGGCTGCTGCATTGTCGCGTGAAATACCTGTAACAGAATATGCGCCACTTAAAATAAAAATGGCAATTACAGGAAACGGAAAATCGAGCAAAGAGCAAGTCGCGTTAATGCTAAAGTCTTTATTAAATTTAAAAACCTTGCCTAAAAATTTAGATGCAACCGATGGTTTAGCCGCCGCAGTTTGTCATTATTATAATTCACGGACAAAAGTAGGAGGAAAGAACTATACAGGTTGGGCAGCGTTTGTAAAGCAGAATGAAAAAAGAGTTAAGAAGTAATTTAATTTGGCAGGAATCTATATACATATACCGTTTTGTAAGCAAGCATGTTTTTATTGCGATTTTCATTTTTCTACTTCTTTAAAAAAGAAAGATGATTTGGTTTTATGCATGGTAAAAGAGCTGGAGTTACGTAAAGAAGAATTAGTAAATGAAACGATAGAAACTATTTATTTTGGTGGTGGAACTCCGTCTTTATTATCGAAAGAAGAAATAGAAATGTTGTTAAATGTAATTCATCAGAACTATAAGGTAATTGAAAGTCCCGAGATTACTTTAGAAGCCAACCCTGATGATTTATCAGAAGAGAAAATTTTAGAACTAGCTAATTCGCCTATTAATCGATTAAGTATTGGCGTGCAATCTTTTTTTGAAGAAGATTTACAAAGCATGAATCGCGCGCATAATTCAAAAGAAGCAAAAGAATGTTTGACTATGGCGACTCGCCATTTTGATAATATTACGGTAGATTTAATTTATGGTGTTCCGAATATGAGTAATGAACGCTGGAAAGAGAACTTACAGATAGCATTCGATTTTGGGGTGAATCATATTTCAAGCTATGCCTTAACTGTTGAGCCTAAAACGGTACTAGATAGTTTTGTGAAAAATGGAAAATATCCCGCACCAGACGAAACCGAAGCAAAAGAGCATTTTGATATTTTGGTAGCAGAAACCGCTAAAAACGGATTTGTACATTACGAGATATCAAATTTTGGAAAACCTGATTACTTTTCAAAACATAATACAAGTTATTGGTTGGGTAAAAAGTATATAGGTATTGGTCCGTCGGCACATTCGTTTAGTAAAACACATCGTAGTTGGAATATAGCGAATAACGCAAAATATATAAAAGAACTTCAAGAAAGTAATTTACCGAATGAGGTTGAAAAACTATCAAAAGAAGATCAGTTTAATGAATATTTAATGACTGGTTTGCGAACTATTTGGGGAGTATCGTTAGATAAGATTGATGAAGATTTTAAAGAGCAATTACTAATCTCTTCAAAAAAGTTTATAGATGAAGGTTTACTCGTCATTGCGAGAGAAACGAAGCAATCGGTATCTTCTTTATCGAGATGTAATGAAGATAGAGTCTTAAAAACCACTCCAAAAGGAAAGTTTTTAGCAGATGGTTTAGCTTCAGAGTTATTTATAATTAAATAATAAAATATGATTGCAGAGATACAACACAAATCAAAAAAATATCAAATAGATTTATCGAAACCTTTAGATATTTCTATCTCAATAGATGTTTTGAAAGAAAATATTAACGCTTGGTATCTTGATGACCCTGTAATTTCACCTGTTATGTCAGGAGATTGGGTAGGTAGTGTTGCAGAAGGAGCAGATGTGAATTTTAATAATATATCATTCAATCCACATGCACATATAACACATACGGAGTGTGTTGGTCATATTACCAAAGAAATGTATTCTGTTAATAAAAATTTAAACAGATTTTTCTTTTTAGCTGAGGTGGTAACTATTTATCCTGAACAGTTAGATAATGGAGATTTTGTAATTACAAAACATCAATTACAAAAAGTTTTAAACCATAAAAAAATAGTAGCCGTTGTAATTAGAACTTTGCCAAATTCTGATAAAAAAACAAACGCTCGTTATTCAAACACAAATCCGCCATATTTATTAGAAGAAGCTGCGGTTTATTTAAAAGAAATAGGAATAAAACATTTGTTAATTGATTTACCTTCGGTAGATAAAGAAAAAGATGAGGGCAAATTATTAGCTCACAATGCTTTTTGGAATACTAAAAACGAAATCCGTTTTGATGCAACCATTACAGAGTTTATTTATGTGCCAAATAATATTGAAGACGGAACTTATTTTTTAAATTTAATGATTGCACCTTTTGAAAACGATGCAACACCAAGTAAGCCTATTTTATACAAAGTTCTCTAAGTTGATTTATTTAGAATCAATATGAAATGAGATTTTTAAAATACATTTTGTAAAACCTATTTCTTTTTTTTATAGTTTTACAACTCAATTAGAAAAGTAGAATGACAAATTTTTATACATATAAGCAATGTAAATCAGTCGTGAGAAACGATAGGTGTCGGGCTATTTATGTATTCTAATTATATTCAAAAAAAATATAACTATTACTAAAAGTCCGACTGCTAAGTCGGACTTTTTATTTTTATAATAAATCAAAACTAAACAACTATGAAAAAATTATATTTTAATTATTTAAATACCTTTAAAGGGCTTTCTACTGAGGTTTGGTGGCTTGCTTTAATTACTTTAATCAATAGAGCGGGTACCATGGTAATTCCGTTTTTATCATTGTATCTAACAAAAAGTTTAGATTTTTCTTTAAAAGATGTAGGATGGATTATGAGTTGTTTTGGATTAGGATCTGTATTAGGGTCATGGTTGGGAGGTAAGTTAACTGATAAAATAGGGTATTATAAAGTAATGAAAACGAGTTTGTTTTTAACAGGTTTATTCTTTTTAGGATTACAGTATGTAACAACATTTTACGGCTTTTGTATCGGTATTTTTTTAGTAATGTTAGTTGCTGACACTTTTAGGCCTGCTATGTTTGTAGCCTTAAGTGCTTATAGTAAGCCCGAAAATAAAACACGTTCGGTAACTCTTATTCGTTTAGCAATAAACTTAGGTTTTTCGGCAGGGCCTGCAGTTGGCGGAATTATTATTACATCGTTAAGTTACAGTGGTTTGTTTTGGGTTGATGGTGTTACTTGTATTTTAGCAACCTTTTTGTTAATGAAAGTGTTAAATCCTAAAAAAGCAAAAGTTTTAGATGAGATAAAGACTGAAAATCCTATTTCTGTATTTTCAGATAAAGCATTTTGGGTGTTTTTTGTGGCTATGTTTATCTTCGGATTTGTGTTTTTGCAATACTTTTCAACAATGCCATTGTATTATGAAAACATTCATAATTTATCAGAATTTGATATTGGTTTATTAATGGGAATGAATGGTTTTTTAATATTTTTATTAGAAATGCCTTTAATTAAATGGTTAGAAGAAAGTAAGTACTCAAAAGAACGTTTAATGTTCGTTGGGTTATTGCTAACAGCTATTAGTTTTTTAGTGTTAAACCTAACAGGCTGGGTTGGTGTTTTAGTAATAGGAATGTTGTTTATGACTGTTGGAGAAATGATTGCTTTTCCGTTTTCGAATGCCTTTGTAATGGAGAGAGCAAAAAAAGGGAACCAAGGAGAATATATGGCATATTATAGTATTGCATTTTCTTTAGCTCATATTTTTGGACATAATTCAGGAATGCAATTAGTAGATAATTTAGGGTTTGATAAAACTTGGTGGATTATTACCATTATGTCAGTAATAGGACTATTTTTCTTGCTCATTTTAAGTAATGTTGTTAAAAAAGAAAAATAAAAAGATGGATTTAAATCAAGTTACTGTCCCTTCTTTAAATGTTGAGGTAGCAACATTGTTTTATATAAAATTAGGCTTGCATCTTATTGTAGATGCAAGACCTAATTATGTTCGTTTTCAAGCACCCGAAGGTGACGCTACATTTTCTATTCATAAAGTAACAGAACTACCAAAAGGAAATGGAATAGATGTTTATTTTGAAGATGAAAACTTAGATGTTTTAGTTAAAAATCTCCAAAAAAAAAGGAATTGTTTTTACACAGTTGCCAAAAGATGAAAACTGGTTATGGAGAGAAGCTCATTTGTTAGATCCTGACAAGAATAAAATCATTTTGTTTAAAGCAGGTAAGAATAGAAAAAATCCGCCTTGGCGAATTAACTAGCCCAAAAGAAATATTTATATTTGATTTTTAAATTATAAAAGTAAAATGAATATACAAAACGCTCAAAGAGAAGTTGATAATTGGATTAAAAATCATGGAGTTCGTTATTTTAACGAACTTACTAATATGGCGCAATTAACAGAAGAAGTAGGAGAGGTTGCAAGAATTATTGCGCGCCGTTATGGAGAACAAAGCGAGAAGGAGAGCGATAAAAATAAAGATTTAGGAGAGGAATTGGCAGATGTTATGTTTGTTGTTTTGTGTTTGGCAAATCAAACAGGAATAAATCTTCAAGAAGCTTTTGATAAAAAATTAGATATTAAAACAAAACGCGATCATGATCGCCATCATAATAACGAAAAATTAAAATAAATGAGTCTTTTAAAAAAAATACAAAAAGGAAGTTTTTGGGTTAACGTACTTAAAGTAAGTGTTCCTTTTTTAGTTTTTGTAACACTATTTTCGTTATTGGTAAATAGCGGAAGCGCATTGTTTTCTGGAGATTTTGAAACAGTAAATGCTATTAATTTTTCAGAAAATAAGTGGCAACGATTTTGGTTAACCAAAGTAACTGTTAGTATTTTATATGCAATTTATGTTGTAAATAAAAAAACAAAATAAAAATGAACCTCAAAAAAACAACCGATCAGCTGAATAAAAATATTGAAGAAGAAACGGAGTTTGTAAACAAAATATCATTATTAAAATATATTTTAGTGTACGTTCCGTTATTATTTTCAATGTTTGCAGCTACCAATTTTATAGGAAGCTTAGTGTTTGAGAGTGTTGTTTTTGATTGGAGAAGAATTTTAATTCAAGCCGTATTTTTTTCAATTTTCTTTAGAGTTTTTCATGGAGTTAGAAAATTATGGAATGATGGTTGGAAAAAATAATAATAAAAAAGCGATTGTAAAAGCAAACAAATAAATAGTAAATGAACTTACAACTAACAGCAAAAAAAGATGTAGAAATTAATACCGATATTGTAATTTCAGGATCTAAAAGTGAATCGAATCGATTGTTAATTTTACAACAATTATATCCGAATATTACAATTCAAAATTTATCAGATTCTGATGATACGCACCATTTACAAGAAGCATTATCATCAAAAAATGAAATTGCAGATATTGGTCATGCAGGTACAGCTATGCGCTTTTTAACTGCTTTTTTTGCAGGTAAAGAAGGTGTTGTAAAAGTTTTACAAGGGTCAGAAAGAATGCATAATCGACCGATTAAAATTTTGGTTGATGCGCTGCGTGATTTAGGAGCCGATATTGCATATTTAGAAAAAGAAGGGTATCCGCCATTAAAAATTACAGGAAAAAAACTATTGAAAGAAACCGTTACTATTAACGGAAATGTAAGTAGTCAATATATTTCAGCTTTAATGTTAATAGCACCAAGTTTACCAAACGGTTTAGAAATTGAACTGATTGGTAAAATAACATCGATACCGTATATAAACATGACATTAAGTTTATTACATCAACTAGATGTTAAAGCAAGTTTTTCAGGGCAAAAAATTAAAATTTTACCTAAACCAACGGTTCATGATAAACCATTTGTAGTAGAATCTGACTGGAGTTCTGCTTCTTATTTTTATTCCTTAATTGCATTGAGTAAAATAGGATCGTCAGTAAAATTATCAGCCTATAAAAAAGATAGTTTACAAGGCGACAGTTGTTTAACAAAAATATATAAACACTTTGGTGTAACAACCGTTTTTAAAGAGAACTCGATTGTTTTAACAAAGGAAAATCTACACAGTTCATCAGTTTTAATTGAAGATTTAAAAAACGCACCAGACATTGCACAAACTATTGCAGTAACCTGTTTTGGATTAGGTGTTGCTTGTGATTTATCAGGCTTACATACCTTAAAAATTAAAGAAACTGATCGATTAGAAGCCTTAAAAGAAGAATTAACAAAGTTAGGTGCTAGTATATCTGTAAGCAACGAAAGTTTGCATTTAAAACCATCCGAAGTAATTAATAAGGATGTAAAAATAGCCACCTATAACGATCATAGAATGGCTATGGCATTTGCACCATTAGCATTAAAAACAAGTATTGAAATTTTAGATGCAGGGGTAGTTACAAAATCGTATCGAAATTTTTGGAATGACATGCAACAGGTAGGTATAGAAACGATTAAAGTAAAATAAAAGCCGAATTGCTTGACAAGGCCTATGTCGAGATTGTATATTTGCGCATACGAAAAAAAGACACATGAAGTTATCAAATTTTAATTTTGAATTACCAGAAGAATTATTAGCAGAATACCCTTCTGAGCATAGAGATGAAGCACGTTTAATGGTGTTGCATAGAGATACTCAAAAGATCGAGCATAAAATGTTTAAAGATTTAATCGATTATTTTGATGAAGGAGATGTAATGATGTTAAATAATACGAAGGTTTTTCCTGCTCGTATGTACGGGAATAAAGAAAAAACTGGAGCACGTATCGAAGTTTTTTTATTACGTGAGTTAAATGCTGAAAACCGTTTGTGGGATGTGTTAGTTGATCCGGCAAGAAAAATTAGAATAGGAAATAAGTTGTTTTTTGGTGATGATGAAAGTTTAGTAGCTGAAGTTATTGATAACACCACCTCACGAGGTCGAACTTTACGTTTTCTGTTTGATGGACCTTATGAAGAGTTTAGAGAAAAGTTAGTAAAGTTAGGAGAAACACCGTTACCTAAATATATTAAACGTGAAGTTGAAGAAACAGACGAAGAACGTTACCAAACCATTTATGCAAAGCACGAAGGAGCTGTAGCAGCACCAGCAGCAGGATTACACTTTTCTAAACATCTAATGAAGCGTTTAGAGATAAAAGGAGTTGATTTTGCTGAAATGACATTACATGTAGGCCTGGGAACATTTAATCCAGTTGAGGTAGAAGATTTATCGAAGCATAAAATGGATTCTGAAAAAATTAATGTTCCATTATCAAGTGCTGATATGGTAAATAATGCACTTACTAATAAAAAGCGCGTTTGTGCGGTTGGTACTACTGTAATGAGAACAGCCGAATCTGCAATTACATCAAAGCATAAGTTAAAAGAATTTGATGGTTGGACTAATAAATTTATCTTTCCTCCTTTCGATTTTAGCGTTGCTAATGCTATGATTACTAACTTTCATACTCCAAAATCAACATTAATGATGATGGTATCTGCTTTTGCAGGTCATGATTTTATGATGGAAGCATATCAAGAAGCAATCAAAGAAAAATATAAATTTCACTCGTACGGAGATGCGATGTTAATTTTATAAAACAATACATTAAAACGAATTATAAAACCTC
Organism: Tenacibaculum soleae; assembly: GCF_030549005.1. Taxonomy (NCBI): domain Bacteria; kingdom Pseudomonadati; phylum Bacteroidota; class Flavobacteriia; order Flavobacteriales; family Flavobacteriaceae; genus Tenacibaculum; species Tenacibaculum soleae. Next base: position 28,139 of record NZ_JAUOSW010000005.1, read on the forward strand.
ACAAGGCTACTTGTGAGGTTTTGTGTATTTTTGCACCAATGAAAGTGAAGAAAAAAGACATACGCGCATTAACAAAAGAACAATTACGTGATTTTTTTGTTGAAAATGGAGATAAAGCATTTAGAGGTAATCAAGTGTATGAATGGCTGTGGCATAAAACAGCACATACTTTTGAGGATATGACAAGCTTGTCGAAAGCAACACGTTTAATGTTAGACGAAAATTTTGTAATCAATCATATAAAGGTTGATAATATGCAGCGTAGTAAAGACGGTACTGTAAAAAATGCTGTTCGTTTACACGATGGTTTGGTGGTTGAGTCGGTTTTAATACCAACAAAAACTAGAACTACAGCTTGTGTATCTAGTCAAGTTGGTTGTAGTTTAGATTGCAGGTTCTGTGCAACTTCACGTTTAAAAAGAATGCGAAACCTAAATCCTGATGAAATTTACGATCAAGTATCGGCAATTAATCAAGAAAGTTTATTGTACTACAACAGAAAATTATCGAATATTGTTTTTATGGGAATGGGAGAACCGTTGATGAATTACAATAACGTAATTAAATCGATTGATAAAATCACCTCTCCCGAAGGTTTAGGAATGTCGCCAAAACGCATCACAGTTTCTACTTCTGGGGTGCCTAAAATAATTAAAAAAATGGCAGATGATGAGGTTAAATTTAACCTAGCTGTCTCATTACATTCAGCAATTGATGAAGTTCGTACATCAATCATGCCTTTTAATGCAACTTTTCCTTTAAAAGATTTACGAGAAGCATTAGAATATTGGTACGAAAAAACCGAACGTATGATTACTTATGAGTATGTTGTTTGGGGCGGAATTAATGATAAAAGAGAAGATATTAAAGCGTTGATAGATTTTTGTAAGCATGTGCCTTGTAAAGTCAATTTAATAGAATATAATCCTATTGATGATGGCGAATTTCAACAAGCAAGCCCAGAAGCAATAAACAATTATATATCTAATTTAGAGATGCATGATATTACGGTAAATGTAAGACGTTCACGTGGAAAAGATATTGATGCAGCTTGTGGTCAATTAGCAAACAAAACGTAATGAATTTATCCTCTTTTAGAGTTTTTTTCAAACAAATATTACAAACCTTAGGCTTGTTGTTGCTTATTAATTTTTTAGGTCTTTTTATAGATAGTAAATTTGTAGCAGAAAATATTTTTAAAGAAGCTCAGTGGATTAATAACATAGCAGTGATTATTGTTTTTATTTACTTGTTCCTAAAGGCAACTGCAAGAGTTAAAGAACAGCTTATTTATGCAATTTTAATAGCAATAATTGGTGAATATTTGTTTTCCTTGATCTTTGGTATGTACTCATATCGTTTAGGTAATATACCTCATTATATACCTGTTGGTCATGCTATTGTATTTATATTTGTGTATTATTTTAGTAGAAAGCCATCAGTAAAAGCAAATAGAAAAAACATAGAGGTGTTTAATACTATATTGATACTAATTTTCTCATTATTTTTTTTACTATTTAAAAAAGATGTTTTCGGTTTTGTTTGTACATTGTTTGTTTTTTTCTTTTTAAGAAAACATCCTAAAGAGCGTTTGTTTTATTTAACAATGTATTGTGTGATTGCTGTTATAGAGCTTATAGGTACGGGATTTGAATGTTGGAAATGGCCAGAGATAGCTTTTAATAAATTCGAGTTTTTGCCAAGCGGAAACCCACCTTCTGGAATATGTTTGTTTTATTTTGGTTTAGATAGAGGAACCATGTCTTTTTATAAGAGAAGACATAAGTTAACGTGGGCCAGATTAAAGAGAATTAGAGCTATTGAAAACTAAAATTTTCACTATTTTTGATATTGAAATGAAGCCAGTAGAACAAATAAAACTTCCGATTGCCAATGAAATGGAACTCTTTGAAACCAAGTTTAAAGATTCCATGTTATCAAAGGTCCCATTATTAAATAGAGTAACCTATTATATCGTTCGTAGAAAAGGAAAACAAATGCGACCAATGTTTGTGTTTTTAGTAGCTAAAATGGTTTCTGATGGAGGCTTTGATGAGCGTACTTATCGTGGAGCTTCAGTAGTTGAGTTAATTCATACTGCTACTTTAGTGCATGATGATGTGGTAGATGATAGTAATCGACGTCGTGGATTTTTTTCAATCAATGCGCTCTGGAAAAATAAAATAGCTGTTTTAGTAGGTGATTTTTTATTGTCAAAAGGATTACTACTTTCTATTGATAACGAAGATTTTGATTTGTTAAAATTGATTTCTATCGCAGTACGTGAAATGAGTGAAGGGGAGCTATTACAGATAGAAAAAGCAAGGAAATTAGATATAACCGAAGAAATTTATTTTGAAATTATTCGTCAAAAAACAGCAACCTTAATCGCTGCTTGTTGCGGTATTGGAGCTGCGTCTGTAGGTGCTAGTAATGATGTTGTGCAACAAATGCGAAAATTTGGAGAATATATCGGAATTGCTTTTCAAATTAAAGATGATTTATTTGATTATACTGAAGATGAAATAGGAAAGCCTACGGGAATAGATATTAAGGAGCAGAAAATGACATTGCCGTTAATTTATACGTTGAATAATTGCTCTAAAAAAGAAAAATCTTGGTTAATCAACTCGGTTAAAAAACACAACACGAATAAAAAACGAGTAAAAGAAGTTATCGCTTTTGTAAATACCAATGGAGGTTTAGAATATGCCACAGCTAAAATGCATAGTTATAAAAATAAAGCATTAGCCATATTAAATAACTTCCCGGAATCAGCATATAAAAACTCATTACAACAAATGATAGATTATGTTGTAGAGCGTAAAATATAACCTGATTTTCAAGTCTTTAAAAAATAAAAACCTCGATAATTAATATTATCGAGGTTTTATGTTTAGGTATTGAGCTTCTCGACTACATCATTCCTGGCATACCACCACCCATTGGAGGCATAGCTGCAGGAGCGTCTTCTTTAATATCAATTAAAGCACATTCGGTAGTTAAAATCATACCCGCTACAGAAGCGGCATTTTCTAGCGCTACACGTGTTACTTTTTTAGGATCGATAATTCCGGCTTCTAGCATATCAACATATACTTCAGCTTTAGCATCATAACCAAAATCTTTTTTACCTTCTAATACTTTATTTATAACAACAGATCCTTCACCACCAGCGTTTTCAACAATAGTTCTTAAAGGTGCTTCAATAGCTTTGTTAACGATTTGTACTCCTGTTGTTTCGTCTAAGTTTTCAGTAGCTAAAGCTTCTAATACTTTTTTAGCGCGCACTAAGGCAACACCACCACCGGCAACAATACCCTCTTCTACAGCAGCACGAGTTGCATGTAAAGCATCATCAACACGATCTTTCTTTTCTTTCATTTCTACTTCAGAAGCAGCACCAACGTATAAAACAGCAACTCCGCCAGCTAATTTTGCTAAACGCTCTTGTAATTTTTCACGATCGTAATCAGAAGTAGTCGTTTCAATTTGTGCTTTAATTTGGTTTACACGACCTTTAATTTGCTCTTCGTTACCAGCACCATTAACAATGGTAGTATTGTCTTTATCAATAGTTACTGTTTCAGCAGTTCCTAATAAGTCTAATGTTGCATTTTCTAAAGAAAAACCTCTTTCTTCAGAAATTACAGTTCCACCAGTTAAGATAGAAATGTCTTCTAACATTGCTTTTCTACGATCACCAAATCCAGGAGCTTTTACAGCAGCAATTTTTAAACCACCACGTAATTTATTAACTACTAAAGTAGCTAATGCTTGTCCGTCTACATCTTCAGCAATAATTAATAAAGGTCTACCAGATTGAGAAACAGGTTCTAATATTGGTAAAATTTCTTGTAAGTTAGAAATCTTTTTATCGAATAATAAAATATAAGGATTTTCTAAGGTAGCTACCATTTTATCAGCATCAGTTACGAAGTATGGAGATAAATATCCACGATCAAACTGCATTCCTTCCACAACATCAACATACGTATCCATTCCTTTAGCCTCTTCAACAGTAATCACTCCTTCTTTTCCAACTTTACCAAAAGCAGTAGCAATTAAATCACCAATAACCTTATCGTTATTTGCAGAGATTGAAGCTACTTGTTGTATTTTTTCAGAAGAGTTACCAACTTCTTGAGATTGTTTTGCTAAATCTTCAGTAATAACAGTAACAGCTTTATCAATACCACGTTTTAAATCCATTGGATTTGCACCTGCGGCAACATTTTTTAAACCTTCTTTTACGATTGCTTGTGCTAATACGGTTGCCGTTGTAGTTCCGTCACCAGCTAAATCGTTGGTTTTAGAGGCTACTTCTTTTACCATTTGAGCTCCCATATTCTCTAAAGAATCTTCTAACTCAATTTCTTTTGCTACAGTAACACCATCTTTAGTTACGTGTGGCGCACCGAAAGATTTAGAAATAATTACATTACGTCCTTTAGGTCCTAATGTTACTTTTACTGCGTTTGCTAACGCATCTACTCCGCGCTTTAAACCGTCACGAGCATCTACATCAAATTTTATATCTTTTGCCATTTTATGATCTTTTTTTGTGTTAATTATTAAGTGGATAAATAAATTATATGATAGCGAAAATGTCGCTTTCCCTCATAATTAAATAATCACTTCCTTCATGTTTTAATTCAGTACCAGCGTATTTTCCATATAAAACAGTGTCTCCAACTTTAACCGTTAAAGGTTCATCTTTGGTACCATTACCAATAGCAACAACAGTTCCTTTTTGAGGTTTTTCCTTGGCGTTATCAGGAATAATAAGTCCTGAGGCTGTCTTGGTTTCTGCAGCAGCTGGTTCTATAAGAACTCTATCTGCTAAAGGTTTAATATTTAATCCCATTTGTATAAGTTATGATTAAGTAGTTGTTATTTAAAGTTTAGAATTAGTCAGAAATTATGCCATTAAAAAAAATATGCCACTTTTTCTAAATCACTTAATGTTGTGCATAAAAAAATGCCAACGTGTCATTACGTTGGCATTTTTATTTTTATGTTAAAAAGATTAGTTTACACTATCTTTTGTTGTGTCATTTGTTACTGGTGCAGTAGGTGCTGTAGCTTCTACATTTTCTAAAGCACTGTCTAGCTGAGGTGCATCAGCTGAGTTACCTCTAGGTATCGCAAAGTTAGCTAATAAAATTAAAGCAAACATTGTAATTGCTAAAGTCCAAGTAGTTCTGTCTAAAAAACTGTTAGTGTTCTGTACACCACCAATGTTTTGAGCACCACCACCTCCAAAAGAAGAAGATAATCCGCCACCTTTAGGGTTTTGTACCATAACAATTAAGATTAAAGCTATCGCAACAATCAATATTAGCACTAAAAGTAAAGTATACGTTGTCATTATTTATTTTTTTGTAAAATTTGTATTCTCTTAATTTGGTCTGCAAAGAAACCACTTTTTTCTGGATATTTCAAACTTAATATTTTATAAGCTTGTATAGCACTGTTATATTTTTTTTGTTCAAGATAAACTTTAGCTAAGGTCTCGGTAGCTAGGGGAGAGTTTTGTTTGCTTTCAATAATTTTAACCTCAGAAGGATTCGTTTTACTTGGACGAGATATTTTAGGGGCTGTTTCGATAAAACGATTAATAATATCGTTTTTTACAGAGTTTTTAGTTGATTCTATTTCTTTTAAAACAACAGGAGCTTCTCGATGAATTATTTTTTTTGATGAAAGCTGCATCCATTGATTAAAAGAAAAAGATTCGTTTTTAGTAAAAGCAATAGGCTTTCCTATAGCTAGTTTTTCCTTGATTAACGAAACTTCTTTTGTTTTTTTCTTTGGAAGCAAAATTTCTTTTAAACTTTGTTTTTCTTCTTTTTTTAGGGTGTTTTCTTTAAAAGATCTGGAAGTTACAAAGTCAAATAAAACACTACGGTCGCTCGTGTAGGCTGCTGTAATTTTTAATTCATTATTATACTTAAAACTGTCTTGATTTTTTAAAAGTTTTAAATGTAAAGCTCTTGCTGATTGAAAATAAGGGTATTTTTGAGTGATATCTCTTAAATCAACATTATTTTCAGATGAAATTAATGTTGGTTTTTCTAGAATTTTTATGTAGCTTTTTTTATCCAATTAGTTGTGAAATATTATAAAAAAATTACTTTTTATCAAATAGATATTTAAGAACAAGTAAGTAGAATGTGAAAATTGAAGTTGTTAAAGAACCAATAATGAAGAGGAATTCAGTTTGCGATAAATTGTAACTCCAAAGCTCAAATCCTTTCAGTAAAATAGTTAAAGCTATAAAAATTGCCCAAGCTGATGAAAACCTAAATGCTAATTTAGCATTCTTTTCTCTTAAAATTCTTTCTGATTGTCTATCAAGCTTATTGATAACAAATTCTTCGTGTTGTATGTATTCTTGAAAACTTTCATACTTACCCGTAAATTCAAACAGAAAAACATCTTCTTTACTTGATTTTGAATCTGCACTTGAATCAATATCATCAAGGGGTTTAGAAAAATAATTTTTAGCTTTTTCTTCTAGACTATCCATTAACCTTGTTTTTATAATACTCTTTGATTAACTCATTGTTTATCTGAGTAAAAGATTGACCATTATAGGTCTTATACCAAGGGGTACCTTTTTCATGAGTTTTTGAAGATAACTGACTTCCGTCGAAACGGTTATAGGCTCCCCAAACAGTTTCTATAAACTTACTATCTTCTTTACTTAAATTATTTTGAGAGTACATTTCTATAAACTTAAAATCATTGTTTGAAAAATCAACTCTTTTAATAATATGGTATAAGTCTGGTATAACTGGTCCGTACTTCCAGGCTTCAATTTTGTTTTCAAATAAAGGTTTATCTGTAAAAGCAAGATAGTAACCATGAGCTATATAAGTTAACTTTAATAGCTTCATAGGACTCATTGGAATTGAATCTTTATTGGATAATTCTATGAACTTCTTAGCTATGTCGAAACAGTTATTCACAATAAAGGTGAGTTTTTAACAAAAGTAAAATTTATTACTGACAAAAAAAAACGTGCTTATAATATTGGTTTGATTTAATACTTTTTTTAGTTTTTATTAATTTTTTGCTCTATTTACTTATCTGATTAGCTTTAAGTTAGTGAAGAAAAAATATAAAATAAATCTAGTTTAAGTAGCTTGTTCAGTAATTTTTTATTTATCAACTAGCGTACCAAGTTTGGTTAAATATGTTACCATTTGGCTACAGAAGCATTAAAAATATCTTGTGTAATTCTTTCCAAAATATCTTTTAAAGCACTGTCTAAAACTCCGCCAGAAAGTTGTTGTGTGGCACCATAATCGTAGTAAAAAGAAAAACGTTTTTCAAAGTTATCTTTTTCTTCGAGTTTGTTTTCAAAAATTACATTTACAGTAATAGTTAGTCGGTTTTGCGCAGCAGTTTGTTCTGCAGTAGCACTCATCGGTGTAATTCGATAATCTGTTATTTCACCTGAAAAATGCAAATCGCCATTAGTATTTACAAGTGTTAAATTAGTTTGACGAGTAAATAAATCTTGTAAAGTTTGAGTAAATTCTTGACTTAATTTAGGTTCAATTAATGGAGCTTGATTTGGAAAAAAATCAACTTGAATCGTTTCTGCTTTACCTGTGTTACCTCCAGTAAAAGAATAAGCACCACAACCTATTAAAATAGACGTAACGATTATAAAGGTGATATTGTATAAGAGTTTTTTCATAAAATCAAAAATAAATAATTTAACACTTAGCTAAGTTGTTTTATAAATCGTATTGCTTAATTTTTCGGTATAATGTTCGTTCAGAAATCCCTAGTTCTTTTGCCGCTAATTTACGCTTGTTACTATTTTTTTCTAGCGATTTTCGGATCATTTCAATCTCTTTTTCTTGTAATGATAAGTTTTCATCTTCTTCAATAGTTTCAGCATATTCATAATTGTTCTGAACAGATGAATTTTGAGGAATTTGAACTACTTCTATATTTTGGTTTTCAGGCGGTTCTTGTTCTTGATAAATGCGTTCTATTAAACTATGGTTAGCTTCTTTTACTTGCTCAGTATCTCCATTTTTCATTAAATCTAGCGTCAATTTTTTTAAATCATTGATGTCATTACGCATATCAAACAAGATTTTATACATAATATCTCGTTCGTTAGCAAAATCTGAATTACTAGATTGCTTTCCAATTACAGCGGGTAAGCCACTTTTGTTATTCGGGAGATATTGTACTAGTTTTTCAGCAGTAATTAAACGACTTTCTTCTACAACAGATATTTGTTCTGCTAAATTTCTTAATTGACGTATGTTACCCGGGAAATTGTAGTTTAATAGCACTCTTACAGCGTTATCTTCTAGCCTAATGGTTGGCATTCGGTATTTTTGAGCAAAATCAGCAGCAAATTTTCTAAATAATAAATGAATATCTTCATTTCTGTCGCGTAAAGCAGGTAAACCTATTTCAATGGTACTTAAACGATAATATAAATCTTCACGAAACTTTTCTTTAGAGATTGCTTGTTGCATATTCACATTGGTAGCAGCTACAATACGAACGTTAGTTTTTTGTACTTGTGATGATCCAACTTTAATAAACTCACCATTCTCTAAAACACGCAGTAAACGTACTTGCGTTGTTAATGGTAGCTCACCAACTTCATCTAAAAAAATGGTTCCTCCATCGGCAACCTCAAAATATCCTTTACGTGAGGCTGTAGCTCCTGTAAAAGCGCCTTTTTCATGTCCGAATAGTTCACTGTCTATGGTTCCTTCAGGAATAGCTCCGCAGTTTACCGCAATATATTTAGCGTGTTTTCTATGTGATAATTGGTGAATTATTTTAGGAATACTTTCCTTACCTACACCACTTTCACCAACAACTAAAACTGAAATATCGGTAGGAGCAACGCGAATTGATTTTTCAATAGCGCGATTCAATTGCATATCATTACCAATAATTCCGAATCGTTGTTTTATAGCTCGTAGGTTTTCCATAGTTTTATTCTCTTTTAAAGAGGAAGTGTTCTTGTTTTTTAATTATTATCAGAATATCCAACTGCGGTTCCTCTTAAGGTTGCCGAAGTACAATCTTCTACTTTTACATTTACAAAATCTCCTAATTTATAATCGCCTTTAGCAAAAACAATTACAGTATTTTGTGTATTTCTACCTTTCCATTCATTTGGGTTCTTTTTAGAAGTTCCTTCAATTAAAACTTCTTCAATTTTACCTAAATGTTGTTGTGTTCTGTATAAACTATGTTCTTGTTGTAGGTCTATAATTTCTTGTAAACGACGTTTTTTGATAGCGTGTGGCACATCATCTGGCATTTTTTTAGCAGCCAAAGTTCCTGGTCGTTCAGAGTATGCAAACATAAATCCAAAATCATATTTTACATGACGCATTAAATCTAATGTGTCTTGATGATCTTGTTCTGTTTCTCCGCAAAAACCAGCAATCATGTCTTGCGATAAAGACATCTCAGGGATAATTCTAAAAATATTATCAACCAACTCCATGTATTCTTCACGTGTATGTTGGCGGTTCATGGCTTTTAGCATATTGTTACTTCCACTTTGTACAGGTAAGTGAATGTATTTGCAAATATTGCGGTGTTTTGCCATGGTGTGAATTACATCTAAGCTCATATCCTGCGGATTAGAAGTTGCAAAACGGAATCTCATTTTAGGGAATTCAGTAGCAGCCATGTCTAATAATTGGGCAAAATCTACTGCAGTTGCTTGTGCTATTTCAGAAGCTTTTTTAAAATCTTTTTTCAATCCACCACCATACCATAAATAACTATCTACGTTTTGACCTAATAAAGTAATTTCTTTAAAATTTTGATCAGCCATCGATTTAATTTCCTCTAAAACACTTTTTGGATCTCTACTTCTTTCGCGTCCACGAGTAAACGGAACTACACAAAAAGTACACATATTATCGCATCCACGAGTAATTGACACAAATGCTGAAACTCCGTTTGAGTTTAAACGAACTGGCGCTACATCACCATAGGTTTCTTCTTTAGATAAAATTACATTTATTGCATCTCTACCAGCATCAATTTCTTCTAATAAATTAGGTAAATCTCTGTAAGCATCTGGTCCAACAACCAAATCTACAATTTTTTCTTCTTCTAAAAATTTCTCTTTTAAACGCTCAGCCATACAACCTAAAACACCAACTTTCATTGTTGGATTTACTTTTTTAACAGCATTGTATTTTTGTAAACGCTTACGAATGGTGGTTTCGGCTTTTTCTCTAATAGAACAAGTGTTTACCAAAACTAAATCAGCATTTTCTAAATTTTGAGTGGTATTAAAACCTTGCTCTGCTAAAATAGAAGCTACAATTTCACTGTCGTTCATGTTCATTTGACAACCGTAACTTTCTATAAATAAGTTTTTAGTATTTTCTTTTTTGTTTTCGGTAACAAGAGCTTGCCCTTGCACTTTTTCATCTATAACCTTCTCAGTGTGCTCCATATTCATAATAAAAATGATTGCAAAGATACAACCAAAATCTAAAAATTATGACAAATTGGCAGAAAATTACTATTGAAATTATAACTGTTTTTTAGGGAAGTTAAAACAAATAATTTTTTTTTAAAAAAAAGATTCTACTTTTGCAAATTGAAAGTGTCATTATATATATGATACAAAAAGAGATAATCGAAGAGTGTTATGGCAAAGAATTTAGTTATAGTTGAGTCACCTGCAAAAGCAAAGACGATTGAAAAATTTTTAGGAAAAGATTTTCAAGTAGAATCTAGTTATGGTCATATTGCAGATTTGCCTTCTAAAGAGTTAGGGATAGATGTTGATGGAGATTTTAGTCCGAAATACATTGTTTCAGATGATAAGAAACCTGTTGTTAGAAAGTTAAAAACCTTAGCAAAAAAAGCAGATACTGTTTGGTTAGCGAGTGATGAGGATCGTGAGGGAGAGGCAATTGCATGGCACTTAAAAGAGCAATTAAAACTAAAAGATGAAAATACAAAACGTATTGTTTTTCATGAAATTACAAAAAACGCCATTTTAAAAGCAGTTGATAATCCAAGAGATATTGACTATAATATGGTAAATGCACAACAAGCACGTAGAGTTTTAGATAGACTTGTTGGGTATGAATTATCGCCAGTTTTATGGCGTAAGGTTAAAGGAGGATTGTCAGCAGGTAGAGTACAGTCGGTAGCAGTACGTTTAATTGTTGAAAAAGAACGTAGTATTATTGATTTTAAAGCAGAAACGCATTATAAGGTAATTGCACAGTTTTCTAATAAACAAGGAAAGTCTTTTAAAGCAACAATCCCAAAAAATTTCGATTCTAAGAAAGCTGCAGAAGACTTTTTAAAATCATGTGCAAATGCAAACTTTTCAATTGCTGATTTAACTAAAAAACCAGCTAAAAAATCGCCAGCAGCACCATTTACAACATCAACTTTACAACAAGAGGCATCACGTAAATTAGGTTTCCCGGTAGGTAAAACCATGCAAGTTGCACAACGTTTGTATGAAGCCGGTTTGATTACCTATATGAGAACTGATAGTGTAAATTTATCAGAAGATGCAAGGAATGCTGCCGAAGAAGAAATTAGTAATTATTACGGTAAAGAATATAGTAAACAACGTGTTTTTAAATCGAAAGCAAAAGGAGCGCAAGAAGCCCACGAAGCGATTAGACCAACTAATATGAAAGCACATTCTATAGATACTGAATACGATCAAAACAGATTGTATGATTTGATATGGAAAAGAACATTGGCTTCTCAAATGAGTGATGCGCAATTAGAGCGTACTAATGTGAAAATTGAAAATTCAGAAAACGATAAAATTTTCACTGCAAATGGTGAAATGATAAAGTTTGATGGTTTCTTAAAAGTGTATTTAGAAGGGACTGATAACGAAGAGGAAGAACAAGCAGGAATGTTACCTAATTTAACAAAAGGTGATAATTTAGGTTATGTTTTTATCAACGCAACACAACGATTTACGAGTCCACCTTACCGATTTACGGAAGCATCTTTAGTTAAGAAGTTAGAGGAGTTAGGCATCGGTCGACCATCAACCTATGCACCAACAATTTCTACAGTGCAACGAAGAGGTTATGTCGAAAAAGGACAAAATGAGGGAGTAGAAAGAGGTTACGAGCAAATGATTTTATCAGATGGAAAAGTTGAAAGTCAAATGTTGACAGAAAAAACTGGTTCGGATAAAAATAAGTTAATTCCTACCGATATAGGGAATATTGTAAACGATTTTTTAGTTGCCAATTTTTCAAATGTTTTAGATTTTGGGTTTACTGCAAAAGTGGAAAATTCTTTTGATGATATTTCAGAAGGAAATGAAAATTGGACAGAAATGATTAAGGAGTTTTACAATACCTTTCATGAAATTGTAGAAGATGTAAAAGAAAACGCCAACAGAGAAAGTGGCGAACGTATTTTAGGAAAACACCCAGTTTCAGGTAAAACAGTTTTAGTGCGTTTGGGTAAATTTGGACCAATAGCTCAAATCGGTGCTCCTGAAGATGAAGAAAAGCAATTTGCAAGTTTAAATAAAGACCAGCATTTAGGAACAATTACGATGGAGGAAGCATTAGAGTTATTCTTGCTTCCAAAAACTTTAGGAACTTTTCAAGATGAAGAAGTGATTGTATCTAACGGGCGTTTTGGACCTTATATAAAATTTGGAGCAATGTATGTTTCTCTTGATAAAGGAGAAAATCCTATGGAGGTTGATTTGCCAAGAGCTGAGGAGTTAATTGTTGCAAAACAAAAAGCTGATGCGCCAATTTATCATCACGAAGAGTTACCTGTGCAAAAAGGAGTTGGACGTTTTGGACCTTATTTAAAATGGAACTCAATGTTTATCAACGTAAATAAAAAATACGATTTTGATAATCTTTCAACAGATGATATTATTGAGTTAATTGAAGCAAAAAAACAAAAAGAAATAGATAAAGTACTTCATAATTGGGAAGATGTTGGTATTCGAGTAGAAAAAGCACGTTGGGGGCGCTTTAATGTTATTAAAGGTAAGATTAAGGTAGAATTACCTAAAACTACGGACATTGAAAAAATGACAAAAGAAGAAGCAGTGAAAATAATTGAAGCTAAAACCCCTAAAAAGAAAGCAACTAAGAAAAAAGCTGTTAAAAAGAAGCCTGTTAAGAAGAAATAAAAAAAATGATTTCATAAAAAATAGTATATTGCCAATTCTTTAGTCCCCGAAATAGATGAATTTTAGTTTTTTTACCCCAATAAAAAATACTGTTGTTGCACATTTAATGTCGCAACCAATAACTTCATTTGGGCAAAATATTGCAATACATACAGAAGGTGATGGTTTTCCTGATTTATCAGAAGTTGCTATTGCTATAATAGGCGTAAAAGACGGTAGGGGAGCTATAGATAACGAAGGTTGTGGTGAGGATTTACAATATATTCGTAAAAAAATATATGAATTATATCCAGGAAATTGGCATACAAAAATAGCTGATTTAGGTAATCTTGAAAAAGGGCATACGCTTAAAGATACTCACTTTGCTGTAAAATCATCCGTAGAATATTTATTAAAGAAAAAAATATTGCCTATAATAATAGGAGGCGGGCAAGATATAACATACGCTAATTATAGAGGTTACGATACTTTAGAGCAAACAGTAAACTTAGTATCTGTTGACAGTCGTTTTGATATTGGAACTCTTGAAGAAAATATTTCTTCTAAATCATTTTTAAGTAAAGTGATTATGGAGCAGCCTTGTAATTTATTTAATTACAGTAATATAGGGTATCAAACTTTTTTTAATTCGCAAGAGGAAATAGGGTTGTTGGATAAATTATATTTTGATGCTTTTAGGTTAGGTGAAGTAAAAGATGTAACTTTAGTCGAACCAATACTGAGAGATGCGGATGTGGTTAGTATTGATATTGGAAGTGTAAGACAAAGTGAAGCACCAGCTAATAATAATGCCTCTCCAAATGGGTTTTATGGAGAAGATATTTGTGCTATAGCAAGATATGCAGGAATAAGTGATAAAGTAACTTCTTTTGGTATTTATGAGTATAACAGTAGTTTAGATTCCAATAATCAAACCGCAAGTTTAATTGCACAAATGATTTGGTATTTTATAGAAGGAGTAAATGCAAGAGCAAAAGACTACCCATTTGTAACAAAAGAAAATTACCAAAAGTTTACCGTACTTTTAAGTGATGATGATCCAATAAACTTTTATAAGAGTGATAAAACAGGACGTTGGTGGATGGAAATAAATTTAATAACGAATAATAAACACAAAAGACACGCGTTAGTACCTTGTAACTATAAAGATTACGAGCAAGCACTAGAACGAAAAACGCCAAGCAGGTGGTTTAAAGCTCACCAAAAGCTTGTTTAAAGCAGTATGTTTTTTGTTTTTGAAAAAATTATAACACGTAATTGTTTTTTAATAAAAAAAATAATAGGTTTACGACCTCTTTTATAAGAAAGAAATAATATGAAGAAAGTAGTAATATATGCATTGTTAGTATCTCTAATATACGCTTGTGGGTCAAGTGGTGATAGGGGAGAATTGGTAGGTGAAAAGTCAAAAAGAAAATGGTTTGCAGAAAAACCTTTTGGAATGGCGAAAATACCTGGAGGTTCTTTTACAATGGGTAAGCAAGATGAAGATCCTTTAGGTGCAATGAATGCACCAACAAAAACAGTTACTGTTCAGCCGTTTTATATGGATGAATCTGAAATTACAAATAGTGAATACAAACAATTTGTGTTTTGGGTAAGAGATTCTATTACGAGAACAAAATTAGCATACCAAGCTGAGTTTGCTTCAGGAGGTGATGTTGATCCTGCAAATGCAGGTAAAAATGCAACAGGTATTCAATTATATGCATTTGCATCAGCAGATACAGTAAACGAATCTCCATACGCAAAGTATATGCGTGAGAATTATTACGAATTAGGAGAAGGTATGGATTCTTTAAAACCATTAAATTGGCAAGAAGAATTAGTTTGGGAACAACAAGAATACCCTGATGTAGATTATGTTGAAGTAATGGATTCATTATATTTAAAGAAAGATGAATCTTTAAACGGAATAAGAACATTTAATACAAAATTACTTAATTACAGATATTATTGGTTTGATAATGAGCAGGCTGCTAAAACAGGTAAAAATAGAAAAAATTTCATGAAAAGTGAAGTGATAAACGTATACCCTGATACAACAGTTTGGATTAAAGATTTTAATTATTCATATAATGATCCAATGCACCAAGAGTACTTTGCGCACAAAGCTTATGAAAATTATCCTGTAGTTGGAGTAACATGGAATCAAGCAAAAGCATTTTGTCATTGGAGAACACAAACAAAAAATAATTTTCAGCGTTCTAGAAAAAAATTAGGATTAGTTCCTTCTTTTAGATTACCAACCGAAGCAGAATGGGAATATGCTGCTCGTGGAGGTTTAAACTATGGTAAATACCCTTGGGGTGGACCGAGTACAACAAGTGATAGAGGTTGTTTTTTAGCAAACTTTAAACCAGTACGTGGTGATTATGCTGCTGATGGAGCTTTATATACTGTTGAAGCTGTTTCTTTTAATCCAAATGAATATGGGTTATATAATATGGCAGGTAATGTTTCAGAATGGACAAATACAGCATATAATCAAATGTCTTACTATATGGGGTCAACAATGAATCCTAATGTAGAGATTAAAGAAAACCGTAGGAAAATTATCCGTGGAGGTTCATGGAAAGATGTAGCATACTTTTTAGAAGTAAGTTCTCGTGACTGGGAATATGCAGATACTGCAAGAAGTTACATTGGTTTTAGAACTGTACAAGATTATTTAGGTACAAATAAAAGTAAGTAATCAAACAATAATAAATATAATAATCCCCAAAAATCAAAAGAAAAATTATGGCACAGTCAAAATCAACTAAGAAAATTTTTAACATGGCTTATGGTTTAGGAGCCTCAGTAGTAATACTTGGAGCTTTATTTAAAATCATGCACTTTAAAATAGGACCGTTAACAGGTGGTGTAATGCTAACGCTAGGTTTAGTTGTAGAAGCAATTATTTTTGCTATTTCAGCATTTGAACCTATTGAAGACGAGTTAGATTGGACTAAGGTGTATCCAGAGTTAGCAGACGGACAATCTTTAGGGAAAAAAGGAAAAGAAGCTGCTCCACAAGATGCACAAAGTATGTTATCTCAAAAATTAGATAGTATTTTAAAAGAAGCAAAGCTAGATGCAAATTTAATTTCTAGTTTAGGAGATAGTATTAAAAATTTTCAAGGTGCTGCTGAAGGATTAACAGCAACTTCTAAAACGGTATCTTCAACTAATCAATACAACGAGCAAATGTCTATGGCAGCTGCTAAATTAGAGTCGTTAAACGGATTATATACTACGCAAGTTGAAAACGCTGGAAAACAAGCAGATTTAAATTCAGCTTTAGTTGAAAATTCTCAACGATTACAAGAGCAAATGCAATCATTAGCAACTAATTTATCTTCTTTAAACGGAGTATATGGAGGAATGTTAACTGCAATGTCAACTAAATAATTAATTAGTTTATCTAATTTTAATATTAACTAAACAAACTAATTAAAGATGGCAGGAGGAAAACAGTCACCAAGGCAAAGGATGGTAAACTTAATGTATCTTGTATTTATTGCAATGTTGGCAATGAATATGAGTAAAGAAGTTCTATCAGCCTTTGGATTAATGAATGAGAAATTATCGGAGTCTAATATTAGAGCTACCGAAAAAAATAAAGCTTCGTATGAAACTTTAGCATTAAAAGCACAAGAGCAAGCAAAGCAATATGGTGAAGCTAAAGGAAAAACAGACAAGCTTAGAGTAATGGCAGATGAATTCTTCGCCTACATTGGAGCGTTAAAAACTCAAATGACAAGTGATTTAGAAGATAAAAAAGCCTATGAATCTATGGATAAATCAGGGTTTTTAGATCAATATTTTTTCGCAAGCGGAAAGATTACACCTAAAGGAAAAGAATTTGTAGATAAAGTAAACCAGTTTAGAGAGCAATCTTTAGCAGTTTTAGGTGAGTCTGAATTATCTACGGTTGTAAAAGCGCGTTTTAGTACTGCAGACGTTAAAGGTCAGGATGGAGTTACTAAAAATTGGTTAAACTATAACTATGAAGGTTTCCCTTTAATAGCATCATTAACTAAGTTAACACAAATTCAGGCTGATATTAAAACGACTGAATCTGATGCG
The DNA here is from genome assembly GCF_030549005.1 of Tenacibaculum soleae. Taxonomy (NCBI): domain Bacteria; kingdom Pseudomonadati; phylum Bacteroidota; class Flavobacteriia; order Flavobacteriales; family Flavobacteriaceae; genus Tenacibaculum; species Tenacibaculum soleae. Next base: position 45,381 of record NZ_JAUOSW010000005.1, read on the forward strand.
TTAACAGCTTTATTACAAGGAGAGTTAGAAAGTGCGGTGTCAATGACAAACTATGATGCCATGGTTATTTTTGATAAAAACGCATACTATCCGGGTGAAAAATTATCTGGTAAAATTGTGTTAGGTAAGAATGATCCTAATTTAACAGCCGAAAAAGTTATCGTTAACGGTAAAGAAATGCCTGCTGATAAAATTCAAGCTGGTCAAGTTATTTTAGATGGTCCTGCAGGATCAGTAGGAGATAAGGAATTAAAAGGAGAATTCCAGTTTATGGAAAATGATTCTTTAGTAACAATTCCTATTTTAGGAGGTTACTCAGTAATTCCTAAACCTAACGAAGCTGTTGTATCTGCAGATAAAATGAATGTTGTATACCGTGGGTTATCAAATCCATTAACAATTTCTGTACCAGGAGTTTCAGGAAATAAAGTTACAGCATCAGCACCAGGATTAAGAAGAGTTAAAGGTGATAAGTATGTAATGAACCCAGGTAAGGGAAGCGAAGTTACTATTAGAGTATCGGCAACATTACCAGGAGGTGGAAAAATTAGTACGCCTAAAAAATACAGAATTAAAGATATACCACCAGCAGTTGGTATGGTAAGAGGTCAATATGGTACAGTAAAAATGCCTAAAGCAAGTGTTGCTAGAATTAGCGTTGCTGCAGGTTTACCAGATTTCTTATTTGATTTAAAATTAAATGTATCTAGTTTTAAAATTAAAGTTCCGGGTCAGGTAACAATTCCTGTAAATGGAAGAAGTTTATCAGCTAGAGCAAAACAAGCATTAGGTAAAGCAAGAAGAAATGATGTAATCACTATTTATGACATCAAAGCATCTGTTTCAGGATCTAATTATAAGATCAAGAAGGTATTACCTGTAAGTATTGAAATTACGAATTAATAAGTAAAAAATTAAAGTATGAATTGGAAGCGTTTTTATATGGTTTTATTTGCCCTTGCAACCACAAGTTATGCAAGTGCACAAGCTAACCTTTTAAACTCTAAAAAGGTTGAAGAGATTGGATTTAAATCTGAGGCCCAAATAGCTTCAGAAGACGATAAACCTCTTCCTTATGGTTATATTAGCGATAGAGATGTATTATGGTCTAAAGTAGTATGGGAATATGTTGATTTAAATCAAAAAATCAATTTACCTTATTATTATCCAATTGATACAACTAACGCAGGTTTAACAAGACGTTCGTTATTTGATACCTTATTAAAAGGAATCAAAAATGGTGAAATCAAAGAAGTTTATAGCGATTCTTATTTTACAACCAAAATAGGAATGGAAGAAATTAAACAAATGACCTACAATGAGCGTGATGACGGTTATGGTAACATGGATCCATACTCAGTTCAATCAGCAGATATTAAAGGATATTTAATAAAAGGGCTTTGGTATTTTGATAAAAGAGGAGGAGAGTTAAAATACCGTATGTTGGCTTTAGCACCTATGGGACCTGACGTTCAAACATTAGGAGTTGAAGAAATTGATGACAAAGATAATGTTTATGAGTTGTTTTGGGTATTTTTTCCAGATGCAAGAAACACCTTACATGCATCTAAAGTATTTAATCCTAAAAATACAGCGCATCCGTTATCGTATGATAACTTGTTAAATGCTCGAAGATTTACTTCTACGATACTAAAAGAAGAAAATATTTACGGAGATAGAGCTATTAAAGACTATGTTCGAGGTAATTCATTATTTCAATTATTAGAAGCTGATCGCGTTAAGGAAAATATTCGTAATAGAGAAATGGATATGTGGAATTATTAATGCCACATAGTACATAAAATATAAAAAGAGCTTGCATTGCAAGCTCTTTTTTGTTGTAATAAACACTATTTTTGATGTATGAAAATTGATGTAGATTATATTATTGTAGGCCTAGGTTTAGCAGGAATTGCTTTTGTTGAAGAGTTATTAAATGCAAACAAAACGTTTGTTGTTTTTGAAAACAATTCACAAACATCATCTATTGTTGCAGGTGGTGTATATAATCCAGTAATATTAAAACGATTTAATGCGGTTTGGAATGGTCATCAACAAATTGTTGATTCTCAGCCTTTGTATAAAAAACTAGAAGAAAAATTAAATATAAAATTAGATTATAAGTTCTCTATTAAAAAAGCTTTTGGAAGTATTGGTGATGAAAATAATTGGTTTTTAGCCTTAGATAAACCAACATTATCAAATTATATGAATCCTAAAATTAGTAAACAGAAAATTAAAGGAGTTATTGGTGATTTAGGTTTTGGAGAATTAACAGGAACAGGGAGAATAGACACAGCCTTGCTAGTAAAATCATATAGAGCTTATATTAAAAGATTAAACAATTTAATTAATGAATCATTTGAGCATTCAAAATTAAGTATTGTTGATAAAGCAGTGAAGTATAAAAATATTACAGCAAACAAAGTTGTTTTTTGCGAAGGATATGGAATTACTGAAAACCCATTTTTTAAACATTTACCATTAAATGAAGCAAAAGGTGAAACTGTAACAATACATGCGCCAGATTTAAAAATTGATTTTTTATTAAAATCAGCAGCATTTGTAATGCCATTAGGTAATGATTACTATAAAGTAGGAGCTACTTTTAATTGGACAGATAAGACATGTAATCCTACAAATGAGGCTAGAAAAGAATTAGAAGAAAAGCTTAGTAAGGTAATCACTGTACCTTACACCATAACAGATCATACAGCAGGTATTAGACCAACAGTAAACGATCGAAGGCCTTTGGTTGGTGTACATCAAGAATATAAACAATTAGTCGTTTTAAACGGACTAGGTACACGTGGGGTTATGATTGGCCCAACAGTTGCTAAAAACCTATTTAACCACCTTGAAAAAGGAGCAGAGTTAGATCCCGAAATAAATATAAAAAGGTTTGAAAATTAGTTTATTTCTAATAAACTAATTTTATACTCATTTAGCTATTCATTATTATATCAAATAAAACAGTTTTTTATTAACTGATTAATTTTAAAATTTCAGAATAAAAATTAATCAGAGATTTTTTTATTTCCTTTATCGTAACTAACAAAAATGTTTATCCAAATAATTCTAGATAAACGCAAAGTAAAAGGAGTTAGTAATAAAGAAACGATTACAATTGTAATAAAACTTTGTAAAATTGTTAAACCAAAAAACATTTTTGAAATAATAAAAATAGCAACAAATAAAGCAACAGCTAATCCGTAGTTTACGTACATGGCTCCAAAGAAAAAAGAAGGTTCCATCATGTATTTTAAATTACAATTAGGGCAATTATCATGTAATTGAGTTATTTTTTTAGGATTAATTGTTGCGCCGTGTTTAAAGAATTCTCCTTCATGACAACGTGGGCATTTACCTTTTAAAACACTGTATAACTTTGTTCCTTTTCTAAACATAATCGAATATAAATTTATATACTTTTGCAAAGGTAAATTTTTTATAACTTTTTATAAGTAACAATTATTACAATTATGCTAAACGTACACAATTTATCGGTTTCTTTCATGGGGTCGGATTTGTTTTCAGGAATCACTTTTAAATTAAATAAAGGGGATAGAATTGGGTTGATAGGAAAAAATGGAGCAGGAAAATCGACACTTTTAAAAGTACTTTCTAAAGATATTGAAACTAGTGGCGGTACGATGGCTTTTGATAAAGATATTCGAATGGGGTTTTTACGACAAGACATCGATTTTGTTGAAGGAAGAACAATTTTAGAAGAAGCATATCAAGCATTTGAAGAAATAAAAGAAATCGAGTTGAAGTTAGATGATATAAACAATCAACTAGCTACAAGAACCGATTATGAAAGTGAAGCATACGGACAATTAATTCACGATTTAACCGATTTAACTGAACGATACGAACTTTTAGGAGGATACAATTATCAAGGTGATACTGAGAAAATTTTACAAGGTTTAGGATTTCAACGAGAAGATTTTGATAAATTAACCAACACTTTTTCTGGTGGATGGAGAATGCGTATCGAATTAGCAAAGTTGTTATTGCAAGACAATGATATTTTATTGTTAGATGAACCTACCAATCACTTAGATATAGAATCGATTATTTGGTTAGAAAGCTTTTTAAAAAATTATTCAGGCGCAATTGTACTTGTTTCGCATGATAAAATGTTTTTAGATAATGTTACCAATCGTACAATCGAAATCTCTTTAGGGCAAATTTACGATTATAAAAAACCGTATTCAGAGTTTTTAAAATTACGAGGAGAAATAAAAGAAAAACAGTTACAAGCCCAAAAAAATCAAGAAAAAGAGATAAAACAAAAGCAACATTTAATCAATAAATTTAAAGCAAAAGCAAGTAAAGCTTCGATGGCACAATCGTTAATGAAGCAACTTGATAAAGTTGAATTAATTGAGGTTGATCAAGATGATAATGCAGCAATGAATGTTCGTTTTGCAATATCAAAAGAACCAGGAAAAATTATTGTTGAAGCTGATGGTTTAAGTAAAAGTTATGGAGATAAACATGTTTTGGAAGATGTTGATTTATTAATTGAGCGCAATAGTAAAATAGCTTTTGTTGGTCAAAACGGACAAGGAAAATCTACCTTAGCAAAGATGATGGTTGGTGAAATTCCGTTTACAGGAAACCTTAAATTAGGACATAATGTACAAATAGGGTATTTTGCTCAAAATCAATCAGAAGAGCTACCACCAGAGAAAACAGTGTTAGAAATTATGGAAGATGCTGCTTCAGACACCAACAGAATGCGTGTTAGAGATATGTTGGGGTCGTTTTTATTTGGAGGTGATGCAGTAGATAAAAAAGCAAAAGTATTATCAGGAGGAGAAAGAAATCGATTAGCTTTATGTAAATTATTATTATCACCATTTAACGTGTTAATAATGGATGAGCCAACAAACCACTTAGATATTGCTTCTAAAAATGTATTAAAAACTGCATTACAAAATTTTGACGGAACTTTAATCGTAGTTTCTCACGATAGAGATTTTTTACAAGGATTAACATCAACCGTTTACGGATTTAAAGATAAGGTAATTAAAGAGTATTTAGGAGATATTGATTATTTCTTAGAGCAGCATAAGATGGAAAATCTTAGGGAAGCTGAAAAGAGAACCGTTGTTAAAGAAGAAAAAGATACCACTAAAAAAGAAGCACATCAATTATCTAGAGAGCAAGAAAAAGAGTTGAAAAAACTTAAAAATAAACTGAATAAAATTGAAACTCAAATTGCTGATTTAGAAAAAGAAATTGAAAAGATAGATTTAGAATTAGCAAATAATTATGACGAAGTTTCATCTCGTCCTAATTTCTTTGAAAAATATAAAGCTAAAAAGACAAGCTTAGAAAATTTAATGCACGATTGGGAAAATGTAGAAGAACAGGTTACTGGTTTTTAGAATGTAATAGCACATTAACTCATTTAAATCAGCAATCATAAATACGATGATTGCTGATTTTTTAAAATATAGAAAGCTCGGTTTTTGAGGTAAACTCCTCTAAAAACTTCATTCCTTTATAAGAGTTTCCTTTTTTATTAAGTTTCGGACTCCAAACAGCAATTGCATATTGATCTGGATGTATTGCTATAATACCACCACCAACACCACTTTTTCCAGGAAGGCCTACTTTAAAAGCAAACTCACCAGATTCATCATAAAATCCACAAGTTTGCATCAAAGCATTTATTCTTTTAGATTCACTTTCACTTAAAATATTTTGATTAGAAGGTGCTCCAATACCATTGTTAGCTAAAAATAAAAACATTTCAGATAATTCTTTGCAACTCATTTCTAACGAACAAAGGTTAAAGTAAAAATCAAGAACATCTGATGGGGTATTATCAATACATCCGAAGGATTTAATAAAATTACATAAGGCAACATTTCGGTAGCCAACCGCTTTTTCTGACTCTGCAATTTTACTAGAATAATCAATTGTAGTATTGTTAGAAATTTGACGAACAAAATTTAAAAAATCTTCTTTAGGATTTTTTAAATGACTTAATAAAATATCAGAAATAACAAGCGCACCGCCGTTTAAAAAAGGATTTCTTGGTATACCATTATCAGCCTCAAGTTGCACTAAAGAATTAAATGCGGTACCCGATGGTTCAACCCCAACCCGATTCCATATTTTATCCCCTAAAAGTTTATAAGCTAAACTAAGTGCTAACACTTTGGCTATACTTTGGATAGAAAATTTTTTATAACAATCACCTATACCAAAGTTATCTTGATTGATGGTAGTTATATGAACCCCAAAATTTTCGGAATCTATAAGTGCTAATTCAGGAATATAAGAAGCAGTTTTTCCACTGTCATCCATATTTTTAACTTTAAAAAAAGTTTCTTTAATTATTTCTTCAAAATTTAAATCCATTGTTTTTATATAATGACGTAAGTTTAATAAGCTAAAATCGTTTTTTTATTATAAAATCAAGTGAAAAATAGTTATAAATTAATTGAGATTTCTATTATTTTTACATAAATATTTTTTGCATTGAATAGTATACATAACTTTTTTTTTAATCAAGTTTTTAAAAGTGAAAATCAACAGGTATTTCTTCCGATATTAGAAGAAAAAAAAGTGGAGTTGTTTATAAAACGAGAGGATGAAATTCATCCATTTGTTTCAGGAAATAAGTTTAGAAAACTAAAATATAACATTGCAGAAGCTAAAAATCAACAAAAAAAAATATTATTAACCTTTGGAGGCGCTTTTTCTAATCATATAGTAGCAACAGCAGTTGCGGGGAGTTTATCTGGTTTTAAAACCATCGGAGTAATTCGTGGTGATGAATTGGGAAATAATCTTGAAAAAACATTGGCAGGAAATTCAACTTTGCAAGAGGCACATAAAAACGGAATGGAATTTAAGTTTGTTTCAAGAAGTGTTTACAGAAATAAAACATCCGAAGAATTTATAAATGATTTAAAATATGAGTTTGGCGACTTTTATTTAATCCCCGAAGGAGGAACAAACGAACAAGCAATTAAAGGTTGTAAAGAAATCTTAAACGAAGAAGACGAGAATTTCGATTATATTTGTTGCGCAATTGGTACTGGTGGAACTATTGCTGGATTGATAAATGCAGCAAAAAAGCATCAAAAAGTAATAGGTTTTCCTGCATTAAAAGGTGATTTTTTTCAGCAAGAAGTTGAACGTTTTGCAAATAATAAAAGTAATTGGAGCTTGCAAACTGACTATCATTTTGGGGGTTACGGAAAATATGATGAAAATTTAATTCGTTTTATAAACGAATTTAAAGAGCAAGTAAAAATTCCATTAGATCCTATTTACACAGGTAAAATGTTATTCGGAATTATTGATATGGTTAAAGAAAACCTGTTTCCTGAAAACAGTAAAATCATAGCAATTCATACAGGTGGATTACAAGGGATTGCTGGGGTTAATCAAAAGTTAAAAAAGAAAAATAAAGCGTTAATAAAAAATTAATGAATTTAAAATTAGTTACTTATATAGTTTTGAGTGCCACTTTTTTAGTGAGTTGTGGTTCTAATAAAAATGCGGTTACAAAAAACCGTAAAAAAGTTGTTGTTTTAGAGCAAGAAGAAGTGTATCCAGAGCTTCCACAATTAGAGCAAATACCAAAACCGATAAAAACAAACGGAAATCATACACTTACTTATATTCATAAATTTGCACCGATTGCCGTAAAAAAAATGCACGAGCATAAAATTCCTGCTAGTATAACTTTAGCACAAGGAGTGTTAGAGTCTGGTAGTGGAAGAAGCGCCTTGGCAGTTCGTTCGAACAATCATTTCGGAATAAAATGTCATAAAGGATGGCAAGGAAAAAGTGTAACACATGATGATGATGAAAAAGGAGAGTGTTTTAGAAAGTATAAATACCCAGAAACTTCTTATGAAGATCATTCGCAGTTTTTACTTACAAGAAGTCGTTATGCTAGTTTGTTTAGGTTAGGGCATACCAACTATAAAGGCTGGGCGTATGGCTTAAGAAAAGCTGGTTATGCTACTGATAAACGCTATCCACAAAAGTTAATCTCAATTATTAATAAATATGGATTAGCAAAGTACGATAGAGTTAAATTTAAAAATAAAGCAACCCAGAATATAGGCATAACTAATAATTATCATAAAGTAGAAAAAGGAGATACACTGTATTCTATCGCAAGAAAATATCAAATATCTGTTAGTAGACTAAAACAAGTAAACGGACTTACCGATAATACAATCAGTATTGGAGAAAAGTTGTTGTTAAATTAAAACAACTTCTACGTAATAAAAAACAGCCGTTATTTTAATAACGACTGTTTTTTATTTTACCAAGAATATTTTTTCTTTTTAGCTTGTTTTTTTATTGCTTTAATCATTACGTTTTCTAACTCATTTTTAGAGTTTTTTTCATGTTGTTTTTTAGCAACATATTGTTTTCTTTTTTTATTTAAATGTTGAATTTTTTCTTGAATTTTAGCTCTTTCTTTTCGTTTAGTAGCAACATATTTTTTTATTTCTTCGGATGACTTTCCTTGTAGTTTTTTAGGAAGTTGAGATTTTTTTAGTTTTTTATAATCTATTTCTTTTTCTTTAGAAGCATCAACCAAATCCCATTCAGCATTGTTATATAATTTAGAACTTTTACTAATAGCACGTTTTACAACAACAACTTCATCTAAAACTTCAGCATTGGCATCTTGTTTTGCTTGATTAGTGTATTTTGAATGTCCAACACTTCCATAATGAATATAGGTTTTATTTAGTTGTTTATTTAAAATAATAATGTCATTATCATACGGTGTTACAATATGTACAATGTTTTTGTTGTGATTAATTGTCATATAATCTCCGCCACCATAAGCAGCTCCGTCTTGCCACATTCCAGAAACACCTTGGTCGTAATTACCACAAAAAATAGTGTTAACTGTAATGTCATTTTCTTTAGCGTTGGTAATAGCATCTTTATAATTTAATTTTCCTTGTGTAAAAGGTTCGTTTCCTGCAATAAAAATCATTTTTAAATCACGTTTATTATCGCCCCATTCTAGCTCATTTAAAGAGGTTTGAATTACCTGTCCGCAAAACTCACTACCGCCGTTGGTAGTTAAAGAAAATAACTGTTCAGAAATAGCGTCTAAGTCACTTGTAAATTGTAAAACCTGACGGATGTAGCCTTCTTTAGAAGAAAGACGACTATTACCATATTCGTATAAAGCAATTTCTAATTTTGGAGTTTTTCCTTCACATTTAGCATGTGATAATTCATTAATGATTTCCCATAATTGTGCTTTTGCCTGATTTATAAGCCCGTCCATACTGCTACTAGTATCAAGTAATAATGCAACTTTAGTAGTTTGTTTTTTTGCTTTATTTATTGGATTTGTAGCATAACTAGTAATTGAAGTTAAGAAAGTAAAAATGAAGACTGTTTTTAAGATATAATTTTTCATGTTTTTTTGTTTTAAATTATTATTGAATCAAATTTTGCCGACTTACAATACTGTAAAACTACAAGCAACTTTCTTTTTAAAAAATTAAGAATGAGGTAACGAGTAATCTAAGTGAGTAAAGTGGTTAAAAAAATGAGTGAAAGTAATTTTTTAATGTTTCTTGGTACTGTTATTTAAGGAAGTTCATTTTTTGTACTCAACTTTTGTGTGTATGTTTACAGTAATAAATAAAAGATGAAAAGATTTTTTAAAATAATATTTGCATTGTGTTTACTAAACTTTTTTTCAGGGTATGCTCAGGTTTTTGAAGAACAAAAAAAAGAGTTTACTGTAAAGGTTCAGGTAATTAACGATAATACGCAACAACCAATAAAAGATGCAACGGTAACCGTTAATGGACGTATTTTTAATTTTTCAAACATAAAAGGGCGATATATTGTAACGGCTCAAAAGGGAAGTCAATTAGTAGTTTCTCATACAGGCTTTGAAACTATTTATTATACAATTAAAGATGACGAGGATATAAAAGTACTGGTTGAAGATTTTACACGAGAAAGAAAGTCGAAGTTAAAATATTCAAGTTATAAAAAGATAGATTTGTATACGAAGTATTTAGATTCAGTAAAATTTTATAAGAAAAAAAATATTGATAAGAGCATCGCTGCTATCGAAAAAATGTTACTAAATTCTTCAACAAAAAAACAAAGAGCTATTGCTTACAAAGAGTTGGCTGATATTTATTTTTATTGGAAACAATATGATTTAGCTGAAGAAAACTATACTGTTTCTTTAAAGGAGCTAAATAATTCAAAAGTTCTTTTTTTATTAGCAAAAACACAATTTTTATTAAAAAAATATAAAGAAAGTGAAAGTAGTTACAAAGCAAGTTTACGTTTTAAAATAAGTGCTTATGAGCAACTAAAGATTTATGAAGGTTTAGGCGATGTTTTTAAGGAAACGAAACAATATAGTAAGGCTTCTAGCAATTATAAAGAAGCTTTAAAGATTGCTAAAGATAATTACGTAACACCAAAAATAACGGATTTAAATTCGAAGTTAGCAGAAGTTTTTGCGGCACAAGGAAAAACACAAAAGGCTGATGGATATTTTCAAAACTCGTTAAAATTAGCATCTAAAGAAAATCAAAAAAGAGCCTTAAAAGAGCAAGAAAAAGTAGCTGATTTTTACAATTCATCTCGCAGATATGATGATGAAATTCAATTGCGAAAGCAAAGTTTAGTAGAGGCTGATGAAATTAATATTGAAGCAGTAGATAAAGAATCATTAGTCGATTCGATTACACCGCAAAAAATTAACTACAAAATAGGAAATGCTTACATTCAAAAAGAATCTTATAACGAAGCAATTCCTTTCTTTAAAAAAAGTATAAAAGAAGCGGGCGAAAAAGAAGATTTAATCATACAGAAAGATGCAACACGTAGGCTTTCTGAAGTATATGCAACTGTTGGTGATTATACAAAAGCGTTAGAGAGTTATCAAGATTACGTAAAGTTGGTAGATACGTTGTATTCAAAAAAAGAACAAGAAATTCAACAAGTTAAAAGGTTTGGAAAAAAAATAGCAAACAACCAAAATCGAATCCGAAGTTTAGAAAAAGACAAGCAATTAAGCGATAGTAAAATAAGCTTGGCATATAAAGATCAACAATTAATACAGGAAAGTAATAAACAGCAAAAACTGATTATTTATTCATTAATCGGAGGTTTCTTTTTAATGAGTTTGTTGGCATATTTTATGTTTCGCACTAATAAACAACAAAAATTAGCAAACAATTTATTGGCATTAAAATCAATGCGATCGCAAATGAATCCGCATTTTATATTTAATGCTTTAAACTCGGTAAATAATTTTATAGCAGTAAATGACGAACGAAGTGCGAATCGTTATTTATCGGAATTTTCAGTATTAATGCGGTCAGTTTTAGAAAATTCTGATGAAGATTTTATTCCGTTAGCAAAAGAAATAGAGTTGTTAGAATTGTATGTGAAATTAGAACATAATCGCTTTAAAGACAAGTTTGATTATGTAATGTTTATTGATGAAAAAATCAAAAGAGAAAACTTTTCTATTCCGCCAATGTTACTACAACCTTATATAGAAAACGCTATTTGGCACGGACTCCGTTATAAAAAAGAAAAAGGGAATTTAGAGATTTCTATGCGTCAGCAAACAGCGAATACGATTTTAATAACGGTGCAAGATGACGGAGTTGGTAGAAAGAAATCGATGGAAATAAAAACAAAACATCAATTACAGCAAAAATCGAAAGGAATAAGTACCATTGAAAACAGAATTGCTATTTTAAACAGTATGTATAAAGATAAAATTAAAGTTACAGTTTCTGATGTTTTTGAAGATGGTAGCGGAACAAAAGTCGAACTGATTTTAAAGAAAAATTAAAGATGAAGTTAAAAGCAATCATTATTGAAGATGAAGCCATTGGTAGAGATATTTTGCGAAATTATATAACAAAATATTGTCCTAATATTCAATTATTAGGAGAAGCAGATAATATAAAAGACGGACAAAAATTGATTGAAGAACACGAGTTAGATTTGGTGTTTTTAGATGTAGAAATGCCTTATGGAAATGGATTTGATTTGTTAGAAAAAATAGAAAATCAAACCTTCGAAACCATTTTTGTAACCGCCTACGATCATTATGCAATAGAAGCTTTAAACAATCAAGCAACATATTATTTATTAAAACCTATTTCGATAGATGAATTAATTAAAGCAGTAAATTTGGTTGAAGAAATTAAAACCAAAGAACAAACGTTAGAAAACACGGTTTTAACAACCAAGAGTATTACAAATTTAAATAAAATTACCATTCCACAACAAGACGGATTTGAAGTGGTATCGGTAAAAGACATTCTGTTTTGTAAGGCAGATGATAATTATACCGAAATCTACTTCGAAAACACCAAAAAAGTAGTTAGTAAAACCTTAAAACACTTTGACGATCTTTTAAAAGAAAGTGGTTTTGCACGCGTGCACAAATCGTATTTGGTAAACGTAAACGAAATTGTAAAATATAAAAAAGGTAAGGGTGGAAGCGTGCTTTTATCCAACGGAAAAGAAATAATGGTATCCGCATCAAAAAAAGCAAATTTATTATCATATTTTAAATAAAAACGAATGAAAATTATAAAAGCAGTAAACGGTAAATCTCCTCAAATTCCAGCAGATTGTTACGTAGCAGAAAACGCCACAATTGTAGGCGATGTGCAAATGGGAAAAGAGTGTAGTATTTGGTTTAACGCCGTAATAAGAGGCGATGTACACTATATAAAAATGGGTAATAAAGTAAATATTCAAGATGGTGCTGTAATTCATGCAACTTATCAAAAATCACCTACTACAATTGGTAATAATGTTTCAGTTGGGCACAATGCAATTGTACATGGTTGTACCATTCACGACAATGTTTTAATAGGCATGGGAAGCATAATTATGGACGATTGTATTATAGAATCAAACTCGATAATAGCAGCTGGAGCAGTGGTTTCTAAAAATACAATTGTAAAAAGCGGAAGCGTTTATGCCGGTGTGCCAGCCAAAAAAATTAAAGATGTTTCTAAAGAATTAATTTCAGGTGAAATTGACCGAATTGCTAATAATTACGTAAAATATTCAAGTTGGTTTAAGGAGTAGTATTTGGGCGTTACCTAAAGGTCGGGCTTTACGTTGTATCTTTTTTTCGTGCCTCAAAAAAGGATGCCACTTCAATCCCTAACGCAAAAAGTAACAACGCATAAAAAAGCCCAATTTTGTTTCCAAAAAAGGGCTTTTAATCACAAAACTAATCTACTATCAATCAATATTATTTTTTTTCGTGCGCTTTTTTGCGTTTTCTGTTTTTCATTTTCTTTTTACCTTTTTGAGCTCTTTTTTTGCTTATTTTCTCAAACCTTTCAAATTGTTGTTTGTCTAAGATGCGTTTCATTTCGGTTTTAAAAGCAATTCGGCTATCCAATGCTTTGTTTTTTCTTTCAAAGCGCTCATCAGCAGATAATTTTACTCTTTTTTTACCACTTTCTCTCATAGCTTTTCTTTGCTTATGCATTGTTTTACGCTTTGCAATCTTTTCAGCTAATAATGGTTTTATTTGGTTTTGTTGAGACGTTGTTAAATCTAACTTTAAGGTCATTTTTTTAAGAGCTAACTCTGTTTGTTGTGCAACACTTAATCTTTCTAATTTATTTTTCTTTCCTTTTTGAGCCTGAGTAGTTAAAATAAAACTAAGGGCTACAACTAATACTGCTATTATTTTTTTCATTATTGTATAATTTTAAGGGTTTATTTATATATCTATGACTACGCTTCTTTAAAAAAGTTTAAATTTGAAGGTAATTTTAACATTTTTTTAGATTTTTATGAAAAATATAATAAAGCCTGTAGTAAGGCTGCTTGTTTTGGTAATTATTGCATTTGTAATCTTTTTTTTCTGGGCATCATCACCAACAATAGATGAAAAAGAATATGCCGAGTTGATAGAGAATGAAAATCCAGTAGCCGTAATAAATGATTCAGTATACAGTATTGTAACATATAATGTGGGTTATTTAAGTGGTATGACAAACAATTTACCAGTAGCAAAACCAAGGAAACTTTTTGAAGATAATCAGAAAAAGGTAGAAACGGAACTTAAGAAAGTAAATCCAGATATTGTTGCTTTTCAAGAAATTGATTATAAGGCATCGAGATCTTATGAGGTAGATCAAGAAAAGGAGTTTATGAAATTAGGTTTTAATTATGCTGCAAGAGGTGTAAATTGGGATGAACGATATGTGCCTTTTCCATATTGGCCGCCAAGCATGCATTTCGGAAAAGTAATTTCAGGGCAATCAATCATCAGTAAATATAAATTAAAAGACTATGAGCGCATTGTTTTAGAGCGTGTGCCAGATAATCCTTTTTATAGAGATGCATTGTATTTAGAAAGATTAGCACAAGTGGTAAAAGTTGTTCTAGAAGGAAAAGAAGTGGTGATTATAAATATCCACTTAGAGGCTTTTGATAAACCAACACGAGTGCGTCAGTTCGAATATGTTTTAGAGTTGTTTAAGCAGTATAAGGATAATTATCCAACAATATTATTGGGAGATTTTAATTCAAAGGCAAGAGATAAAGAGGCTGCGGTTCAAAAAATATTTAAAATGAACGGAGTAGGAAACGCTGCTTTTAACGCTGTAAATCCTTCAAATACATTTGATACCAAAAATCCGTTCGAACGAATAGATTACATTTTTTATACAGAAAACACTATTGAATATGTAAATGGTAAAGTACTTAATGATTTTGAGCAAGCGTCCGATCATTTGCCTGTTGAAATGCAATTTAAGTTAAAATAAAATATAAAAGTTCATTATTTAATAGTGAATTTTTATATTTTATTAAACAAAAAACCCGAACAAATGTTCGGGTTTTTTCGGTGGTGCCTCCAGGAATCGAACCAGGGACACAAGGATTTTCAGTCCTTTGCTCTACCAACTGAGCTAAGGCACCGTTAATTGCTTTATTAAAGTAACAAAAATAAAATTCACAATTGCATTGAGAAAATTATAGTGGTGCCTCCAGGAATCGAACCAGGGACACAAGGATTTTCAGTCCTTTGCTCTACCAACTGAGCTAAGGCACCAGTTTGCTACTTTCGTTAAGCGGATGCAAATATACAACCGTTTTTTAATTATACAAAGTATTTTTTTTAAAAAAATGTATTGTAACTTTGAAATTCAATAAATATAAAGATGAATTTAATAGTTGATGTTGGTAATACTAGAGTTAAAGCAGCTGTTTTTGAGTTGAATACGCTTAAGAAAGTTTTTGTTTTTAAGGAGGAAGAAATTGTATTAGAAATAGAAAAAATTATTAAAAT
Organism: Tenacibaculum soleae; assembly: GCF_030549005.1. Lineage (NCBI taxonomy): Bacteria > Pseudomonadati > Bacteroidota > Flavobacteriia > Flavobacteriales > Flavobacteriaceae > Tenacibaculum > Tenacibaculum soleae. The sequence continues at coordinate 60,715 of NZ_JAUOSW010000005.1, forward strand.
TTTTTCTATTTCAGGAGCCATAGTGTCTTCAGTAGCTAATTTATCAGTAAAAACAATAGCTGAAATTACTTATTTGTTAAATCCAATATATTTAAATTCAAAAATAAAAGTTCCGTTTTTAAATAAATACCAAACTCCAGCAACACTTGGTGTAGACAGAATAGCTTTGGCAGCAGCAGCTACTGATAAATATCCTAACAAAAATGTTTTAGTTATTGATGCAGGAACCTGTATTACTTTTGATTTCATAAATAGTGAAAAAGAATATTTAGGAGGAGCCATATCATTAGGAGTAGTTATGAGGTATAAAGCATTACACGACTACACGTCAAAACTTCCATTATTAAAAAAAGAGGAAATTTCTAATTTTATAGGAGCTAACACTAGCAGTTCAATACATTCGGGCGTTGTAAACGGTATATGTAACGAAATAGATGGGGTAATTAGTCAATATCAAAAAAAGTATACAGATTTAACAGTTGTTTTAACAGGAGGAGATACAATTTTCTTGGCTAAACAATTAAAAAGTGGCATATTTGCCCATCCAAATTTTGTTTTGGAAGGATTACATACTGTTTTGACATATAATTTAACGAATGATTAAGAGATTTATATTAGGATTATTAGTGCTTAGCGCAATAACAATATCAGCACAAAGAAACAGTGCATCACCATATTCTTATTTTGGAATTGGAGAAAACTTTGAGGCGGTTACTGTAGAGCAAGCTTCTATGGGAGGTATAGGTGTAGCTTTAAAAGATACATATCACTTAAATTTTACAAATCCAGCTGCAAATGCAGATTTAAGAGTTGCTACATATGCCTTAGGAGGTAGTTTAAGTTTTTTAACACTTAAAGAAGAAAATTCATCGCAATCAGGAAATTCTACAAATTTAAGATATATATCATTTGGATTTCCTATTGGAAAAAAGGCTGGTTTATCTGTCGGATTACAACCTTTCTCATCAGTAGGGTATTCGTCATATGATAATCAAAGTGACACTGAAGCTACTTTATATAGAGGTGAAGGTGGAACAAATAAAATTTACATAGGTTTTGGTACTTCAGTTTTTAAAGGGCTTTCTTTGGGATTAGAGGCAGGATATATATTTGGAAGTTTAGAAAATAGTATACTAAATGAAAGAACAAATGTGTCATTAGTTACAAAGTATGAAGAAAATGTAAACATTAGAGGAGGGCAATTTAAGTTAGGAGCAAAGTTTGAAAAAGAATTGAAGAATAAATTAAACTTATATTCAGGTGCTTCAATTACATTAAATAGTAACTTATCTGCTAAAGGAAATGAAAAAATGTATTCATTATCTTATGTGGGAGCTGGTCAAGAAGCACCTAGAAAAGTATTATTTGATAAACCATTAAATGGTGAGGTTACTATTCCTATGAAAACTGTTTTTGGGTTTGGTTTAGGAAAAACAAACAAATGGTACGTTGGTGTTAATCAACAGTTTCAGAGCGCAATAAGTAGTACTAATAGCCTTTTTTCAAATACAGGAAATTATAAATATGATGATTCGAGTAAGTTTTCTATAGGAGGATATTACATTCCAAAAGTAAATTCAATATCAAGCTATTGGGATCGAGTTACCTATAGAGCTGGTTTACGTTTCGAGAATACAGGCTTGTCAGTTAAAACAGGTAGTAATTATACAGACGTTAATGACTTTGGCATAAATGTTGGTTTAGGTTTACCATTGCCAAGGCAATTATCGAATGTGAATATTGGGTTTGAGTATGGGCAAAAAGGGACAACGAGCAATAACCTTGTAAAAGAAAACTATTTTAATGTTAGATTAAGTTTATCTTTAAATAGCGTTGAATGGTTTAAGAAAAGAAAAATAGACTAATAAAAAACTAATAATAGGATGAAAAAAATTACGTATTTACTAACAGGATTATTTTTGTTTGTAGCCGTAAATGGTGTAAAGGCACAAGCAAGCCAAGAGTGTAATATAAAGTATAACCTTTTTAAAGGAGATACAAATACAGGCAAGTATGAAGCAGCGAAAACTAATTTAGAGTACTTGTTAACTGAGTGCCCGAAATTATCGGTTAATATTTATAAATATGGAGCTAAAGTAGCTAAAAAAACAAAAGACCATGGGTTGGCTAAAAAAGTTTACGAAGCTCGATTAGTTAATTTTCCATCAAAAGGAGTTGCTAAGGCTCATAGTGATTATGCTACGTATTTAATAAAAAATAAATTAGCTACAGACGCTGAGGTTTTTGCTATCTTAAAGAAAGCTTATGATGTTTCGCCTAAAGATATGGGAGTGAAAAATATCTTTAGATATTTTAAAGCTATTGCAGAAGAAAATAAAGATACGAATCCTCAAAAAGTATTTGATACTTATGATGATGTAATGGAATCTGTAGAAGTTAAATTAGAAGACTATAACAAAAAAGTAGCTAAGCTGCAATTAAAAGATTCTATAGGTACTATAGGTGCTAGAGAAAAGAGAAACTTAAAAGCTTATACTATAAATTCAAGTGCTTTAGGTCAAGTTGAAGGAGGTTTAGATGCAATGATCTCTAAAATAGCAACTTGTGAACGATTAATACCAATTTATACAAGAGATTTTGAAGCTAAGAAAACTGATGGGGTCTGGTTAAGAAGAGCAGTTTCTAGAATGTATAATAAAGGTTGTCAAACCGATCCATTATTTGAAAAATTAGCTAATGCTTATGCTGAAACTACACAGTCTGCAGATGCATACAATTTTTTAGCAGGTGTTTTAGCTAAAAATGGAGATAGAAATGGAGCTGCACAAATGAGAAAGAAAGCATTTGATTTAGAAATAGATCCATTTAAAAAAGCAAAATATAAGTTAAGAGAAGCACAAAGTGCTAGAGGGGCAAGAGCAAGAGCTTTAGCTTACCAGGCATTAAAGTATAATCCTAATATGGGTAAAGCATATTTATTTATCGCTAGTTTATATCAAAAAAGCGCCAACTCTTGTGGTAGTGATGAGTTTGAAAAAAGAATGGTATATGTAGCAGCATTAAACAAAGCATTAAAAGCTAAAAAAGTAGATCCAGGATGTGGAGCTAACAGATATATTTCTAGTTATAGAAAGAATATGCCATCAAAAAAATTAGTTTTTCAAAAAGGTGTAGCGTCAGGAAGTACTCATAAAATCGGTTGTTGGATTGGTGAAACTGTTCGTATACCATAACATATTAAATGAAAATATATTTACGACATATATATCAAAGCATTGTTATCATTTTTTTGATAACAATGCTTTTTTCTTGCACAAATTCTAAAAAAGAAGTGAGAGATTTTTTGGCTGATAAAAATATGCCAGTTGGAACAGCTGTAAATATTTATCATATAAAAAAAGACTCAGGTAAAATAACATCTAAAACAAAAGCACCTTTGTTTTATGATTTTTCGAACCGAAAAGAGCACCCGTATAATGAATTTCCTAAAGGAGTAAAAATTGTTACTATTGATAAAAAAGGAAAAGATTCTACAACAATTACAGGGAATTATGCGTTAACCTATAGTAAAACTGGGGTTTCTGAAATAAATGGGAATGTGGTGATTCTAAATCATACAGAAAACTCTAAATTAGAAACCAATCAATTGTTTTGGGACCAAAAAGAACATTATTTTTTTACTGAAGATGGATTTAGGTTAACTACCTTTAAGGATACAATTAATGGGTATGGTTTTGAATCGAAAGAAAATTTAAAAAAATGGATAGCAAAAGACATTACAGGTGATGTTATAACTACTCAACAATAAATATTATGAATACATTTTGGAAATACTTACAGTATGGATATTTAGTTATTGGAGCACTTTTTTTTATAGAAGGAGTTTTAAGATGGAGTACAGATAAAAAAGATGCGCTTATTATGTTTGGTTTTGGTATCTTTATTACCTTAATTTTCTTTTTTAAGCGTCATTTTAGAAGGAAAATTGATAAGAGAAACCAACAACGTTAATGGAACTTGAAATTATTATAATTTTTACTTCAATACTATTTTCAGCTTTTTTTTCAGGAATGGAAATAGCTTTTGTTTCCGCGAATAAGTTACACATAGAGTTAGAAAAAAAAAGAGAAGGCCTACTCCCTAAAATATTAGCAAAGCTTACAGAAAAATCATCCAAGTTCATAACCACAATGTTGGTGGGTAATAATGTTGCCTTAGTAATTTACAGTTACTTTATGGGACAATTATTAATGGGTTGGTTTCAACTCATGTTGCCAACAAATATTGTTTTTGTAAATTACTTACTAAACGATTTAAATTTATTAACGCAAACTATAATATCTACATTATTAATTTTAGTAACGGCAGAGTTTTTACCTAAAACAATTTTTAGAATCTATGCGAATGAAACACTAAAAATTTTTGTAATACCAGCTTATGTTTTTTATATACTTTTTTATGGTGTTACATGGGTAATTACAAAAATATCAGATTTTTTTCTCTATACTTTTTTTAGAATAAAAGAAAATGAAACTAAAACAGAATTTAGTAAAGAAGAATTAGGGAATTATATTTCAGAACAGCTAGATGGAGGAAGTGATGAAGATAAAATTGACTCAGAAATTCAAATTTTTCAAAATGCGCTAGAGTTTCATAAAGTGAAATCAAGAGAAATCATGGTGCCTCGAACTGAAATAATGGCTATTGATATCCATCAATCTGTTGCAGAACTCAAAAAAGTATTTATAAACACAGGTTTGTCTAAAATTTTAGTGTATAAAAATTCTTTAGATGACATTTTAGGTTATGTCAATGCGTTTGAATTGTTTAAGAACCCACGTTCTATCAAATCGATATTATTGCCAGTTGAGTTTGTGCCAGAATCGATGATTATTAATGATGTTTTAAATAATTTAATGAAAAAACGAAAAAGTATTGCCGTGGTTGTTGATGAATACGGAGGTACTTCAGGTATAATAACCGTTGAAGATGTTGTAGAGGAGTTGTTTGGTGAAATTGAAGATGAACATGATAGTCAAGAGTTATTGGAAGAAAAAATTAACGAATCTGAATTTAAGCTTTCTGCTCGCTTAGAGGTAGATTACTTAAATGAAGAATACAGTTTAAATATCCCTAAAGAAGAAGCGTACGAAACTCTAGGAGGGTTTATAATTAATCATACCGAAACAATACCCGAACAAGAGGAGGTTTTAGAAATCGATAGATTTCATATTAAAATATTAAAAGTAAGCGCAACAAAAATTGACGCTCTTTACTTAAAAGTTATCGATAAAGCAGAGTAATAACAACTTATTTCATATAATGTAGATAGCCATTAAAAACAGCTAAAAAAAAGATTGCATTGTTTATTATGAAATTGTATTTTCGCTCACTGTTAATAAAATAAATAACGTATGGCAATTTTATCGAAAATTAGAGAGCGCTCAATGTTCTTAATTCTTGTAATTGGTTTAGCACTTTTCGCTTTTGTATTAGACCCTTCTACAATATCAGATTTTTTTAATGCAAGCAAAGTAAATGAAATAGGTGAAGTAAATGGAGAAGCTATTTCGCGCCAAGAATTTGCTGAAGCTTTAGATGCATATAAAGCGCAAACAGGAAATAGTGTTTCTGAAATGCAAGCTGCTAAAGCTGTTTGGGGTAACTTAATCAGACAAAAAATATACAAAAATCAGTTAGAAGAAGCAGGTATTACTGTTGGTGATGCTGATATAATGAATAAGTTGTATGAAACAGAGTTCATTTTAAATGACCCAAGATTTCAAACATCTAACATTTTTGATAAGAATAAATTTAAAGAATTCTTAGCAACAATTAAAGAAGAAAATGGAGCTGATTGGAAAAATTGGCAAAATTACATGTTTTCATTAAAAAATAGTCTTGAGAAATCTGCATACGATAATTTAGTTGCAGCAGGATTAGGAGCATCTTTAAAAGAAGGTGAAGCACAATATTTAACAGAGAACACAAAAGTGACAGGTAATTATGTATACGTTCCTTATACAACAATTGCCGATAGTTTAGTTACTTTAAAACAAAGTGATGTTAAAAACTATATTAATGAGCATAAACAACAATTTCAGGTTGATGCTTCAAGAGATATTAACTTTGTAAAGTTTGATATAAAAGCAACACCTGAAGATGAAACTGCGATTAAAGAAGCCGTAGCAAAATTAATTGACGATTCTGTTACAAGTGCAAATATCTCAGTTAAAGGGTTAAAAAATACTACAGATTATGCTGAATTTTTATCAGAAAATGACTCAGATTTAACTTTAGATAATAATTACAAGTTTAAAGTACAAGTACCACAAGTAATTGCAGACGATATTTTTAATGGAAAAGAAGGCGATGTTTTTGGACCATATAAAGATGCAGGTCAATTTAAATTGTCAAAAATTACAAAGGTGGTTCAATTACCAGATTCTGCACAAGCAAGTCATATTTTAATTCCGTTTGTAGGTACAGCTAGTGCTGATGCAAGTGTAACTCAAACAGAAGAAGAGGCTAAAAGCACTGCCGATAGTTTGTTAGTAGTATTAAAAGCAAACAAATCTAAATTTGGAGAATTAGTAAAACAATTTTCTTCGGATAAAGGTTCGGTTGAAAAAGAAGGTTTTTATGATTGGTTTGGTTACAACAGAATGGTGCCAGCGTTTAGAGACTTTGTTTTTGAAGGAAAAAAAGGTGATATGGGAGTTGTAAAATCTCAATTCGGATTTCATGTAATAAAAATTGATGATCAAAAAAACTTTCAACCAGTTGTTAAGTTAGCAACATTTGGTCGTAAAATAGAAGCATCAGAAGCAACAGAAAATACAATTTTTCAAAATGCAGAAACATTTGCTTTAGCATTAGCAAACGGCAAAAAATTTACAGAGGTAGCAAAAGAAAGTAATTTAACGGTTTTACCAGCAATAGGGTTAAAATCATTAGATGAAGTAGTGCCAGGTATTGGTAGCGAAAGAGAAATTATAACTTGGTCATTTGATACCGAAGTTAATATTGGAGATGCTAAGCGTTTTGATGTAGATGGAGGATATGTGGTAGTTACTTTAACAGGTAAAACAGAAAAAGGTTTAATGCCAGTTGAAAAAGCAATAGCTCAAGTACGTCCTATTTTAACAAAAGAAAGAAAAGCCAAATTAATTGAAGCTAAAATTAATGGCGCTACCTTAGCTGAAATTGCTAAATCGGTTGCACAAACTGTTAAAAAAGCTACTGATGTTAATTTACAATCACCTACAATTTCAGGTGTTGGTTTTGAACCTAAAGTAGTAGGAGCGATGCTAAATTCTAAAGAAAATACTGTTGTTAAAAACGTTGCAGGTGATAAAGGTTTATTTGCTTTTGAAGTAACTTCTAAAACATTACCAACAGCATTGCCAAATTATGATTCATACAGAAACCGTATTGTAAATCAAAGAAAAAATAAAACTTTTCAAATGTATGAAGCAATTAAAAAAGCTTCTAATATTGAAGATAATATGAGTTCTTTTTACGGAATTCAGTAATCATAAAAAGTTAAAATATAAAAAATCCGAACTCATTGAGTTCGGATTTTTTTGTGCTTTGTTATAAAGGTATCGCTAATTTATTTTTTAGATTTTTTATTCTTTAATTAGCCATCGCTTTACCCAAAGTTTCACCAAGGTCAAAAACATAGCCAGTCATTAACATAATAGCTATAAAAGCGATTAAAACATACCAGTAATTATTTTTTTTAGTTTTCATAACTTTAGTTTTATAGTTTATAACAATTTATTTAATCATAATCATAATAATAAACCAAAAAGCAATCTCATTTGAGATTGCTTTTTAAAATATATTTTAAAGCTTTGTATTAAGCATTTAAAGGTTTTCCGTCCCAAGCAGCTTTTGCAGCTTCTTTAACCGCTTCTGAATAGGTTGGGTGCCCATGACAAATTCTAGCTAAATCTTCCGCAGAAGCTCTAAATTCCATAGCTACAGCAGCTTCCATAATTAAATCGGCAACACGTGCACCAACCATATGTACACCTAATACCTCATCAGTATTTTTATCAGCTAATACTTTTACAAATCCGTCAGTATCTCCACTTGCTCTAGAACGACCTAAAGCACGCATTGAAAATTTACCAGCCTTATATTCAACTCCAGCATCTTTTAACTCTTGTTCTGTTTTACCAACAGCGGCAACTTCTGGCCATGTGTAAACAATACCAGGAATTAAGTTATAATCAATATGAGGTTTTTGTCCTGCTAAAAATTCAGCAACAACAACACCTTCTTCTTCAGCTTTATGAGCTAACATTGCTCCACGAACAACATCACCAATTGCATAAATATTAGCAACATTGGTTTGTAAATGATCGTTTACATCAACCATACCTCTATCGGTAAGCTTTACACCAGCCTTTTCTAAATTTAATCCTTTTGTAAATGCCTTACGACCAACAGAAACTAAACAGTAATCACCATTAAAAGTAACTTCTTCACCTTTTTTATTGGTTGCTTTTACAATAACTTCATCGCCATTTCTTTCAACTGAAGTTACCCCATGATTTACGTTAAACTTCATCCCTTGTTTCTTTAAAACTTTAGTAAGTTCTTTTGAAACATCTTTATCCATTGTTGGTGTAATTGTAGGAGCGTATTCAATTACGGTTACATCAGCGCCTAAACGTTTGTAAACAGAACCTAATTCTAGTCCGATAACTCCACCACCAATTACTAATAAGTGTTTTGGAACTTCTTTAAGTTTTAAAGCTTCGGTAGATGTTATAACACGCTCTTTATCTAAAGATATAAAAGGCAATGTAGATGGTTTAGAACCTGTTGCTATAATAATATTTGTTCCTTCAATTATTTCTGAAGTTCCGTCGTTTTTAGTAACCTTTACATGCGTAGCATCTTCAAAAGAACCTAAACCTTCATGAACAGTAATTGCATTCTTGTCCATTAAATATTTAATTCCACCAGTTGTAGTTTCAACAACTTTTGCTTTACGGTCTACCATTTTTTCGAAATCAAACGTTGGTTTTTCAACCGAAATTCCATGTTCTTCAAAGTGGTTTACAGCATCGTAATAGTGGTGAGAAGAATCTAATAATGCTTTTGAAGGAATACATCCTACATTTAAACAAGTACCTCCTAAAGTTGAATATTTTTCGATAATAGCTACTTTAGATCCTAATTGAGCGGCTCTAATGGCAGCAATATATCCACCAGGACCAGAACCGATAACGATTAAATCGTATTTCATAATTCGTTTTTTATTATTTATGTATATCTGATAAAAATTTAACTTTTACCAGTTTATATTTTGTTTTTCAGAATAATAACTGCAAAATTACACATAAAAGTTGATTTTTTGAAGTATGTTTTCGATTACTTTTTATCAAAAAAAGACATTAATTATTTTAACTTTGAAACCTTATGAAACAGCTATTAATTATTGGGTATGTTTGGGTTGAACCAAAATCATCTGCGGCAGGAAGTAGAATGTTACAATTGATTGAATTGTTTACCAAAAACGGTTATAAAATAACGTTTGCTTCACCAGCTCAGAAAAACGAGAAAGCTATTGAATTATCTGAATTGGGAGTAGAAGAAGTAGCGATTGAGTTAAATAATACGTCGTTTGATGATTTTATCTCTGAATTAAATCCGGATATTGTTTTGTTTGATCGTTTTATGATGGAAGAACAATTTGGTTGGCGTGTTGCAGAAAATTGCCCGAATGCCTTACGGATTTTAGATACTGAAGATTTACATTTTTTACGCAAAACCCGTCATCAGCAATTAAAAAAAGGCGAAGTTTTTTCTACGGATGCTTTATTAAACTCTACAGATGCAAAACGAGAAATCGCAGCAATATTGCGCTGTGATTTGAGTTTAATAATTTCTTCTTATGAAATGAAATTACTGAAAGAGGTTTTTAAAATTGATGAGCGTTTATTATATCATTTGCCTTTCTTATTGGATAAAATTGATAAAAAGGTTATAGAAAAGTGGAAAAATTTTAAAGAGCGTCAACATTTTGTATTCATAGGTAATTTTTTTCATGCACCAAATATTGATGCCGTTTTACAATTAAAACAAATTTGGAAATCAATTCGTAAACAGCTACCAAAAGCAGAAATTCATATATACGGAGCCTACGCAACACAACAAATAAATCAGTTGCATAATAAAAAAGAAGGTTTTTTGGTTAAAGGTTTTGCAGAAGATGCTATAAAAGTTGTGCAAAACGCAAAAGTTGTATTAGCTCCGATACGTTTTGGTGCTGGAATTAAAGGTAAATTAACCGAAGCGATGGTTTGCGGAACTCCATCTGTAACAACATTAATAGGAGCAGAGGGAATGCATGATGGTTTTGGTTGGAATGGTTTTGTAGAAAATGATTTTGAGGTTTTTTCAAACAAAGCAATTGAATTGTTTACTGATGAAAAACTGTGGAAAAAATCACAGTTAAATGGAATAGAAATTATCAATGCTATTTATGATAAAAATAATATTGAACCAATTTTTATAAATCAACTAAAAAAAATCCAAGAAAACTTAATTGAACATCGTCAACAAAATTTTCTTGGAAGTTTATTACAGCATCAAACCTTACAAGCTACAAAATATATGAGCAAATGGATTGAAGCAAAAAATACCGACTAACCTCTTTTAATAATTAATAAGTGTTCCTTTTTTTAATTTTCGTTTAAAAACCCACCAAGCGATACTCACAAAAAATAAAGAAAAAACTATTAGTGAAATTAATTTTATTAATAAGGAAGAAGAGTCAGAAACTTTGTATTTAAAAGTTGGAAGTTTATAATACAGTTTTGTGCTAAATTTTTTGTTTTTATATAACAAGGGAACAAAAAAGTTTCGCCATTGCTTAGAAAAAGCACCAGCTTGCTCTCTAAAATTTTGATAATGTAAACTAGAGGTTCCGGCAATATCATTTAAAGCTTGTTGCAAAATTATAGCAGGCGAAGTATATTGCCAATTTTGTACCCATTTTTGTTGATTTTCTAATTGAATATCATAAGTGTCAATTAAAGGTTTTAACTCTTCTTCAACTAAATTTTGTGAAGCCATATATTTATGCCAAAAAGAATAATTTGTACTAGTATTATTACTAGCATATTCTGGATGATCTCTTAAATAACTATCTAAAATTTCATCTTGTTTTTTTGAAATTTCTTCTTTAACCTCTCTTATCTCACTGATTAATTTTGTTCTTGACGGAATCGGATAAAAAGTATTACCAAGTTGACCAATTACCGCAGGAATTATTAAAATTATAAATACCCAAATAGCAAGTAAACTAACGGCATTTTTTGCAGAGTTATTAATCAATATATTTATTAAAAACACCATAGCAAACCAAAAAAGAATATAGGCTGTTATTAACAATAATGTATTTATATAAACTGTAAAATTGGAATAGAAATCAAACTTATTGATTGCAAAAGTTATGGTTAAAATTAAAAGTGTACTTATAGTTAACCAAATGAAACGTATACCAATTTTTTGTACTATCCAAGTAAATATAGATAAAGGTTGTGAAGCTAATAGTTTTAAAGAACCAGCTTCTTTTTCTGACGAAAAAATATTATAACTAAAAGCAATAATAATTAGCGGAAGTATGTAAATGATAACAAAAGAAAGGTCAAAACTTCCAAAAAGTAATTGAATAGGGTTCGTTAATTCAGCATAATTAAATAAAAAACTATCTCCATAAGCTTTTGGTTGCACATAATGGGTAAATAAATCACTTTGTCCTGTCGCTATAAAAGCCAGTGATTGTGGGGGCATTGCTACTACTCTTGGAAAAGAATAACCTATGTGCATGGGTCTTGTTGGTGCAGCCCATGAATTGTTACTTGTTTTATGCCCTTTTTCAATAGAATCTAATACTTGTAGCATTTTTTGATCCTTCTTTTTTACGCTATTATTAATTGCTTCAATATCAGCAATGCGTTTGTTTACCTTAACTTTTCCGTTGTAACCCGCAAAAAGAATAATAGTAAGTATTGTAAAAAAAAGTAAAAGAAGCCACTTATTACGTAATAATATTTTTAATTCGTATTTAAAATTATGTGTAATCATTTTAATAAGTTTTATTAGTAAATGTTAGTACCAGTGATGTAATTATAAACCACACAAAAAGCATTAAAAATAGAAAGGAATTTTGTTGTAAAGTCTTTTCGAATGAAGAAGTTTCATATTTAAATTCTGGTAGTTTACTCCAGGTACTTGCAGGTGCCACATAACGTTCTCCGTATTTTGAATTTTTTTGGGTAGTACCGTTTAAAAAACCTTGTGTTTCAACCCTATATATTTCGGCCGATTCGGTAAAATTCCAATGATTTTCATAATCAGTTTTTGCGACTGCCATTGATAAAAAACGAGTAGGAAGAAAAGGAGAAATAATAGCTAATGATTTATAAATTTTATCTTGATTTTTAGCTTGTTCTTTTAAGAAAGCGTAATGTTTTTGATACACTTTAGCTTGATACTCTTCTCCTTTTTGCATGCGGTAGGCACTAAAATTAAATGGAAGTTTATGAACACTATCAACTTTATATTTAGTAAGAACTTCTTGTTCTAATTTTTTAGCTTCCTTGCTCCAAGGGTTATGACCATCTAAGCCTTTTTTGTTTTCCTCTGAAATTTGTTTAGAAAACTCTTGATGCGTAGGATATGGATATTTGGCATCAGCGAGATTACTGGCAACTTTAGGAGTTATAAAACAAGCTAAAACCCAAAAAGATAAATTAATAACTAAAGAAATTCCTGATTTTTTTACAAGAGAAGAAATTATTAAGGTGATATTTATAAAAACAAAATAATATAAAAGATATATCAGGTATAAAGTACCAAAAGGCTTCCAGTTAAAAACCCCATAGTTTTCGATGCTAGAAAGTATAATAGCTCCTGTAGCAAAAAGAAATGTAAGAATTGTAAATAGAGGTATTAATGTGGCTACCCATTTACCTAAAAGCAGTTTCCAACCAGTAACACCTTGACTTTTTAAAATGTAAATAGTTTTACCTTCAATCTCTTTAGTAAAACTATTATATCCAATTAAAATTATAATTAAAGGAAGTATGTATAGTAAAATAAAATCAACCGTTAGTTCTCCAAAACGAGATAAGGCAGTTTGATCAGAAGCATTACTAAATTGTGCTTGATTTCTACTATGCGCTTCTAAAAAAACAGAAACACCAGTGTATTTATCAATCCCTTGATCTATAAGTGATAATGGAGATTTAGGTTTAAAAATATAATTACCATAATGTGCTGCCGAATGAGGGGTTTTTTCCCCTTGAGACTCCCATATTGTTCGTTCGTTATTTTTAGCTTCATTATATTGATAATTAGTAGTCTTGTATTGTTTATTTGTTGCTAAAAGAGCTACAATTAATAACACAAATACGATACTTATTGAAATTTTAAAACGACCGTCTCTAAAAATTTCTTGAAGCTCTTTTTTTATTACGTAGTAAATCATACAGGTTCATCTTTTAAGTTCATCGTTTCTAAGTATAATTTTTCTAAATCTAGCAATGAAATATCATCACTTAAAAAGCAATGTTTTAATTCCCCTTGTTTCATAATACCAATATGTGTACCTATTTCTTTAGCTCTAAAAATATCATGTGTAGCCATTAATGTAGCTACATTGTCTGCTTTCATTTTTTTTAAAAGCTGTCCAAATTCATTACTGGATTTTGGATCTAACCCCGATGTAGGTTCATCTAGTAATAATACTTTTGCATCTTTAGCAATGGCCAAAGCAACTCCTATTTTTTGTCGCATTCCTTTTGAAAAATACTGCGTACGTTTATGGTAAGCTTCTTGTTGCAAGCCAGCTTCATCTAAAAAGAATTCTAACTCTATTTTAGAAAACTTGTAGCCACCAATTCCTAAAAAATAATCTAGATTTTCTACCGCAGTTAAACTAGGGTACAACATTAAATTTTCTGGAATATAAGTTAAGAATGATTTTGTTCTTTTAGTGTTATTAGCAACATCTAACTCATTAATAAAAGCATTGCCAGAAGTAGGGGTGATAAAATTTAATAATAGGTTTATCGTGGTTGATTTTCCAGCACCATTTGCGCCAAGTAAACAAAATATCTCTCCTTCTTTTATTTCTATATTTAAATTATTTAACGCAATAAAATCGCCATATTTTTTAGTTAAGTTTTTAGTTTTTATCATTTTGTGAAATCGTTTTTTAGAATTCTTTGTGTAACAAGTTTATTCAATTTTAATATCTATTGATGTTCTGCTTTGCCAACCAGTTATATCAATTACAGAAATTTGACAATGATAATCTCCCGTATCGATATCATTAGGTATTGTTATGACTTGCGAAATTTCATATTCTTTAGGTTCGTTATCAATAGTATAGTTTTGCATAAAAATTAAAGGAGAAAGAGGTGTTTTGATAGGGCTCAGTTCACATTGGCTTCCTTGATCATCATGTGTATGGTGGTCAAAATTATGGTGAATGTCGATAGCGTATTTGGCTAAAGCAACATTGTCAGAAACTTTTACTTTAATAGTGTATTGTTTACCTTTTTCTAATACGGTACATGATTTAGGAAAACCTTGGTTGTAATTAACTGATATTGTTGGTTTTTCTTCGTCGATATTTTCAGAATCACTACTACAGTTTACTAATGGTAAGCATAAAAGTAGAAGGAGTGTTGTTTTTTTTATAAATTTCATTTTTTTAGATATAAGAGGCTACCCAAAGAGGTTCGGGCAGCCTTGATTTTTATTGTTAATTTATTTCGAAAGGAATAGATAGTTTTACTTTTTCTTTTTCACCATCTTCTTGTACATAAATGTTTAACCAGTATCCTCCTTTTGGAGATTCAGGAATTAAGTCGAAATGATAATGGATATCTGGGTTTATTACATTTTCATATAATTCTTTTGGTAATATTGTTACTACACTATCCCATTCACCAACGGCTACATCTTGGCCAGTTCGCCATTCTTCAAACCATAATTCATATTTAATTTCAGTTACTTTATTAGGAGTAGATACATATTCAAATTCGGTATGTAGTTCATCTTTTCCGTAAGTAACTCTATTGTTTTCACCAACTTCTAAATGTTTAAATTTTTGAACAATATTTAACTTCTTTGTAACAATACTTTTAGTACCATCTTCATGTTCAACAGTAATTTTAAAGTTGTATACTCCTTCAGCAGCTTTAAACGAAGGTTCATATTTGCTATCTTCATCAAAATAAACATGGTAATGAATATGAGGATTTAATTGCCCTTGGTATCTTTCAACAGGTACTAAATGATCTCTTAAGTCCCATATTAATTCTCCGTCGTTAACTGCATTTGTACTGTGTGCTTCAACATCAAAATATATTTTAGATACTTTGCTGGTTCCAGTATAGTCAAATTCGATATGCACATCTACATTTGATTGTGGTAAAATAAAATCAGAGTTTCCTAACTCGATATTTGTAAATCTTTCAGCATTTTTGTTTTCTTCAAAGGTTTTAACGATTGAATCGTCATCGCTACAAGAAACCATAAAAGTGGTTGCTAAAAATAGAATTGCTGTTTTAATTGTGTGTTTCATGATTAAAAAAAAATGATTGTTTAAAATGTTTGTATAATGGTTATTGAAAAATTTCTACCAGGTTCAGGGACCTCAATCAACCGGTAAAAACTTGTGTGATTAAAAGCTTTAGTATTAAAAATGTTATTTATTTTTCCTTGAATTTTTAAAGGATGTTTTTTTGAAAAAGGAAATGTATTTGTGTGTAAACCTATATCTACAAGCGTGTAGCCTTTGGTTGGTTTTTCTGGTGGAACTATATTGTCTTGATCCGAAACAATTCTTACTTTCGAGAAAAACGAGGTGTCTTTTAAAAAGAAGAAACGATTTAAATTGTATTTAAGTGATAGTATTCCGGTTAAAGGTGGTGAAAACGGTAGGGTAAAGTTTTTCTTTTTACCGCTTAATTGTGTTGCCTTAACATACTCTAAAGATCCTTTAAAAGTGAAGGTTTTAATCGGTGTGTATTCTAGGCTAATTTCGCCTCCATATCTAAAAACCTCGCTCTGTGTATATTGATATTTTTGAAGTGTTTCGTAATATTCAGATGTAGGGCTTAAGTAAATATAATTGTCAAAGTAATTAGCAAAGGGAGTAATTTGGATAAAACTATTCTTAAAGTTTAAACTAAATTCTCCATCAACTTGATAAGAGCTTTCAGGTTGTAAATTGGTGTTACCTTCTTCATAGCGATACATGTGATAATTAACTCCGTTTGAAGCAAGCTCATTAGCTAAAGGAATTCTAAAACTTTTACCAAAGTTTATTTTGTAAGAAGTATTTTTTACCGAATAACTTAATCCAGCAGAAGCACTAAAGTTTTTAAAATTTAAATTCCTTTTTTCTGATCGCTGTAATTGTTGTTGTGTAATGTTTCCGTTATTATCAGTAACAGGAGATGTAAACCATTCATAATATGGTTGTGTTTTTACAACCCCATAATCATAACGTATTCCAGTATCTAGGTATAAATTAGTATTAATTTTTATTTGATCATATAAAAAGGCGCCAACAGTTAGTCTTGTGTATTCAGGAATCAGAAATCCCCAGCCATCAATGTCATTGTCTTGATATTCGAAATTAAGTCCTGTTGTAATTTTATGGTTTTTAAAACCATAATGATTATTTTTTATATTAAAACTGTAAGTGTTTTTGTTAAATAAACGCTCTTTGGTTGAATCTGGTTTTGGCATATAACCATGTGGCACAGGCTCTGAATGTTCTTCTCTGTCATTTATTTGATAACCAAGTTCAATATCTAAAGTATTGTTAGCAAAAAGAAAACTGGTGTTATTTGTTATTTTAAAGTGATTAACTTTATGTAGTGGTAAATCAATATCTCTATTGTTTGCATCGTAATTAATTTTCGAAGTTCTTACCTCTAATCCATGTGCGTTTGCAAAAAAACCATTTTTAGCATTTACATTACTAAAAGTAGTGATTGTATTTATTTTATCAGAAGTGTAACCTAAAGAAACACTACTATTATGATTACGTCCTGCTGTATTTCGTAAATAGTTTTTATGTAGGTTAAAAATGTAATTATCATACGTTATTGTACGAGTAGGCACCTTATAATCACCATATTCTTCATGCGTAATTCTTGCTTTATAATACCAATGTTTATAACGTTGTTTTACGCCTAATGATATTCCGTATAAATCATTATTACTCCTGTTAGTTAGGTTTAGTTCTCCAGAAAAAGAATTAACATCTGGGAGTAAATTATTTTTTAAACTAATAACACCTGCAATTGCATCAGAGCCATGCATTAAAGAAGCAGCTCCTTTTGTTACTTCAATGTTTTCAACGTTGTATTGATCAATTTCTAAACCATGATCTGCTCCCCATTGTTGCGCCTCGTGTTTAATTCCGTTTTCAACAACCACCACTCTGTTAAAACCGAGCCCTCTTATTGTAGGTTTAGATTGCCCAGACCCAATGGCAATTGTACTTACACCTGGTATATCTTTTAACGTTTGCATTAAGCTATTGTCTCTATTTTGTTCTAAAAACAGTTTGCCAATTTTTTGCTTATTGCTTGAGCTTTTATGAAATACTTTTTTTGTACTATGTGCAATCGTAACTTCGTTAAGCAACGAAATATCTTGTTTAAGAGCTATTGATATTACCGAGTTTTTAAGAGGGAATGTTACCAGTTTTTTATGGGTAATATATCCTACGTGCGTAACACTTAGTAGTTGTTTTTTAGAGTTAATTCCTTGAAAGTAACTGTTTCCTTTTAAATTGGTGTACGCGTGTTTTAAGCCAATACTTACATGGGCATTGGGCAGCTCTATTTGTGTTGCCTCATCAATTACTTTTACCGTTACACTATTAGTGTTTTGGCTAAAGATAAAAGCATGAAACAATACACAAAATAAAGCACTTAAGCTTAGTTTTGTCATTATAGTAAAAAATAAGTGGATGTAGTATTATGATCAAATAATTATAATATTTGAGGATAATACAGATTAAATTAGTGAGTTACTTAAATTCAATTAAATAGATAATACAAAACCATCTATACACTAATTTGTAGGTAATAAATAGCTGTTGGTATTAAATAAAAAGAGAATAAAAATAATTAAGAGTTCACAGGAGGAGCTCTTAGTCTTTTAAGTGATGAAAAGTAAGAAACAGTAGCAATTAAATTGTAACTTTCAATTACGTTCTTATTAATTTTAAAAGTTTTAGTTTGTGCAAACTTTTTTGAAGCTAAGTTAAAAGCAGCAAAAGAAAAATAACAAATATCACAATGATCATTTACAGATTCATGTAAGTGTGTTAATTTTTCTTTACAATGATGATGACTTTCATCTTTATGCTCATGAGTAGCTTTAACAATAGCAGGAAGCATAATAAGCAACACCAAAAATATGGCGGTGATTCTACTTGCAATGCTATTGTTTTTTATGGTCATTTATCTTTTTTTATAGAAAAGAAATGCAAATATAAATTATTAATAATCATTATAAATAGGTTATTGTGTTAAAAGTTTAAAAAAATGATAAGAATATTATTTTAGTGTTTTTTAAAGAAAAAACCTTTCGAAATTTCGAAAGGTTTTTGTAGCTTTTATAGTAACCCAGCACGTTTTAAAAGTGCATCAGGTTTAGGTTCTTTGCCTCTAAAGCGTTTATATAATTCCATTGGTTTTTCGGTGCCTCCTTTTGATAAAATATTATCTTTAAATTTATCCGCAACTTGTTTATTAAAGATTCCTTCTTCTAAAAAATACTCAAAAGCATCAGCATCTAAAACTTCCGCCCATTTATAAGAATAATATCCGGCAGAATATCCTCCTTGAAAAATATGAGAGAAAGCCGTACTCATACAGTTTTCAGCAACATCAGGATATAGTTTTGTTTCAGAAAACGCAGCGGTTTCAAAATCTTTAACAGATTTAATTTCTGATGGGTTTTGGGAGTGCCAACTCATATCTAATAATCCAAAGCTTAACTGACGAAGCGTTTGCATACCTTCATGAAAACTAGCTGACTCTTTTATTTTTTCAACATATTCCATCGGAATCGTTTCTCCAGTTTCATAATGTTTTGCAAACAACTCTAAAGCTTCCTTTTCGTAACACCAGTTTTCTAAAACCTGACTAGGAAGTTCTACAAAATCCCAAGAAACTGATGTTCCTGATAAGCTGTTGTAAGTGGTGTTTGCTAACATACCATGTAATGCATGTCCAAATTCATGAAACAAGGTTGTAACTTCATTAAAAGTTAGTAAAGAAGGCTTTGTTTCGGTTGGTTTTGTAAAATTACAAACGATAGAAACTTGCGGACGTTCATTAACACCATTTTTAATTTGTTGCGATTTATAACTCGTCATCCATGCACCATTTCTTTTTCCTGGCCTTGGATGAAAATCAGCATAAAAATGAGAAATGAAATTTCCGTTTGCATCAGTTACATTGTATGTTTTTACATCTTCGTGGTATTTATCTATCGAATTTATTTCTTCAAACTGTAAGTCGAATAAACGATTAGCAATTTCAAAAACACCATCAATTACGTTTTCTAATTTAAAATAAGGTTTTAGTAATTCTTGGTCTAAAGAAAATAATTCTTTCTTTAATTTTTCTGAATAATAAGCGCCGTCCCATTTTTCAAGTTGCGTTATACCATCTAATTTTTTAGCGTAAGCAGCTAAATTATCAAATTCACGTTTTGCGGCAGGTTTTGCTTTGGCTAATAAATCGTTTGAAAAAGATAACACTTTTTCAGGTGTTTCTGCCATTCGTTCTTCTAAAACAAAATGTGCATGTGTTTTATAACCTAGTAAATTGGCTCTTTTATGACGAAGTTTTACAATATTTAAAACAACATCTTCGTTGTTAAAGTCATTATCTTGAAATGCTTTTTTACCAGCTACAATGGCTAATTTTTTACGCAATTCTCTATTGTCAGCATAGGTCATAAAAGGAATGTAACTTGGATAGTCTAAAGTGAAAACCCAACCTTTTTTTTCTTTTGATTTTGCAACCTCTTTAGCAGCCTCTTTTACACTTTCAGGTAAACCTGATAAATCATTTTCATCAGTTAAATGCATTTCAAAAGCATTGGTTTCAGCCAATACATTTTCTCCAAATTTTAATGATAGCTTAGATAATTCAGCATCAATTGTGCGTAATTCTACTTTGTCAGTTTTATTTAAATTAGCGCCGTTTCTAGCAAAACTTTTGTATTGTTTGTCTAGCAACATTTTTTCTTCAGAAGATAAGTCTAAACTGTCTTTAGCATCAAAAACAGTTTTAACTCTTTTAAATAAAGCTTCATTTAACGTAATATCATTTCTGAATTCACTTAGCCAAGGAGAAACCTCTTGTGCTATTTTCTGAATTTCATCATTGGTTTCGGCAGAATTTAGATTGAAAAAAATAGAAGTTATTTTATTCAGCTTTTCACCTGTAAAATCTAAAGCTACTGTGGTATTATCAAAAGTAGCAGCATCAGTATTATTTACAATGGCAGCAATTTCTGTTTTTGCTATTTTTATTGCTTCTTCAATAGCAGGTTTATAGTCTGCATTTGTAATTTTAGAAAAAGGAGGTGTATTAAAATCTTGTAAAAGTGGATTCATTTATTCTTTTTTCAAACCTCACAGGTTTGAAAAACCTGTGAGGTTTATTTATAATAATCTATTTTTTTACGCGTTCCGAAGCTTTTTCAACTTTAAGTTTTAAACCTTCTTTGTAGGCAATAATTTTGTCTAAAACACATTTATCAGAAGCACCAATAATTTGAGCTGCTAAAATCCCTGCATTTTTTGCACCATCTAACGCAACAGTTGCAACAGGAACGCCACCAGGCATTTGTAAAATTGATAAAACAGAATCCCATCCATCAATTGAGTTTCTACTTTTTACAGGAACTCCAATTACAGGCAACGGACTCATACTTGCTACCATTCCTGGTAAATGCGCAGCTCCACCAGCACCAGCAATAATAACTTTTATCCCGCGTGTGTGTGCGTTTTTAGAATAGTCAACTAATTTTTCAGGTGTTCTGTGAGCAGATACAATATCAACTTCTATTTGAATATCAAAACTTTCTAAAATATCGATTGCTTCTTGCATTATTGGAAGATCTGAATCGCTTCCCATTATAATTCCTACCATAATTTATGTTTTTTAAATGAGGTTCTGAACTTTTTTTCAGAACCTCATGAGTTTGGTTGAGAAGCTGAAATAAATTCAGCTTGACGAATAATTATTTAGCTATTACTCTAATTGTTTCTTTTACTTGTTGCGCTATTTTTCGCGCCTCATTTATATCTTTATTAACGATTGTTACGTGTCCCATTTTTCGGAAAGGTTTGGTTGTTTTTTTTCCGTAAATATGTGGGGTTACTCCATCAATTTTTAAAATTTTGTGCATGTTTTCATAAACAACATCGCCTGTATAACCTTCTTCACCTACAAGGTTTACCATAATTCCGGCAACTTTACTTTCGGTATTTCCTAACGGAAGATTTAAAATACTACGAACATGTTGTTCAAACTGACTAGTATAACTTGCTTCGATTGAATAATGTCCAGAGTTATGTGTTCTTGGCGCTACTTCGTTTACTAAAATAGCATCATCTTCTGTTTGAAACATTTCAACAGCTAATAATCCAACAAAATCTAATTTACTGGCAACATCTAAAGCAACTTCTCTAGCTTTTTTTGCTACAGTAGTATCAATTCTTGCAGGACAAATTACATATTCAACCTGATTTGCCTCTGGATGAAATTCCATTTCAACAACAGGATAGGTTTTTATTGCTCCATCAGAATTTCTAGCAACAATTACTGCTAATTCATTTTTAAACGGAACTAATTTTTCTGCAATACATTCTCCTTCTGGTAAGGATTGTAAATCATCATAATTACGAACCACTTTTACGCCATTACCATCATAGCCAAATTGCGCAGCTTTCCATACAAAAGGGAATTCAATAATGTTGTTTTCGTATGAATGTTTTAATTCTTCTAAAAAAGCATAATGAGAAAAATCGGCAGTAGGAATTTGCTGGTCTCTATAAAATAATTTTTGACGTGCCTTGTTTTGAATTACTCGTAAATTGGCTGGCTTTGGGTAAATTGTTAACCCTTCGGCTTCTAGTTTATCTAAAGCATCAATGTTTACATTTTCAATTTCAATAGTTAATACATCTACTTTTTTACCAAAATTGTAAACAGTATCAAAATCAAACAAATCTCCTTGATGAAATTCGTTGCAAACTTGTGCGCAAGGAGCTTGAGCATTGTTATCTAAAATAACCGTATAAATGTCTAGTTTTTGTGTTTCGGTAAGTAACATTCTACCTAATTGTCCGCCACCGAGAACGCCCAATTTAAAATCAGAAGAAAAATAATTTTTCAAGATAAATATTTTAGTGTGTTGTTGTTATCGCAAAAATAAGAATCTAAATAATAGAATTATATAATTAACGAGATATTCTTAATTGTGTGTTGCTAATTTTTGTAACAAAATACATTAAAGCATGGCATCCTTCATTGTTAATCGGAGCTCCGTTTGCTAAGTAATTATATTTTTTATCATCACATGGACATTTAATTTGCACGCCATCAAAAGTCATTAATGAATTACAATTAGACTCAGGACATTGTCTATCAAAAGCTTTATAACTGTTTCCTACTCTAAAAATATAAACATTTCGTCCTTGAATTATGGTTTGAGCCTCTCCATTAGGAATGTTTAATTCTTGAAATTCAGGCAAAGTTAAATCTAAAATAGCATTTATACTAACTCCTCTAAAACAGTTATTAGTAGGTATGTTATCACTACAACTTAAAGTGATTATAAAGCAAAATATAGATATAAGTTTTTTCATTATTTTAAAACAGGGTTATTAAACTAACGCTACGAATTTACAAATATTTTGTACATTTGTTACACAATCTCATTCCTATCGGTGTGAGATTTTTTAAAGTTTAAAAGTTATGAGTAAAGTATCATATTATAGTGCCGAAGGATTAAAAAAATTAAAAGACGAGTTATCACACTTAGAGCATACTGAAAGACCAAGGGTTTCTCAAGAAATTGGTGATGCTATAGATAAAGGAGATTTAAGTGAAAATGCAGAGTATCATGCAGCAAAAGAGGAGCAATCGTTATTAGAAACTAAAATAGCAAAACTTAAAAACGTAGTTGCAAACGCACGTATTATTGATGAAAGTCAGTTAGATACCTCTAAAGTGTTAATTCATTCTATCGTAAAGTTAAAAAATACAACCAATGGTATGGAGTTTACCTATACTTTAGTTGCTGATTCTGAAACCGACGTTAGAAATGGTAAATTATCAGTTAATTCGCCTATCGGAAAAGGATTATTAGGAAAAAAGGTTGGTGAAATAGCAGAGATTAAAGTGCCTAACGGAATTATGAAATTTGAAATTATGGAAATTTCAAGATAATTTTTGTTTAAAATATTTATAGATAAAAGCGTTGCATTTGCAGCGCTTTTTTTATTTTTGATTGATAAGTCTTAATTGTTTGATACATCAACCTGAACTCGTTTCAGATTCTCATCATGATTTGCTGTTTGTTATATAAGATTGACAAATGAATGTAGAATGGCGTACTGATATTGAGTTTCGAATTAAAATAGATATTTATAGTTTTACTAAAAGAATAAAAAATTATGGCAAGTATTTTTACCAAAATAATAGTAGGAGAAATTCCATCATACAAAGTAGCAGAAGATGAAAATTTTATAGCCTTTTTAGATGTAAATCCGAATACAAAAGGACATACTTTAGTAGTGCCTAAAAGAGAAGAAAATAAGCTTTTCGATTTATCAAAAGAAGAGTATAACGGATTAATGTCTTTTTCATATCGCGTAGCAAAAGCGATTGAAAAAACAATTCCTTGTAAACGCGTAGGTATGAGTGTAATTGGTTTAGAAGTACCACATGTGCATGTGCATTTAATTCCGTTAAACACAATGGCAGATATTCAGTTTATTGAAAAAGTAAAATTAACCAATGATGAATTTGTAGATTTGGCTAAAAACATAGCTTCTAATTTTAAATAAAACGATGAAGCTAAAAAAGTGGCAGAAAGCAGGATTAAGTTGGGGAACGTTTATGTTTGTTATAATGACTTTTGTTTGGCCTTATTTTGATGGAGAAGAAATTACGTTAAAAAAAACATTGATAAGTTTGGTAATTTGGACAATAGCAAGTTTTGCTTTTGGTTGGTCAATAAGGCATAATCACAAAGAAAAATAAACGAAACATCAGTGTGTCATTCTGAATCTATTTCAGAATCACATTGTTGTTAGACGGAGTTACTTTAAACTTTTTTTTAAGAGGATTTCGAAAGTAGTTCCTTTGTTTATTTCAGATTTTAAAACGTGTATTTTTCCGTTATGATAATCTTCAATAATACGTTTAGAAAGTGATAAACCTAAACCCCAACCACGTTTTTTAGTTGTGTATCCAGGTTTAAATATTTGTTTAAACTGCGATTTAGCCATTCCTTTACCAGAATCAGTAACTATAATTTTAACAAACCTAGTGGTTTCTTTAATAACCAATGAAATGCTCCCTTTCCCTTGCATAGCATCAATGGCATTTTTAATTAAGTTTTCAATAACCCAACCATACAATTCAATATTTAATAAAGCTGTGATAACTTTTTTATCCGAAGAAAAAGAAAAAAATATTTGTTTAGAGCTTCTAGTTTTTAAATAATTAAAGGCGGTTTCTGTTTCAGTAACAATATTGTAGCTTTTTAATTTTGGTAACGAGCCAATTTTAGAAAACCGATTTGCAATGGTACTTAATCGATCAACATCCTTTTCAATTTCAACAATATAATCTTCATTTACATTTTCGGTTCTTAAAATAGCAATCCAACCTAATAAAGATGATAACGGCGTACCTATTTGATGTGCAGTTTCTTTGGCCATACCTGTCCAAAGTTTGTTCTGTTCCGCAACTTTACTCGATTTATACACCATATATACAATGGTAACAAAGAGCCCTAAAATTAGTAATAAAGCGAGTGGATAATATTTAAGCTTGTATAATAAATCAGAGTTTCGGTAATAAAGATGTTGGGTAATTCCAAAATATTCAATAATAATAGGCTCATTTTGCCCTTTCATTATAGCTAATTGTTCTTGAAGGTATTTAGGGTTTTTAGACTTAATACTGTCTAAATTTCTATGTAAATTAATAGTTTCATCTTCATTTACAAGAATTGTAGGAATGTTTTCAATAGTTTCATACACCTTATTAATTAAGTTGGTGTTTTCATTTAAATCTGGATTAGAGGCGAGTTCTTTAAAAGCAGCCGCAAAAATTTTAATTTTACCTCTTTCTTCTTCTTTAAATTTTTGAAAAAAAACATAAGTATTCCATAAAATAAAAGGAACAATTAATAGTGAAACAAAAACGGTAATTCGTTTTATCCAGTACGTATTTTTAAAAAAAGTCATTAGTCAAATATAAACTATTCTATACAATAACTTAATTTGTAAAAGCGTAGTATCTTTACAATAAAAAATAAAATATGTTATCACTAGATCCTAAAGAATTACCAGTACCAAAATTACACGGTTATTTATTAGGTGCCATAGCGCCAAGACCCATTGCTTTTGCAAGTACTATTGATAAGGATGGAAATCCGAATTTATCGCCATTTAGTTTTTTTAACGTTTTTGGAGCCAATCCGCCCATGTTAATCTTCTCACCTGCACGAAGTGTAAGAGGAAATAAAACAAAACATACGTTAGATAATGCAGAAGAAACTAAAGAAGTGGTTATTAATGTAGTAAATTATGACATTGTACAACAAATGTCGTTAAGCAGTACCATGTACCCGAAAGGAGTTAATGAATTTGAAAAAGCAGGTTTTACAATGTTAGCTTCTGATAAAGTAGCGCCTTTTAGAGTAGCAGAATCACCTGTGCAATTTGAATGTAAAGTAACTGATGTTATTTATACAGGAACCGAAGGAGGTGCAGGAAACTTAATAGTTTGCGAAGTAGTAAAATTACATATTAACGAAAATGTTTTGGCAGAAGATGGCAGTATCGATCAGCACAAAATAGATTTAGTAGCTAGGGCAGGAGGAAGTTATTATTCAAGAGCAAGAGATGGTTTTTTTGAGATACCAAAACCAATTTCAACTTTAGGTATTGGAGTAGATCAAATTCCGACTGAAATTAGAAATAGCCCTGTTTTAACAGGTAATAATTTAGGAATGTTAGGTAATGTAGAGCAGCTGCCAAGTGAAGACGCTGTTAATAACTTTGCAAAAGAACACCCAAAATATGTTTCGCTTTCAACTGAAAAAAAACATACATTTGCACAAGAATACTTAAAGAGTAATGATGTCGAAAGTGCTTGGAAAGTGCTTTTAATTAAATAGTTAAGAATATGGAAGTAATAGGGAAGATTAAATTAATAAACGAAACACAAACATTTGGTGCTAGCGGATTTAGAAAACGTGAAATGGTTGTAACTACCGATGAGCAATATCCACAAATGATTATGATCGAATTTGTGCAAGATAAATGTGATGTTTTAAATAACTATGCAGTTGGTCAGGATGTAAAAGTGTCTATTAATTTAAGAGGTAGAGAGTGGATTAACCCAGAAGGTGTTGCAAAATATTTTAACTCTGTTCAAGGATGGAGAATTGAAAACTTATCACAAGCAGCTCAAAACACTCCGCCAGTTGATCAATTTCAACCAGCTCCAGATTTATCTGCAAACGAACCAGATGATTTACCATTCTAATAAAACAAAGTTTTTAGAATAAAAATAAAAAAAGAGAACTAAAATTATTTAGTTCTCTTTTTTTGTTTTTTGAAGCTATTTCCAGCTTTCAGTACTCGCTTTTTTTTCGTTTCTCAAAAAAGAGCTCAAACAAATACTTCAATCTGGGCTAAACTTATTTATAAAATATAGGTGAAGCTGTTAATAGTATATATTATTTTTTAGGAGGCATTGGTCCTCGTAAATGAATAATTAATCCATTTAAAAAATTACGTAAAAACTGATCACCACACTCCATGTATTTAGGATGATCTTCTTTTCTAAAAATAGCTCCTAATTCGCTTTTTGAAACTTTAAAATCAACCAAAGCACAAATGTCAATAATATCAGTATCTCTTAATTTGTGTGCTACCCTTAATTTTTTAAAAATATCGTTATTGTTTAATCCCATAATTTTTTTAATATTAATGTTTTAGTTTACTACCGAAAAGATAGCCCAAGCATAAATTGCAAAACGTATAAAACGAAAAGAACCAACCAATACTACATTTTTAAAAGGGTATTTTATCATACCAGCTGTTAAACAGCTAATAGCAAAGGGTAATGGCAATAAAGCACCAACTAAAATTAAAAAACCACCCCATTTACTGGTGTTTTTAAGGTTTTTAGCCATTTTTACTTCTAAATAATTTTTAACAGAGTCAATTTTTAAAGAAGCTCTACCAATAAAATAAGCAGTTAAGCCACCTAAATACGATAAAGTAGCTAAAATTGATAAATTTAAAACAGGGTTGGCAGTTTTTTTAGACCAAGCTATAAAAATTTCAGGCGGTATTAACCCTAATATGGTTTCAGAAATAAAGAAAACAGTCAACACACCTAGTCTAGAAAAAGTTTCGGTCATTGCCTGTAAGCCATCGTTAATATTATAAACGTATTTATTAAAAATAAATAAACCTACAATAGCTCCCACTATTGGCCAAAAAGCTTTTTTTAAACTTTCCCAAATAAACATGTAAAAACCAGTACGTTGGTAGTAGTTATGTAAACGTTTAACGTGCGGTTTTACATTCTTTTTATTTCTTCTTTTTTTAACTTTCATTTCCTTGTTACTCTAAGCATATTTTAGAGGTAGCAAAAATACGAGGTAATTAGAAAATATTCTAACAAAAAATTGTTAATTATAAATTCGTAATTGCAGCTTCGGCACAACGTTCACCGTCCATAGCTGCTGAAATAATTCCGCCAGCATAACCACCACCTTCTCCGCAAGGAAATAAACCTTCAATTTGTGGGTGTTCTAGGTTGTCTTTTCTAGGAATATTTACTGGTGATGAGGTACGAGATTCTACCCCTATAATATTCGCTTCAGCAGTATAATAACCATGCATTTTTTTACCAAAAGCGTCAAAACCTTTACGTAGCCTACCTCCAATTATTTTTGGAAGTAATGAATGTAGCGGAGAAGATTTTAACCCTGGTTGATACGAAGTTTCATTTAATGTAGAAGATAACCTCCCTTCAACAAAATCAGTTAAACGTTGCGCAGGGGCAACTTGACTTTTACCGCCTGCATTAAAAGCTAATTTTTCTAAATCTTTCTGAAATTCTAACCCTTTTAAAGGTCCAAAATGTTCGTATTTCTTAAAATCTTTATCAATATTTAATTCAACAACAATACCCGAGTTCGCAAACTTATTATTTCTACGAGAAGGCGACATTCCGTTCACTACAACTTCGCCATTTGCTGTGGCAGCAGGTACTATAAATCCGCCAGGACACATACAAAAAGAATATACGCCACGGTTATTTACTTGATGTACCAAACTATATGCAGCGGCAGGTAATAATTCATCTCTTTGTCCTGTACAGCTGTACTGAATTTGGTCAATAATTTCTTGAGGATGCTCTACACGAACTCCCATTGCAAACGATTTTGCTTTTAATAAAACATCTTTCTTGTGTAGTAATTCGTAAATATCTCGTGCTGAATGCCCTGTTGCTAAAATTACCGAGTTTACAACCATTTCATTCCCGTTTTGTAACAGAATCGCTTGTAGCTTGTTGTTTTTTATAACAAAATCGGTAACACGTGTGTCAAAATGAACTTCACCACCATATTTTATAATATTCTCACGAATATTTTTAATAATTTTCGGCAATTTATTAGTTCCGATATGTGGATGTGCATCAATTAAAATTTCTTCAGTTGCACCATGATAAACTAGGTTTTCGAAAATACGGCGAACATCACCACGTTTTAAACTACGAGTGTATAGCTTTCCGTCAGAATACGTTCCGGCACCACCTTCACCAAAACAGTAATTAGAATCTTCATTAACAAAATGCTCTTGATTAATAGCTCGTAAATCTCTACGACGATCTTGAACATTTTTACCACGTTCTAAAACAATCGGTTTGTAACCAAGTTCAATACAACGCAATGCGGCATACATTCCCGCAGGCCCAAAACCAATAATATGGATTTCTTTTGCTTTTGATACATCTTTATAATCAAAAATATAATCAGGTGTAGTTGGTTGAGGTTCGTTTACATAGACTGCAACTTTGTAGTTGAAAATAACTTCTTTTTTACGCGCATCGATAGATTTACGTAATATTTTTACACTGTTTATTTCAGAAACATTGATGTTTAATTTTCTAGAAGCTTTCTTTTTTAAGATATCCTCTTTTTTTTCTTCTATTAAATTAACGCGAAGTTGCAGTTCTTTTACCATACTGCAAAATTATGGAAATTTGTATGGATTCGTTTTTATTTCAATAAGAATTATAAAAAAATGAAATGAACGAAGTTTTTTTATCATTAGTTATGATAAAAACTGCAGTATATTTGTAGCATTTATTATAGTTTTTATATGATTTGGTTACCTGAAGAAATAGTATTTCCGCCCTACGAATTCGCAAATGAAGATGGTGTTTTGGCATTTGGTGGAGATTTATCTGCTAAGCGTTTAATACATGCGTATAAAAACGGAATTTTCCCATGGTTTAATGAAGGTGAACCAATTGTTTGGTATTCGCCACCAGAACGTATGGTTTTATTTCCGCAGGAAGTAAAAATTTCAAAGTCAATGCGTCAGGTTTTACGAAAAGGAGGTTTTACAATTACCGAAAACAAAGCATTTAAAGATGTTATTTTTAATTGCCGCCATATTGATAGATTCGACCAACTAGGAACTTGGATTACGGACGATATGGAAGATGCTTATATTAATTTGCACGATAAAGGAATCGCAAAATCTATTGAGGTTTGGATTGATGACAAACTCGTAGCTGGCTTGTATGGTGTTGATGTTGGAAACGGTATTTTTTGTGGCGAAAGTATGTTTAGCAAAGCTAGTAATATGAGTAAAGTTGCTTTTATTCATTTAGCCAAAAACTACGGTTACAAACTCATAGATTGCCAAGTGCATAATGATCATCTAGAAAGTTTAGGCGCTCGTGAAATTGATAGAAGTGATTTTTTGAGGATGTTGTAGGACATTATATAGGATTAATTATGATTATTATTTATGCTTTTCAATGGTTCTGCGTTTAATTTTTTCCAATTAGGAATATCAGTCATAGCTATTAATGCATTCTCTGTTTGGATGTTTGAAATTATTTTAAATTCATTTGGAATTTTTGATTTATCAGTGTAAAAAAAGATTATTATATCTACTAGAAAGAGACCAAAGGAGTACTTCGAAAATTCATAAGCTGCAAAAATACCTCTTGAATATTTATTCTTTACAGTACATTTGAAGAAATATGAGTCAAAACTCGTTTTATTCTGAATATTTTTTAATGTTTCAGTTAACTGATTATATGATAGTGTTAAGTTAGAATTTAAGAAAGTTCTTAAAATTTCCTCATTAAATTCATTAAGTTTAAAGCTTGAAAATTCATGCATATTAGAAATACTAGCCCTCCATACTAAAGAATAATTAAATAATTTTATTGCATTAAATGGAATTTTATAACATTCTAGAATAATATTGTTTTGAATTGTATGAATTTTAAATTTATCTTTTTCATTAAGATAATTATGTATACTCTTCAGTTTTAACGAAAAATAATGTTCAAGTTTAGCAAATCTTTCTTCACAGCTTGAGCAAAAAATGTAATCTTCTTTGGGCG
This sequence comes from Tenacibaculum soleae, assembly GCF_030549005.1. Taxonomy (NCBI): domain Bacteria; kingdom Pseudomonadati; phylum Bacteroidota; class Flavobacteriia; order Flavobacteriales; family Flavobacteriaceae; genus Tenacibaculum; species Tenacibaculum soleae. The sequence goes on from NZ_JAUOSW010000005.1 coordinate 91,668, forward strand.
AGTCTTGTATTTTTTTCAAGTTACCATTACCATCTATTTTAACACCATGTCTGGGGCTTGTAGATTCGAACAATCTTTTACCCATAAATTTGGGGATAATATGAGAGTTTTTTTTGTCAGCAATTTTTATTAAGCATAATTTGCATTTTGACATAATTTCAATGTTGGAATACGTAATTTAAATACCCTTTTTTTAAGAGATATAATTAGTTAACGAAGTTAATAATTTTAAAGCGTAAATAAAACTGACTTAGTAATCAAAAACCTCGCAATTTTAATTACGAGGTATAGAAAAAAATATTTAAGCCAATTTTAAAATAGCTATTAATAAAACTTTAAAACATCATCTTTAATCGATTTTACACGCAATGTAAAATAATCGTAAATCCAGTTTTGATATAATTTCCACGGAAACTTATTTCCTTGCTTTGGCAGGTTTGCGTTAGAACGATGAATATATCCTGAGTTTAAATTAATTAATGGAACAGTTTCAATATTTTTATTTTCTACTTTCGGAACAATGGTGTTGAAACCTTTTTTATCCATGTATGAAATAACTCTGCTTGCATATTCGCTGGTTAAATCGCTTTTTAAGGTCCAAGAAGCATTGGTATACCCTACAAAAAATATAAAATTAGGAAGATCGTTTAACATCAAACCTTTGTAAGTTAACTTTTCAGCAGGATTAAAAGCGGTGTTGTTAATACTTACTTTAGCATCACCAAAAGCAACCAATTCTAATCCAGTTGCGGTAACAATAATATCAGCTTCAAGTTCTTTTCCTGATTTTAAACGCAATCCGTTTTCGGTAAAACAATCAATATGATCGGTTACAATAGTTGCTTTTTTGTTTCTGATAACTTTAAATAAATCGCCATCAGGCGCTACACAAAAACGTTGATCCCAAGGATTGTAACTTGGTGTAAAATGCGGTTCAACCGGAAAGCCATTCAGTTGTTTTTTTGCTCCTTTAATAATAAAGTTTCTCATAAAATTTGGAAACCTTTGCGAAACGTTATAAAATAGAATTGAAAATAAAATGTTTTTAAGTCGAACTACTTTATGTGCTATCTTTTTAGGTAGTATTTTTTTAATTCCGTTGGCAACTTTATCTTTATTTGGTAGTGCACCAATATAGGTTGGCGAACGTTGTACCATGGTAATATGTTCGGTTTTATTTGCCATGGCTGGCAATAATGTAACTGCTGTTGCGTCACTACCAATAACGATAACTTTTTTACCAGTATAGTCTAAATTTTCAGGCCATTTTTGCGGATGAATTACAGTGCCTTTAAAATTAGCAACTCCATCAAATTTTGGTGTATATCCTTGTTTGTAATTGTAATATCCGCTACAAGAAAACAAAAATCTTGAAGTATATTGATGTGTTTCTTTTGTTTTTTGATGCTCAGAGGTAACTGTCCAAAGAGCAGATTTTGTATCAAAATTAACCGATGTAACTTTTTCGTTATAGCTTATTTTATCGCGGACTTTATATTCATCAACAGCCTCGTTTAGATATGCTAAAATAGAAGATGCATCTGCAAATGATTTTGAAGCGTCCCACGTTTTAAAAGAATATCCGAAAGTATACATGTCAGAATCTGAGCGAATACCAGGATATTTAAATAACGACCATGTTCCGCCTAATTCTCCACGCATTTCTAAAATACGATAACTTTTATTTGCATTTTTTCTTGATAAATGACAAGCTGCGCCAATTCCTGATAGTCCAGCGCCAACAATTATTACATCGGTATAATTTTGATTCATACTTAGTTTTTTAACACTGTGAATTCTATACTAGAATCTGTAAAAACCGAATGTGTTTGTGTTTTAAAATCTTTTTCGTCAGCTTTATAAATGTTATCTACATAAGTCTGCGGGTTTAAATCAATTAAAGGAAACCAGGTACTTTGTACTTGAATTTGTAATTTATGCCCTTTTTTAAATGTGTGAAATACATCTTGTAGTTTAATATTTACGTCTGTTTTTTTGTTAGGTGTAAACGGTTCTGGATTCGAAAAACTATTTCTAAAACGACCACGTAAAACTTCGCTACGAACCATCATGTGGTAGTTGCTCAGTTTTAAGTGTGATTGCATTTCTTTATTGTCATTTTTTAAATCAGAAGGATGCACATCAATAACTTTTACAATCCAATCGGCAGCAGAACCTGTGGTTGCTACTTTTAATTTTGCTAAAATATCTCCAGCTAATGTAAAATCATCTGTTAAAACATCAGTTTCGTATACCAATACATCTGGTCTACGAGCAGCAAAACGCTGGTCGTCTGTCATGTATTTTCTTGGTGTGAAAACGGTTTTTATATCTTCAGAATACGGAACAGGACGTTTAATATCACTGATGAAATCAACTTTAGAATTATCTTTCTTTGTAGTTGTTAATTCTTGATTCGCTGATAAATAAAATGATTGTTTTTTTGCATTTTTTGGAGGCCAAACATCGTATGATTTCCATTCTTTTTTACCTGAGTCAAATACATAGGCTTCTGGTAATCCTGAGTTTTTAGATCCATCGCCTTTTAAGAAATGATTGAAAAATTTCGTTTCAATTTCTTTTTGGAATTTTAATGAAATTGAATCTCCAAAATAATAGTTACCTACTTTGTTCGCTACTTTATTTCGTGCCCATCCACCATGATCCCAAGGACCAAAAACTAATGTGTTATAATTATTTGGTTGATTTTTTTCGATTCCTTTATAGGTTTCTAAAGGACCATATAAATCTTCTGCGTCAAACAAACCACCAACAATCATCGTTGCTACGGTAGATGGAACTTTGTCTAAATGTTGAATAATTCCTTTGCTTTGCCAAGTTTCATCATAATTTGGATGTTCAACAATTTCTTTCCAGAAAAAATCATCAATTTGATCTTTCTTTTTAGTTGATGCAACATCTAATTTATCATATTGAAAATATTCGTTGAGGTTTTTTAATGGACCTTTATCTAAAAAGAATTGATATTGATCTTGCGTATCCATTTTAGGAAACGAATACCAAGCAGAATCAGTTGGTTGATCTTTGTAAGTTCCGAATAACGAAATAGCTCTAAAATAACTCAATAAAAAAGCACCGTTGTGGTGAAAATCATCAAAGAAAAAATCACCAATACAAGCTTGTGGTGAGGCTGCTTTTAAAGCAGGATGCGCATCAATTGTAGAAACGGTGGCATAATGTCCAGGGTATGAAATTCCCCATGTACCAACTTTTCCGTTATTGTTGGCAACGTTTTTTATTAACCAATCAATGGTGTCATATGTATCGGTTGTTTCATCGGCTTGCTTTGCTGTTTTGTTAGGAATGTAAGCACGCATATTGTCGTATACACCTTCGCTCATCCAACGACCACGAACATCTTGATACACCACAATATTTCCTTCTTTCATTAAAATGCTATTCGGACCAATTTTGGTTTTAAATTTACCATCTCCATAAGGTCTAGAACTATAAGGAGTACGTTGCATTAAAATAGGATATGTTTTTGAAGTGTCTTTTGGTGCGTAAATTGTAGTATGTAATTTTACACCATCACGCATGGTAATTGTCACTTCTTTTTTAGTGAAATTATCTTTTACGTAGGTGTCTTTTTTCTTTACATCGGCATTTTTGTCTGTTGTTTTTTGGGAACAACTGCTAATTATTAATATAATGATTAGTAGTGGTTTAAAAAGTGATTTCATATATTTTAAATGTTTGGAAAGTAAATATAAAAAAAGGCAACCAATTTGGTTGCCTTTTAGTTTTATAAAATGAATACTTAGTTTTTTAACCAAGCTTTCCTTAAAATTACTTTAGCGTTATTGGCAGGAAGATTTTCAATTAACAAGCCAGTACTTTCACTGGTTGGTTGTACATAATTTCCTTTTAGTGTAATTAATTTTCCGTTTCTAGTAACTTCCATGGTTATTATATCTCCAGCTTTCCACAGCATAGTTTTTCCTATGACAGGACGAATATTTGCTAAAGATATTTTTTCGCCATTTACAGCTTCTAACACATCATTAGCTTCAATTCCAAAGGTAACTAAAGCAGAATTTGTTCTCTTAGTAAAAAAAACTTTTTGAGCCTCGTTAACAGAAATAAAAGGTTGTCCTTTTGAGTCGATAAAATAAGTAGCGTTTTCGGTTTTTGTTTCTTTTTTAACACCTACTTTTTTAAAGTATGTTTCGTAATTTATAGGTGTTGCTCCTTGTACATGGTTCTTAAAGAACTCGCCAACGGAAGGGTAAGTCATCTTTACAATTTCATCAATAATTTTTTCATCTTTAAAAGCATTGTTTTTTCCGTACTTTTTAGATAAATCTAACATCATGTTTCTTACACCGTATGTACCGTTGCTTTCTTCTCTTAAAATAATATCTAAAACCATTCCAATTAAAGCACCTTTTTGATATACATTTCCGTAGTTTTTAGCATATTCAGGTTCTAAGATGTTTTTACTCATTTTGGTAAAAGACATAGCATCGTTATAACGCATTGAAGAACCTATTTTTACGTTCATTTCATTAATAAATTCTTCTTCAGAAATTAAACCTTGATTTACTTGAAAAAGATTGGCAAAATATTCCGTCATCCCTTCATACATCCATAAATGCTCAGACATGTTGGCTTTGTTAAAATCGAATGTGTGAATTTCTTCAGAATGCACAGATAATGGCGAAACGATATGAAAAAATTCATGAGATACCGTTCCGTTAATCATATTACTAGCAAATTGTTTTTTGCTCATTGTTTCTGGATAAACAACTGTAGTTGATGAACGGTGTTCTAAAGCTCCATATCCTTGAAATTTATAAACTTCAGGGTCAAATAAATATACTAAAACATTGTATTCATTTGTAGTTTCAAAGCCTTTTAAAAAGTTTGTTTGGGCAGTCATCATTGTTTTTAAAGCCTCTTCTAAATCTGTCGCTTTATGCTTGTTGTTAGGAGAGTATACTGCTAAATTAACATCAATTCCGTTTACTGTAAAATTAACGTTGTTTAACGGCGCGTACATAATCGGATTGTCAGAAATTTCATCATACCTAGGTGCTAAAAACACATCTTTACTATTATCTGTTTTAGTCGTGTTTTTATTGATTAAAGATGAGGTTTCGTATAGGTTTGTTGGGTGCGTTACGGTAATTTCATAAGGCAATTCTTTTTTATTATTAAAGTAACCAATAAACCCAGGTAGGTTTAATAAAAAGTTTTTACCCTCTTCAATGTTAGTACCTGCCATCACATAAATTTTGTGTTCTTTTTCAGAATCGAAAGTATCCTCAACCCAGTAAGAAATTTTATCCATGTTCTTCGCATTGTTTATTTGCCAAGAATTTTCGTTTAATTTTTTAGTAACTAATTCTTTACCGTCGTAGTCAAAAGCTTTAAAGTCTGCAACAAATTTACCGTAGTTACTCATTGCATAGGTTCCGGGTACAATTGCAGGAATGTTATAAATAAGAGTTTCTTCTTTAATTTTCTGCGGATTTATCTCAACCATTATTTTATCATCAACAACAGTATTTAAGTCGATTGCAACAGCCACGGTTTGCGTGTTGTTTTGAACTGTTTTGTAAGTAGAACAGCTTGCTAGTAAGGCTATGAAAGCAGTTCCTAGTATAATTTTTTTCATGATTCGTATTTTATCTACTGCATAAGTATTAATTTCTATAGAAATGTTACATTATTATTCATTTATTTAACACCTTTTTATGATAGGTAATTTCAACTAAAACGTTGTACCTTTGCAACGGCATGAGAATAAGACGAGTTTCAGATTGGTTACCGACTACAAATAAGGAGGTTAAGTTAAGAGGATGGGAAGAATTAGATGTAATTCTTTTTAGTGGAGATGCATATGTAGATCATCCATCATTTGGTCCTGCAGTAATTGGGCGTATACTAGAAAGTTACGGGCTAAAAGTAGCCATTGTACCACAACCTAGTGTAAACGATAACTTACAGGATTTTGAAAAGTTAGGAACCCCGCGTTTATTTTTTGCCATTACTGGTGGATGTATGGATCCGATGGTAAGTAATTACACCGCAAGTAAACGTCGTAGAGATAAGGATGCTTATACTCCAAATGGTGATAAAGGTTTTAGACCAGATTACGCTACTTCGGTTTATTCAAAAATTTTAAAAGAAAAATTTCCAGACGTTCCGGTATTAATTGGAGGTATTGAAGCTTCATTACGTCGTGTAACTCATTACGATTACTGGTCAGATAAGTTATTGCCAACAATTTTAGAAACTTCTAAAGCGGATATGTTGGTATACGGAATGGGAGAACAACCGTTGCGTGAAATTGTTGAGTTACTGCAAAAAGGTGTTCCGTTTTCGAGCTTAAAAACCATAAAACAAACAGCTGTTTTTGTTGAAGAAGGAGAGAAAATTCCGAAGAATAAAAATTGGAAAGATGTTGATATCAATTCGCATGAACTGTGTTTAAAAGATAAAAAAGCGTACGCATCAAACTTTAAGGTAATCGAGCAGGAGTCGAATAAATTATATGCGCGTCGTATTTTTCAAGAAGTAGGTGATAAGAAGCTGATGATAAATCCGCCATATCCTACCATGACTGAAAAAGAAATTGATGCTTCTTTCGATTTGCCTTTTACACGTTTGCCGCATCCAAAATATAATAAGCGTGGGCCAATACCTGCGTTTGAAATGATTAAATTTTCAATAAATATTCACCGTGGATGTTTTGGAGGTTGTAGTTTTTGTACAATTTCTGCGCATCAAGGAAAATTTATTGCCAGTCGTAGTCAAGAATCTGTTTTAAAAGAAGTAGATGCCGTTGCGCAAATGGACGATTTTAAAGGTTATTTATCTGATATTGGTGGGCCTTCTGCTAATATGTATAAGATGAAAGGAAAAATACAATCTATCTGTGATAAATGTGTGGCGCCTTCTTGTATATCGCCAGTAATATGTAGTAATTTAGATACTTCTCATAAGCCGTTAACAAAATTATATCAAGCTGTAGATGCACATCCGAAGATAAAAAAATCATTTATAGGAAGTGGAATCAGGCACGATATGTTAGTGCCTGAGTTTAATAAAAATGCGGACCCGAAAGAGTTAGATGCGTATACCGAAGAGGTGATGACAAAGCACGTTTCTGGTCGTTTAAAAGTAGCGCCAGAACATACTTCTGATCCTGTTTTAAAATTGATGCGTAAGCCATCGTTTAAATATTTTCATTTATTTAAAGAACGATTTGATCGTATCAACATAAAAAAGAAATTAAAACTTCAGTTGATTCCTTACTTTATTTCAAGTCATCCAGCTTGTGAAAAAGAAGATATGGCAAATTTAGCTGCCGAAACTAAAGATATGGGTTTTCAGTTAGAGCAAGTACAAGGGTTTACGCCAACACCTATGACAGTTGCTACGGTAATTTATTATAGTGGTTACCATCCATACACTCTGAAACCAACAAAAACGCCTAAAACAGCTAAAGAAAAAGAAGATCAACATAAATTCTTTTTTTGGTATAAAAAGGAGAATAGAAAGTGGATTAAAGATACGTTAACTAAAGTTGGACGTAACGATTTGTTAAAAAAATTATTGCCTGAAGATACTTCGTGGAAGAAAAATAAAGCAGGTAAAGCAAAAAATACGTTTGATGATACGGTAGAAAAGTTTAATCCGAAATCTCGAAATTCAAGAAGAAAATCGAAAGGAAATTATAGTAAGAAGAGAAGGTAAAAAGCTTTTAGTATAAAATATAAAAACTCAGTATTGCATAGGTAATACTGAGTTTTTTGTTTTCTTAACTTGATGTAAATAAGCGTTCCATTACGATATACTGAATCCCACCTTTTTCAAATTTTTTATTGGTTGGTTTCAAACCGAATTTTTCATAGAAGGTTGATTTTTCTACTCGAGCATTGCACCATAATTTACGGGTTCCTTCTTTTTTTGCTGATACGATTACTTTTTGTAATAAAACTGTTCCGTATCCCAATCCTTGAAATTCAACTAGTGTTGCAAATTTTCGAAACTGTACCTCATTATTAACAGTAAATAATGAAACTATTGATGTTAGCGTGTCGTTTACATACAAACCCAAATGTTTTCCGTTCTTATCGTCTGGTAACTCAACATAGGTTAATGGTTTGTTTGGCCACATAACTTTGTGTCGAATATGTAAAGTCTCAACAATAGAAATTTCTTTAATTTCAAAGCGTTTGTTTTTCAATGATAATATGATTAAAATTTATCGAATTGATTTTATAAAAGGAGCAATTCCTTCAACACCTTCTTTACCTAAATTTTTGATAAAAGCAGAACCAATTATGGCTCCGTTCATATAATTACAAGCAGTTGAAAAAGTTTTTTTATCAGAAATACCAAAACCTACAATTAAATTACTTTGCAATTGCATTGCGTTTATGCGGTTAAAATAATCGATTTGTTGTTGTGAAATTTCACCTTTTGCACCTGTAATACTTGCATTAGCAACTACGTAGATAAATGATTTAGTATAAGAATCTATTTTTTTAATTCGCTCTTCAGAGGTGTGTGGTGTTATTAAAAACACGTTATTGATTCCGTATTTATCAAATAATTGTTGATAATGATTTTCAAATTCAATCATTGGTAAATCAGGAATAATAACTGTGTCAATTCCGCATTCGTTTACTTTTTGACAGAATTTTTCTTCACCATACTTTAGCATCTGATTTAAGTAGCCCATCAAAACTAAAGGTGTTTTGTTGGTGTTTTTTATTGATAAAAGTTGGTCGAAAATCACATCTAAATTAATTCCGTTTTGCAATGCAATTTGGCTACTATCCTGAATTGTTGGGCCATCTGCTAATGGATCAGAATAGGGTAAACCTACTTCAATAAAGTCAACATCGTTTTTTGAAAGTTCAGAAATAACTTTTGTTGTGTCGTTTAATTTAGGAAAACCAGAAGTAAAGTAAATTGATAATAAATTTTTATTTTTTTGCTGAAATATTTGTTGAATTGAGTTCATTATTTAATTTTTATGTCAGTTCGAGTATTTCCTGAAAGAAAATATATCGAAAACTAATTACATCTCGATACTAATTTGTTCATTTTTCACAAATTCACTCGATGCGACAGCTATTTTAAATGTTTAATATACGTTTCTAAATCTTTGTCGCCTCTTCCTGATAAATTAATAACAATTACTTGATTCCCTTTTAAATCCATCTTAGGTAAAACGGCTAAAGCGTGTGCGGTTTCTAGCGCAGGGATAATTCCTTCTATTTTTGTTAATTCATAAGCAGCTTCTAGTGCCTCTTTATCAGTAGCATTCATAAATGTAGCTCTTTTTTCATCAAACAAAAAAGCATGTAAAGGGCCAACACCTGGGTAATCTAGTCCTGCAGAAATAGAATATGGTTCAATTATTTGTCCGTATTCATCTTGCATTAAAATAGTTTTACTACCATGAATTACACCAACTTCTCCTAGTTGTGAAGTGGCAGCACTTTCGCCAGAATCAACTCCTAGGCCAGCTGCTTCTACAGCAATTAATTCTACATCTTTATCCTCTAAATAATGATAAAAAGCACCTGCAGCATTAGAGCCACCTCCAACACAGGCAATAATTGTATCAGGGTTTTCTTTACCAGTTTGTTCTTTTAATTGAATTTTCATTTCTTCTGAAATAACAGCTTGCAAACGCGCTACCATATCAGGATAAGGATGTGGGCCTACAACCGAGCCTATTAGATAATAAGTATCAGGATTTTGAATCCAATAGCGAATTGCTTCATTGGTAGCATCTTTTAGGGTTTTACTTCCGCTTGTGGCAGCAACAACTTTAGCGCCAAGCATTTTCATACGAGCTACGTTTGGAGCTTGACGTTCAATATCAATTTCACCCATAAAAACAGTACATTCTAAACCCATTAAAGCACAAACTGTAGCGGTTGCAACTCCGTGTTGACCAGCACCAGTTTCAGCAATGATTTTAGTTTTCCCTAAATGTTTTGCAACTAAAATCTGACCTATAGTGTTGTTTACTTTATGTGCTCCTGTGTGATTTAAATCTTCTCGTTTTAAATAAATGGTTGCTCCATATTTTTCAGATAAACGTTTTGCTAAGTATAGCGGACTTGGTCGGCCAACATAATGTTGCAATAAGTCTTTATATTCATTTTGAAATGCTTCAGATTCTAAAATTTTCAAATAATTATCTTCTAATTCTTTTACGTTTGGGTATAGCAATTCAGGTATAAATGCGCCTCCAAATTGTCCGTAATAACCGTCTTTGTTAGGTTGAAATTTCATTTGGTATATCTTTCTGTCATTCTTGTGTAAACAGGAATCTCGTAATGAGAAGTTACAACAAGTTTAGCTTGACTGGTTTTTATTATAGTTTTAACTCTTGTTTGAACTTTTTTATTTTTTCAACTGATTTTAAACCAACAGTTGTTTCAAATTTACTATTTACATCTAAGGCATAAATAGGTAGTTTTTTTGATTGTAATTTATTTACCTCCTTTGCTTCATTAAGTCCAATTCCTCCGCTTAAAAAAAAAGGTTTTGTAAAAGGATATTTTTCTAAAACCTTCCAATTAAATGTGATTCCATTGCCACCTCTTTCTTTTCCTTTGGTGTCAAATAAAAAATAATCAACAATTTTTTCATAAGGTTTTAAAACCTCGAAATTAAATTCGTTTTTAATACCGAATACTTTTACAATTTCAGGTGTTTTGTATTTTGCTTTTTGATGTTTTTCAGAAATACTTTCTTTAAAAATAATTTTTAATTGTTGAATGTATTCTGCGGTTTCATCACCATGTAATTGCACCATGTTTAAACCATATTCTTCAACTAACGAAACCACAATTTCAGGGATTTCATTTACAAAAACCCCCGCTTTTTTAATTTCCTTAGGTAGCTCAGGAATAATTCCTTCAAAATTTCTTTTAGATTTTTCATAGAAAATAAATCCCAAATAATCAGGTTGCAACATGGCAACTTGTTGGATATTTTCTATGTATTTCATTCCGCAGACTTTTAGTTTCATGCTTTTCTATAATGAGATACTGAGGTGAGTTCAGTATAAAGTTTGTAACTATCGTATTTGATTAATAAAATCTTTACAAGCTTCGCCTGGATTATTAGTTTTCATAAAGTTTTCACCAATTAAAAAACCTTGAAAACCATGTTCTTTTAAACCTGTTATAATTCTTGGGTCTGAAATACCACTTTCAGAAACTTTAATACAAGTGTCTGGAATTTGGTTCGCTAATTTTATTGAGTGCTCTAAATCTACCTCGAAAGTTTTTAAATTACGGTTATTGATACCAATAATTTTATTGTTTAAATCGTTAATTTTATCTAAATCTTCTTGTGTATGCACTTCGTATAAAACCTCTAAACCTAGGTCGTTAGCTAGTTGTCCATAATTTTTTAGTTCTTGCGGTGTTAAACAAGCGGCAATTAATAAAATAACATCAGCACCAATTGCTTTGGCTTCAACAATTTGAAATCCGTCTACAATAAAATCTTTTCTAAGAATAGGTGTTTGTTGATTAATAACTCTAGCTTCCATTAAATCAGCCATGGTACCACCAAAAAAAGAGGTATCCGTTAAAATAGATTGCGCTGCAACGTTGGCATCTAAATATCCGTTGGTTACATCGGCAATGGTAGCTTTATCATTAATAATTCCTTTAGAAGGAGATTGACGTTTAAACTCGGCAATAATTCCTGTTGAATTTGGTGTAAGTAATGATTTTTTTAATGAAAAAGATTCGTTTTTAAAATTAGGGCTTTCAACTAATTTTTTAACAGGAATTTCAGCTTTTATTTTAGCGACTTCTGTTTTTTTAAACGCGATTATTTTATCTAGTATTGTCATATTGCTATTCTTTGTCACTTCGAGTGATTTTCGATTTTATGAGAAAATAGTATCGAGAACTGTTTTATTTATAAATTTATTAATTTTTCTAATGTTTGTTTTGCTTTTAATCCTAACAAAGAATCTTTTGCTTCTTCGTAAGCATCTTGAAAACTTTTCTTGTCATTAACAATTTTTAAAGCGAATGCTGCGTTTGTTAATACTACACTATTTTGAGCTTCGGTACCATTTCCGTTAATAATATTTTTAAATATTTTTGCGGCATCAGCAACAGACTTTCCACCAAAGATAGCAGATTGTTCAATTCTTTTTTGATTTAAATCTTCAGGGTTTATTAATTGTTCTCCTTTTTTGGTAAACAATTTAAATCCACTTGTTAAAGATATTTCATCATAGCCATCTAAGGTATGAACAATACCATAATTTGTGTTTTCCTCTTGTAAAATATAATTATACAAACGAGCTACCTCTAAATTAAAGGTTCCTAATAGTTGGTTTTTAGGTGAACTAGGATTTACTAAAGGGCCTAACATGTTAAAAAATGTTTTTAACGCTAAGGCTTTTCTGGTAACACTTACGGCTTTCATTGCTGGATGAAATTTAGGAGCGTGTAAAAAACAAATATTTGCTTGCTCTAAATGTGATTTTAAAACGGTTTCATCGTTGGTAAACTGATATCCAAAACTTTCTAACATATCAGATGATCCAGATTGTGATGATACCGAATAATTACCGTGTTTTGCTACTTTCTGCCCAGTTCCTGCAACAATAAAAGACGTTAATGTAGAAATATTAAAAGTATCTTTTCCATCGCCACCTGTACCAACAATATCAATGGTGTTGTAATCAGAAAAATTTACTTTTATTGCTAACTCTACCAACGCATTTCTAAAACCCGAAAGCTCGTTAACCGAAATAGGACGCATCATAAAAACAGTCATGAATGAGGCTAAATGTGCTTCGTTAAATTTACCTGAAGTAATATCAATTAATACTTGTTTGGCTTCGGTTTTTGATAACTTTTTGTGCTGGTATAAGTTGTTTAAAATATCTTTCATTTGTTGTTTATTACTTTGTTGGCAAAAATGTTTTTTGTGTAACGATTACTTTTTTGCGTTGTTAATAAAGTTTCTAACAATTTGCTCGCCTACTGTTGTTAATATTGATTCAGGGTGAAATTGTACTGCGGATATGTTAAATGTATTGTGCTCTATGGCTTGTATTCCACCATCTTCATCTACCGCTGTGATGCTGATTTGTGAAGGGAAATTTTTATGAGTAGCAATCCAAGAATGATATCTTGCGGCTTCAAATTTTGTAGGAATATCTTTAAAGATAATAGCGTCTTTTTTTGTGATTTCCATTTCTGTAGCTACGCCATGAAATACTTCGCCCATGTTTACAATGTTACCTCCAAAAACTTCTGTTATTGCTTGTAGACCTAAGCAAACGCCAAAAATAGGTTTTTTACCAGCGTAGTATTTTATAACATCTTTTAAGATGCCTGCTTCGTCTGGAATTCCAGGACCTGGTGATAAGATAATGGCATCGTATCTTTCGATTTCTTCAATCGAAATTTCGTTATTTCTATATACATCAGGCAAATTACCTGTAATATCTTCTACCATGTGTACTAAGTTGTAGGTAAATGAATCGTAATTGTCTAGTACTAATATTTTCATTTTTTGTTTGTTTTTGCGTTAGGGATTGAAACGGCATCCTTTTTATTTTTTTTAATAAAAAGATATAGTGTAAAGCCCGCTCGAACGCCCTAAATATTTTCGGCTAAAGTCAATGCTTTTTTTAAGGCTGCTAATTTATTGTTTACTTCTTGTAATTCTTTTTCTTCGTCGGAATGAATTACGATTCCGGCACCTGCTTGGTAATATAAAACGTTGTTTTTACTAACGAAAGAGCGAATGGCGATGGCTAAATTTACCGAGCCGTCTAGGCCTATAATTCCGACTGCCCCACCATAAAATCCGCGCGATTGATTTTCGTATGTGTCAATTAACTGCATGGCTTTGTATTTTGGTGCGCCGCTTAAGGTTCCGGCAGGAAAGGTGTCACCCACTATTTCAATTGGGTTTCCTTTAATTTTACCTTGCACGGTAGATACTAAGTGAATTACGTGGCTAAAATATTGTACTTCTTTAAAAACTTCAACTTTTACGTTTTCGGCGTGTTTACTTAGGTCGTTTCTGGCTAAATCAACTAACATTACATGTTCGGCTGTTTCTTTTTTGTCTTCTGATAACTTTTTACCTAACTTAATATCCTTAGCCATGTCGCCTGTTCTTCTAAAGGTTCCAGCAATTGGATTGATGATCGCTTTTCCTGCATTTATTTTAATTTGTGCCTCAGGTGAAGATCCCATTAATTTGAATGAGCCATAATCGAAATAAAACAAATAAGGTGAAGGGTTTATTGAGCGTAATGCTCGATACACATTAAATTCGTCTCCTTTAAATTTTTGTTGAAATTGGCGTGATAATACTAATTGAAAAACATCGCCACGTTTACAATGTGCTTTTGCTTTTACTACATATTCTTTAAAATCGTCGTTAGTGCAATTTGAAGTTTCTGTTCCATCAATTTCAAACTTTTGGGTGTTAAATGTTTGTGTTTTAATGATGGTTTCAATTTCTGAAATTCTCGATGCTGTTCCTGCTTCAATATTTTCTATTAATGTCATTTCATCGTTAAAATGATTAATGGCGATAATAAATCGATAAAAACTGTACTGCATTACAGGTATTTTTGACGGCGCATCTTTTACGTTTAGTTGTATGTTTTCGAAATACTGAACGCTATCGTAAGTTGAATATCCGTATAATCCGTTGAATGATTTTAATTCGTCAGGACAATCTAAGGTGATTGATTTTGAAAAATCATCAAACAAGCTGTAAAAGTTTTTGTTGATGGTGTTTTTGGTTACAATTTTTCCTTGTTTTGAAACTACAAAAGCATCGTTTTCAACTTTCATAGTTACTATAGGATCAATAGCTATAAACGAAAAACTTTCTTCTTTACTGTGATAGTCAGAGCTTTCTAATAGTAGTGTGTTGGCATATTTATCTCTAAACCGTAAGTACAAACCTACTGGAGTAATGGTGTCTGAAATACGCTTTTTGCTAATTGTTTTAAATGTTGTTTTACTCATTTTTTTATGCTTAAAAAACAAAAAAAGGCTTATCGTGAGATAAGCCTTTTCTTTATAATATATACATATAGGTTTCTTCTCACTTAATTTTTAAGAGAGTTCCACCACCATATGTTGTTTTGTTTCATCATTATATGGCAAATGTATAAAGTGTTTTTGTGTTTGCAAAATTTATTTTATTAAAAATGCATTTTGTTACAAAATGTTATTCATATTTAACATTTGAAAAATAAATGTCTATAGGAGAGTTTCCTACGTTTTTGATTGTTTTAAAAACAGTTTTATCTTGATTATATATTATTAATACACTTTTTTCTGTATCAAAAAAATCTTCAAAACCTAATACATATACTTGTTTAGTAATTGGGTGTTCTCTTATTACAGAGGTTAATAAAATGTTGTTTGTTGATGGGTTTGCAAACTCTTCAATAGTTTTAGTTTCTGTGTTAAAACGATACACTAATCCTGTGGCTACTTCTGACCAATATATGTGGTTACTTGTCTTATTCATAGAAAACATGCTTGTTTTAAATAAATTAAGAGTAGGGTCGTTTACGGTTACTGTTTCTTTTATCGAATAATCTGTATTCAAACTAATGATTTTGGCATCTCCAGTTCTTTTTTCTGTGACTAACCAAATTATATTGTCTTTGTCTTTAAAAATTCCGCAAATAGCGTCTTCAAAAGTTAATTGAACTTTAATAGATTTATTATCTATATCTAATATTTTTAGTTCTTTATCATCTGCTATTAAAACATTTTTGTTGTCTACTAAAAGTGCTGATTTAGCGTATAAAACTTTAGTTGATATTTCATCTATTTTTTCTCCTATTCCATTGGTAACGTCAAAATAAGATAAATTGTAAGTTCTTCTTCTTCCTCTTCCTCCGGTTGATATCATTAATCCTTCAGTTTCAGAAAACATAGTTAAATAAGAGGGACTTGTTACCTTGGAGTTTGTAATTTCCATTTCTGAATTTATATTCTCTAAATTTAGTTTAGCTACATAAGCAGGGCCATTTTGACTTACTAAAAATAATTGTTTATCGAACTCTGAAAAAGAAATTGTATTTTCATTTAAAGATTCATATACTTTTGCGGTAAACTCTTGTTTTTCATTTAGGTGGCCTATTGTGGTTTTATCACTTTCAAAAGTTAAAATAAAAGAGTTGTCATAAATAGGTTCAGGTTCTTTTGAATCTTCAGAACATGAAAAAAATGCCATAGTAAGGCACAGTAATAGTACGTTATAAATACGTGTCATTCTATAATTAATTTTAAATTTTAAAAACGTAATTATACATCTATAAACATCAATACCTAATTTATTGTTATATAGTTAAATGTATAAGATTGTTTGCAATTACTTTTAATCCCGAAAGTAAAAACTAATGAATATTTTTGGCAGGTCTCCTGACTTACATCTTGTTATAGCCTTCCCGTAAAAACAGTGGCGTAAGAACATAACAAGTAGCCAATAAATTAGGCTTAAAGTTTACAGTTGCGGGTACAGTTTAGGTATTTCACCTAATTCCCTTTTAATTTACTTTATAAACATAAAGAAAAACCGCCGCAAATATATTTCAGTTTTATTAATTAATAAAATTTTGCAAGTGTATATTCATGTCATTCATATAAAAAGTAAGCTTATTTAATTAAAAACGATTATAAAAGTTACATTTTTATATAAAAATTTAGATTTAAATTTAGATTTAAAACTAAAAATAAAATATTTGTTTTTATAATGAAGCTTCATTCGGTTATTTGTATCATAATTATAAATAAAAAACAAACTTCTTTTCTATTTAAAATTGAAAAGAAAATAAAAAATATAAAAGTTATGTGTGGAATTGTATGTGCGTTTGATTTAAAAGAATCTTCAGAAGTTTTAAGACCTCAGTTATTAGAAATGTCAAAAAAAATTAGACATCGAGGTCCGGATTGGAGTGGTGTTTATAGTGATGATAAAGTAATCATGACGCATGAGCGTTTGGCAATTGTTGATCCTGCTTCAGGGCAACAACCATTATTTAGTGCTGATAAAAAATTGATTCTTGCAGCCAACGGAGAAATTTACAATCATAGAGAATTGCGAACACAATTAGATGGTTCTTATCAATTTCAAACAGCTTCTGATTGTGAGGTGATTTTAGCGTTGTATAAAGAAAAAGGTGTTGATTTTATTGATGATATGAACGGAATTTTTGGTTTTGCGTTGTATGATGTAGAAAAAGATGAATATTTTATTGCACGTGATCATATGGGGATCATTCCATTATATATTGGTTGGGATCAAAACGGAACTTTTTATGTGGCTTCTGAATTAAAAGCTTTGGAGGGAGTTTGTACAAAAATAGAATTATTTCCCCCAGGGCATTATATGTCAAGCAAAGACGGAAAGTTTATACAATGGTATAAAAGAGATTGGAGTGAGTATGAGGCGGTAAAAGAAAATGAAACGAGTATTGCTGAGGTTAAAGAAGCGCTAGAAGCAGCAGTTCATAGGCAATTAATGTCTGATGTTCCTTATGGCGTTTTACTTTCAGGCGGGTTAGATTCATCAGTAACATCTGCTATTGCAAAAAAATATGCTCAAAAAAGAATAGAATCTGATGATAAGTCAGATGCTTGGTACCCGCAGTTACACTCTTTTTCAGTTGGGTTAGAAGGCTCTCCAGATTTGGCAGCGGCACAAAAAGTTGCCGATCATATAGGTACAATTCATCACGAAATAAAGTTTACCATTCAAGAGGGTTTAGATGCTATAAAAGATGTGATTTATAATATTGAAACCTATGATATTACTACAATTCGTTCATCAACACCAATGTATTTAATGGCACGTGTTATTAAATCAATGGGAATTAAAATGGTGTTATCTGGTGAAGGAGCGGATGAAATTTTTGGAGGTTATTTATACTTTCATAAAGCTCCAAGTGCAGAGGAGTTTCATGAAGAAACTGTTCGTAAATTAGACAAATTACACATGTATGATTGTTTACGAGCAAACAAAAGTTTAATGGCTTGGGGAATTGAAGGGCGTGTGCCATTTTTAGATAAAGAATTTATGGATGTTGCTATGCGTATAAACCCGCAAGACAAAATGATTAACGGAGAGCGCATGGAAAAGTGGGTGATTCGTAAAGCTTTTGAAGATATGTTACCAGAAAGTGTTGCTTGGCGACAAAAAGAACAATTTTCAGATGGTGTTGGTTATAGTTGGATTGATACTTTAAAAGAAGTAGTAGAAAAGGAGGTGACAGACGAGCAATTGGCAAATGCTAAGTTTAGGTTTCCAATTCAAACACCAACAAATAAAGAAGAGTTTTATTATCGATCTATTTTCGAAGAGCATTTTCCAAGTGATACAGCAGCATTAAGTGTACCGCAAGAAGCAAGTGTTGCTTGTAGTACAGCTACAGCTTTAGAGTGGGATGAGGCATTTAAAAATATGAACGAACCATCGGGTAGAGCAATTATGAATGTGCATGCTGATGCATATTAGACGCTGCATTAATCTTGATTATTAATGAGGTATGTCATTCTTGTTTAGAAAATAAATTGATTGTTTAATTCGCGTTTGTTATCTTTACAGCGAATGTTCGCTAAAATATTATAAACACACACTAGTAAAAATGAAAATTAAAAAAGTACTTGTTGCCAATAGGGGAGAAATAGCTATTAGAATATTTAGAGCCTGTACCGAAATTAACGTTAAAACAGTTGGAGTTTATACCTTTGAAGATCGTTATTCATTGCATCGCTATAAGGCTGATGAATCTTATCAAATAGGAGAAAATAACGAGCCTTTAAAACCGTATTTAAATATTGATGAGCTAATTAGAGTTGCATTAGAGAGTGGCGTAGATGCTATACATCCTGGATACGGTTTCTTGTCTGAAAATGCAAATCTTGCTCAAAAATGTGAAGATAATGGTATTGTTTTTATAGGGCCAAAAGTTTCTGTTTTAAAATCTTTAGGAGATAAGATAACGGCAAAAAAAGTGGCTGTAGCTAATAATATTCCTATTATTAGAAGTAATGAAAACCCTTTGGTTGATATTGAAACAGCATTGAGTGAGGTCGAAAAAATTGGGTACCCAATTATGTTAAAAGCCGCTTCTGGAGGTGGTGGAAGAGGAATGCGTGTTATAAGAAATGATGATGAACTAAAAAAAGCATTTGTTGAGAGTAAGCGAGAGGCTTTAAATGCTTTTGGAGATGATACTGTTTTTCTTGAAAAGTATGTAGAAAATCCAAAACACATAGAGATTCAAATTGTAGCCGATAATTTCGGAAATACAGTGCATCTTTTTGAACGCGATTGTTCTGTGCAACGTCGTTACCAAAAAGTAATTGAATTTGCACCATCATTCGATTTAAATCAAGATACAAAAGACGCACTTTATAAATATGCAATCAACATTTGTAAAGCGGTAAATTATAACAATATTGGTACCGTTGAATTTTTGGTTGATGATGATGGCTCAATTTATTTTATTGAGGTAAATCCAAGGGTTCAAGTTGAACACACAGTTACCGAGGTTGTGACAAATATCGATTTGATAAAAACACAATTGTTTATAGCAGGTGGATATAAATTAGCTGATCAGCAAATAAAAATACCAAATCAAGAAGCTGTAAAAGTTAATGGTTATGCTTTGCAGTGTAGAATAACAACTGAAGATCCTCAAAACGATTTTAAACCAGATTATGGAGAAATTACTACCTACAGAAGTGCCTCTGGATTCGGAATTCGTTTAGATGCAGGTAGTGTGTATCAAGGAGCAATTATTTCGCCATTTTTTGATTCTATGTTAGTTAAGGTTACAGCAAATAGTAGAACTTTAGATGGAGCTTGCAGAAAAGTTCGTAGAGCCTTAGCTGAATTTAGAATTAGAGGTGTAAAAACCAACATGCCGTTTCTAGATAATATCTTAAAACACGATACTTTTAGAAAAGGAGCGGTAACAGTAAATTTTATTAAGCAAAATCCTGATTTATTCAATTTTAAAGCGCCTAGAAATAGAGCAACAAAATTAGTTACCTATTTAGGTGATGTGATTGTAAACGGAAATTCGGATGTTAAAAAAATAGATACAACAAAAACGTTTGTAAAACCAATCGTTCCAAAATTTGATGCAAATGCAGCTTATCCGAAAGGAACTAAAGATTTGTTAACAGAGTTAGGGCCTGATAAATTTTCGCAATGGTTAAAAAATGAAAAGAAAGTTCATTTTACAGATACCACCATGCGAGATGCACATCAAAGTTTATTAGCAACTAGAATGCGTACGTATGATATGCTAAAAGTAGCAGAAGGTTACGCAAAAAACAATCCGAATATCTTTAGTATGGAAGTTTGGGGTGGTGCTACTTTTGATGTTTGTATGCGTTTTTTACAAGAAAATCCGTGGGAACGTTTACAGTTACTGCGTAAGGCAATGCCAAATGTATTGTTGCAAATGTTACTTAGAGGTTCAAATGGAGTAGGATATAAGGCTTATTCTGATAATTTGATTGAAAGTTTTGTGCAGCAATCATGGGAAAATGGAGTAGATATTTTTAGAATTTTCGATTCTTTAAATTGGATGAAATCTATAGCTCCGTGTATAGAACATGTAAGAAATAAAACACAAGGATTAGCAGAAGCTTCAATTTGTTATACAGGCGATATTTTAAATCCGAAGAATACAAAATACAATCTTAAATATTACACTTCTTTAGCTAAAGATATTGAAAATGCAGGAGCGCATATTTTAGCAATTAAAGATATGGCAGGTTTGTTAAAGCCCTATGCCGCATATGAATTAGTCTCGGCATTAAAAGAAGAAGTAAATATTCCAATTCATTTACATACGCATGATACTTCGTCAATTCAATCAGCAACCTATTTAAAAGCTATTGAAGCTGGGGTTGATGTAGTTGATGTTGCATTGGGCGGATTGTCTGGTTTAACCTCGCAACCCAACTTTAATTCGGTTGCCGAAATGATGAAGTTTAATGAGCGCGAAAATGATTTAAACATCGATTCTTTAAATGAATATTCTAATTATTGGGGAGCGGTTAGAGAATATTATTACCCGTTCGAATCTGGTTTAAAAGCAGGGTCAGGAGAGGTTTTTAAACACGAAATTCCTGGCGGACAATATTCTAACTTAAAGCCACAAGCACAAGCATTAGGTTTAGAAGATAGATTCCACGAAATCACTAAAATGTATGGCGATGTAAATTTACTCTTTGGTGATATTGTTAAGGTTACTCCAAGTTCTAAAGTAGTTGGAGATATGGCACAGTATTTAGTAAGTAATAATTTAACGGTACAAGATGTTTTAGAACGAGGTGATACTATTTCGTTTCCGCAATCAGTAGTTAGTTTTTTTAAGGGAGATTTAGGACAGCCAGTTGGTGGTTTTCCAAAAGACCTTCAGAGGTTAATTTTAAAAGATGACACACCTTACACAGATAGACCAAACGCTCATATAGCACCTTTAGATATTGGTGCAGAGTATGAGGATTTTAAAAAAATATTTGAAAATGATTTAAGCAGACCGATTGATTTTACAGATTTTTTATCCTATAAATTATATCCAAAAGTATTTACAGAGGCTTACAATAAGCATTTAAAATACGATAGTTTACTAAACCTTCCAACTAAGAATTTTTTCTATGGAATGGAAAGAGGTGAAGAAATCATTGTCGAATTAGATAAAGGTAAAACCTTGTTAATTACGTTAGATTCTGTAGGAAGACCAAATGAAGACGGAATGGTGAAAGTTTACTTTAAAGTAAATGGACAAGGTAGAACAGTTTTAATAAAAGATGAGTCAATAAAGATTGATAAAGTAGTACACGTTAAAGCTAATAAAAGTGAACCAAAAGAAATTGGAGCGCCTTTACAAGGGATGTTATCAACTATTTTGATAAAAGAGGGTGAAAGAGTAACAAAAAATCAACCTTTATTTATTATAGAAGCTATGAAAATGGAAACAACCATTACAGCAACTGAAGATGCAACAATAAAAGAAGTGGTGTTAAAAACAGGGGTAATGGTAAATTCAGATGATTTGGTACTTAAATTGGTGTAAAAATCAAATTTTTAAAAAATAAAACCTTGCTTTTGCGAGGTTTTATTTTTTTTTGTAGTTTTAGTAAGTTGTTTTTTTAGTGAAATTTGATTTAAGGTGTTTTTTAGTCGATTTAAGACAGTTTTTAAGAATCAGTGAAAACAAATAAAATACATGCCAAATTTCTAAAAACGTTTTAAATCAGTTATAAAATTTGTAACTTTGAGAAGTTAAAATCGTTTTTAAAACGATTTTTTTTATGATTGAAAATAAAATAATTCACTTTATAATGAGCGAAGAAAAAAAACATAACTATTCAGCCGATAGTATTCAGGCATTAGAAGGAATGGAGCATGTAAGAATGCGTCCGTCGATGTATATTGGAGATGTTGGTGTTAGAGGTTTACATCATTTAGTATATGAAGTTGTAGATAACTCTATTGATGAAGCAATGGGAGGTCATTGTGACGCCATAGATGTTACTATTAATGAAGATAATTCTATAACAACCAAAGATAACGGTCGTGGTATTCCTGTTGGAATTCATAAAAAAGAAGGTGTTTCTGCATTACAGGTTGTAATGACAAAAATTGGAGCTGGAGGTAAGTTTGATAAAGATTCATATAAAGTTTCTGGAGGGTTACACGGAGTAGGTGTAAGTTGTGTAAATGCATTATCAGATCACTTAACAGCAACCGTTCATAAAGAAGGTAAAGTTTGGCAACAAGAATATGAAAAAGGAAAAGCCTTATATCCTGTTAAAACAATAGGAGAAACTGATTTTACAGGTACCATTGTAACTTTTTTACCAGACAAATCAATATTTGCGCAAACTACCGAGTATAATTATGATACACTATCAGCTCGTTTAAGAGAATTAGCTTACTTAAATAAAGGAATCACAATAACTTTAACAGATAAGCGAAATACAGATGATGAAGGTAATTATATCACTGAAACTTTTAAAAGTACAGAAGGATTACCTGAGTTTATTACATATTTAGATAGCACACGTGAGCAATTAACAGCGAATGTTATTTCGATGGAAGGTGAAAAAAATGGAATTCCTGTTGAGGTAGCCATGGTGTATAATACATCATATTCTGAAAACTTACATTCGTATGTAAATAATATTAATACACACGAAGGAGGAACTCATTTATCTGGTTTTAGACGTGGATTAACGCATACCTTAAAAAAATATGCAGACGAATCAGGATTGCTTAAAAATGTAAAGTTTGAAATTGCAGGAGATGATTTTCGTGAAGGATTAACAGCAATCGTTTCTGTAAAAGTAGCTGAACCACAATTTGAAGGACAAACAAAAACAAAATTAGGAAATAGAGAAGTAACCTCTGCTGTATCACAAGCTGTAGCAGAAATGTTAACTGATTATTTAGAAGAGAATCCTAATGATGCCAAAACAATTGTTCAGAAAGTAATTTTAGCCGCACAAGCACGTCATGCCGCGCGTAAAGCACGTGAAATGGTACAGCGTAAAACGGTAATGAGTATTGGTGGTTTACCTGGTAAATTATCTGATTGTTCAGAAACGGATCCAGCACAATGTGAAATTTTCTTAGTTGAGGGAGATTCGGCAGGTGGAACGGCAAAACAAGGTAGAGATCGTAACTTTCAGGCAATTCTTCCGCTACGTGGAAAAATATTGAATGTTGAAAAAGCGATGCAGCATAAAGTTTTTGAAAATGAAGAAATCAAAAACATGTTCACAGCTTTAGGTGTATCTATCGGAACAGAAGAAGATCCAAGAGCTTTAAACTTATCTAAAATACGTTATCATAAAGTAGTTATTATGTGTGATGCCGATGTAGATGGTTCGCATATTGCTACGTTAATTCTTACTTTTTTCTTTAGATACATGAGAGAGATGGTAGAGCAAGGATATATTTATATTGCAACACCACCTTTATATTTAGTAAAGAAAGGACAAAAAAGAGAATATGCTTGGGATGATAATCAACGTGATTTAATTGCTCAAAAATTAGGAGGAAGTGTAAGTATTCAGCGTTATAAAGGTCTTGGAGAGATGAATGCTGAGCAGTTATGGGATACTACAATGAATCCCGAGTTCAGAACATTACGTCAAGTGACAATTGATAGTATGACAGAAGCTGATAGAGTATTTTCAATGCTAATGGGAGATGAGGTGCCACCACGTAGAGATTTTATCGAACGTAATGCAAAATATGCAAATATTGATGCCTAACAATATCTTAATAATAAAATTAAAAAGCTCAATCTTAAAAGATTGAGCTTTTTTTATACATTTGTTAAAAATAAAAATGTAATAACATGAAAAAAATTACTTTATCACTATTGGCAGTTTTTGGTTTGATGTTTAATGTAAGTGCTCAAGACGGACCAGAAGGAATGTTATTTGCAGACTCAGAAGACACTAATCGTTTAATAAAC
This sequence comes from Tenacibaculum soleae, assembly GCF_030549005.1. Taxonomy (NCBI): domain Bacteria; kingdom Pseudomonadati; phylum Bacteroidota; class Flavobacteriia; order Flavobacteriales; family Flavobacteriaceae; genus Tenacibaculum; species Tenacibaculum soleae. Next base: position 116,197 of record NZ_JAUOSW010000005.1, read on the forward strand.
GCATACATGAACCCAGCAATGAAAGGGTTGGTTTATGGAATGAGTAATGGTTGGTACCATACGGCTAAAGTTCACAAAAAATTTGGATTTGACATTACCATAGGTGTTAGTGGAGCTACTGCACCTTCAAAAGAAGAAATGTTTTCTTTATCTAACTTAAAATCTATAAATCAAGCCACAGGCGGAGGGATAACTTCAGCTACAGTAGTAGGTTCTGAGAATGACGGTAGTAATGCAACAGTAACATTTCAAGAAAATGGAATAACTTATACAGGAACTTTTGAAATGCCTGGAGGAGTTAAAGAAAGTTTACCATTAGACTTTGTTCCTGCACCAGCAATACAGGCAAGTTTAGGATTGCCTTTTAAATCGGAAGTGATTTTACGTTTTGTACCTAAGGTTGGAGAAGATGATGTAAAAGGAAGCTTGTTTGGTATTGGGCTTAAAAAAGAGATAACTAGTTGGTTTGGTCCTTTAGATAAATTACCACTTCACGTATCTATATTAGCAGCATACACAACAATGGGGGTTGATTATGATATAAAAGATGAAAATACAAGCGATAATATTGCTATCGAAAATGGAAAAATAGATTTTGATTTAAATTCTTATACAGTTCAAGCAATTGCTTCGTTAAACTTTCCAATCATTAATGTTTATGGAGGTGTTGGGTATACAGGAGGTTCATCAAGTGTAGACATGTTAGGTAAATATACATTATCATACAATGCCTCTTTAAATCAAAGAGTTCTTAATAACCCTTTAAATTTAGATTCTAATACTGGTGGATTTAACGCAACTATAGGTACACGTTTAAGTTTGGGCTTCTTTAAAATATTTGGAAGTTATACAATGCAAGAATATAATTCTGTAAATGCAGGTATTGCTTTTAGCTTTAGATAAGCAACACTAAAAATAAGATAGATAAAACCTAGTTGAAATTTCAATGAGGTTTTGTTTTTATATCCATAGCCAAATCGTTATTTTTGTGCAACTTAAATTAATCATCACAATTAAATAGATAAAAAAATGAAAGTAACAGTTGTAGGAGCAGGTGCTGTAGGTGCAAGTTGTGCAGAGTACATTGCAATTAAAAATTTTGCATCAGAAGTTGTATTAGTAGATATTAAAGAAGGTTTTGCTGAAGGTAAAGCAATGGATTTAATGCAAACAGCATCTTTAAATGGTTTTGATACTAAAATTACAGGTACTACTGGTGATTATAGTAAAACTGCAGGTTCGGATGTTTGTGTAATTACTTCAGGTATTGCTCGTAAACCAGGTATGTCTCGTGACGAGTTGTTAGGAATTAATGCAGGTATTGTAAAAACGGTAGCTTCTAGTTTAGTAGCAGAGTCTCCTAATACAATTATTATCGTGGTATCTAATCCTATGGATACTATGACTTATTTAGTACATAAAGCAACTGGATTACCTAAAAATAGAATTATTGGTATGGGTGGAGCTTTAGATTCTGCTCGTTTTAAATATCGTTTAGCAGAAGCTTTAGGAGCGCCTATTTCTGATGTAGATGGAATGGTTATTGGAGGGCATTCTGATAAAGGAATGGTTCCTTTAACGCGTTTAGCTACTCGTAACTCTGTACCAGTTTCTGAATTTTTATCAGAGGAAAGGTTAGAACAAGTAAAACAAGATACTAAAGTTGGTGGAGCAACTTTAACAGGTTTATTAGGTACTTCTGCTTGGTATGCACCAGGAGCAGCGGTTTCAGGGATGGTACAAGCGATTGCTTGTGATACTAAGAAAATATTTCCATGTTCAACTTTATTAGATGGTGAATACGGATTATCAGATTTATGTATTGGAGTTCCTGTTGTTTTAGGTAAAGACGGAATTGAAAGTATTGTAACAATTAATTTATCTGATGCAGAAAAAGAACACTTAACGGCATCAGCTGAAGCTGTTAAAAATAACAATGCTGCTTTAAATTTATAGATAGTTTTTGTTGTAGTAACATAAAAAAACCTGTGTAGTTTTAACTATACAGGTTTTTTATTTAAAAAAAAATAATTTTTTGTAAGGCTTTGTAAGAAATAGCGTCTTATGTAAAAGAGAAGCATACATAGTGTTTCTTTTTCATAGTTTTTCATAGCAATTTTCCCACTTCATTCGTGAAGTGGGTTATTTTTTACTTAAAAACTACACTGTTTGTTGTACTACTTCAAACAACTCTCCGCCTTCACATTTAATTGTTTTTTGCTTAAATTTTACAATTAACTGATAGTCATGTGTAGCCATTAAAATAGTTTTTCCGCTTTTATGAATTTCATTTAATAACTGCATTACTTCTAAAGATGTTTTAGGGTCTAAATTTCCCGTAGGCTCATCAGCTAAAATTAACTCAGGATCGTTTAATAATGCTCTAGCAATAGCTACCCGTTGTTGCTCACCTCCAGAAAGTTCAAATGTTTTTTTGTAGTATTTTTCTTTCATACCTACTTTGTCTAAAACCTCATAAATCTTATCTTTCATTTCAGTTTTGTTTTTCCATCCAGTGGCTTTTAAAACAAATTCTAGATTTTCAAAAACGTTTCGATCGTTTAGTAATTTAAAATCCTGAAAAACGATCCCTAATTTTCTTCTTAAAAAAGGAATGTCATTTTCTTTCATCTGTTTTAAATCAAAACCTACAATTTCGCCCAAACCACGTTGCAAGCGTAAATCGCCATAAAGCGTTTTTAGCAAGCTACTTTTACCGCTTCCTGTTTTTCCTATCAAATAATAAAAATCACCTCTATTTAATTTGAAGTTGATTTTTGATAACACTAAATTGTCTTGCTGATAAATATCAGCATTTTCAAGATATAAAACAGGTTTTTCCATAAATCGATTGGTTTTTACAAATCTAAAATTTTATTATGTAATTCTATAACATTTCTTACTTTTGATGCGTTGTTTTCCAACAAAAACAAAAAAGGAACGTTATACCTCTTAGATAACTAAAAAATATGAGATTTATTTGTTACAAAAAAAGCTATTATTTATTATTTATAATCGCTTTTTCAACAACGATAGTAGCCCAAGAGTCAGCCATTAATTCAGCAATAACAGCCAATTATCATAAGGCTGTAAAACTATACAATAACAAAGCTTACGCCGCTGCGCAGAGTTTGTTTATTGAGGTTTCAAAGAATGCGAATATTCATGAAAATAAAAAATCAGAAGCTGATTATTACGATGCAATGTGTGCTATAAAGTTAATACAAGACGATGCCAATGATAAGGTGTTAGCATTTGTAGAAAATTACCCGTATAGTAATAAAAAAGAAAAAGCTTTTTTAAATGTGGGTAACTATTATTTTGCTAACAGAAAAGCGGCACATGCATTAAAATGGTATCAAAAAGTAAATGAAAAACTATTAAGCCAGCCAGAAAGAGATGAGTTAAACTATAAAATGGGATATGCTTTATTGGTTTCTAATTATTTAAAAGATGCAAAATCTAGATTTCAAACCTTGTTAGGAAACCCAATTTATGGTAACGATGCCCGCTATTACTTTGGATATATTGCATACAAACAAGAGAATTTTGGAGAAGCAGAAAATAATTTAAGCCAACTAGCAAATGACGCAACGTATCAGGCAAAAGCTAATTATTATATTTTAGATATTAGTTTTAAAGCAGGACGTTTTGATAAGTCGGTTAAAATAGGAACACAGCTTTTAGAAAAGTCAAAAGACGAAAAAGAGATTTCTCAAATATCTAAAATAGTTGGAGAAAGTTATTTTAACCTAAAAAAATACGCTGAGGCAATTCCGTATTTAACAGCTTATAAAGGAAAAAACGGAAAATGGAATAATACTGATTATTATTATTTAGGATACGCCTATTATCAGCAAAAAAACTATGAAGAAGCAATTGGTAACTTTAATAAAATTATAGATGGTAATAACAAAGTAGCTCAAAATGCATACTATCATTTAGGGGAGTGTTATTTAGAATTACAAAAAAAACCAGCAGCGTTAAATGCATTTAAAAATGCTAGCGAGATGGATTTTGATTTAAAAATAACAGAAAGTGCTTCGTTAAGCTACGCAAAGTTAAGTTACGAGCAGGGAAATCCGTATAAAAGTGTACCAGATGTATTAAAAGATTTTTTAGCAAAATATCCTAATTCATCCAATGCATCTGAAATAAATGACTTGTTAATTACTTCTTATTTACACCAGCAAGATTATCAAGGAGCTTTAGATTATTTGAGCACCACAAAATCTATTGCTAACGAAAATATAGCGAAAGAAGTGTCATTATATAGAGGGATTCAATTATTCAATGAAGATAAATTATTAGAAGCAAAATCATTTTTTAAGACAGCAACTGCATCACAAAATAGTTTAGTGAATAATAAAGCAACCTTTTGGTTAGCAGAAACTGAATATTTATTAGGTAATTATAAAAATGCTCTAACTAATTTTTTATTAATAACTGACACAAGTTTAGAAGACACTAAAAGATTAGAGTACCACATAGCATACGCTTATTTTAAACAAAAAGAATATGAAAAATCAGCAAAACATTTTCAACAATTTTTGGCACTTAAGTTAGATGATAATGATATAAATGATGATGCTTCAAATCGATTAGGAGATTCTTATTATGCTTCTAAAAATTATTCAAAAGCAATAGAATCGTATAAAAAAGTAATTGACGAAGGTGGTGTTGGAGCAGATTATGCACAGTATCAAACAGCAATGAGTTATGGTTTTAAAGGGGAAAATGATGCTAAAATTACAAGTTTGAAAAAATTGGTGACCAACCATACAGATTCTCAATTACAAGACGATGCTTTATTTCAAATAGCAACAACGTATACAACGATAAACAACTCGAGCCAAGCGCAAAAAACATATAATAGTTTATTGTCAAAACACGCAACTAGTAATTACGTACCTACTGTTTTGTTACGTCAAGGATTGTTATACTACAATAATAATAAAAACACAAAAGCATTACAAAAATATAAGGAAGTAGTAGCAAAACATCCAAATTCAAAAGAAGCAAAACAAGCAGTTACTAATGTTAAAAATGTATATATAGATATCGGTAAGGTTGATGAATATGCGACATGGGTTAAAAACGTGAAATTTGTAAACGTTACGGATGCTGAGCTTGATAATGCAACCTATCAAGCTGCTGAAAATAAATTTTTAGAAAATAATAATACAAAAGCAATCACAGGTTTTCATAAGTATCTTCAAGCATTTCCTGGCGGAATTAATGCATTAAAAGCACATTTTTATTTAGCGCAATCTTATAATAATACACATCAGTTTAAAAGCGCTGTTCCGCATTATACTTATGTGATTACTCAAAATAAAAGTGAATTTACAGAAGAATCACTAACTAAATTAGCTAAAATTTATTTAGAAAAAGAAGATTGGGATAACGGAATGAAAATTTTAGCACAGCTAGAAAAACAAGCCAATTATCCGCAAAATATCACCTTTGCACAAAGTAACTTAATGAAAGGATATTACAATAAAAAGGAATATACAAATGCAATAAGTTATGCCGAAAAAGTTTTAGGAAAAGGAAAAGTAGCCACAAATATCATTGAAGATGCTAAAGTAATAATGGCACGATGTGCTTTTAAAACCAATGATTATTTAACGGCAGAAGAGTTTTTTAATGAAGTAGGTAAAAACGCTACAGGTGAGTTAAAAGCTGAAACATTATATTACAATGCTTTCTTTTTAAATGATTATAAAGATTACGAAGCATCTAACAAAGCGGTACAAAATTTAATAGCTAATTATTCATCATACAAATATTGGGGAGTAAAAAGTTATATTATTATGGCTAAAAATTATTATGCTTTAAAAGATGCTTATCAGGCAACCTACATCTTAGAAAACATTATTAAAAACTTTACACAATTTAAAGATGTAATTGAAGAAGCTACTAATGAACTTCGTTCAATTAAAAATAAAGAAGCTAAAACCAACGAATCAGTAACTAACCAAAACTAAAATTTGTTACTAACAAAAAAGAGTTCAATGATTAAATCAATGAGAAAGTATTTAGGTTTACTTGTTTTATTTGTAATAACAATTGCAAATGCGCAAGAAAAAAAAGCATCCGAAAAAGCAAAAGATTCCATTATAAAAACCGAGGTAGTAAAGGTGGTAACCTCTTATGTACCTAAAATTACTGATGCTTTTAAAATAAAACAAAAACCAATAATAAAGCATACTAAAGAAACCCAAAAAAAAGCGTTAGAATACACAATTTTTTCAGTGCCTGTTGCTTCTACATTTATTCCTAAAAGTGGTGTAATGAAAAAGGTAGATTTAGGAAAAAGAGAAACGCTATATGATAATTATTTTTCTTTAGGTTTAGGAAATAAGATCACCCCTTTTTTAGAAGCTTATATACGACAAAACGAAAGTTATAACAGTGAGTTGGGGGGGCATTTAAAATTTTTATTATCAGCAGATCCAGTAGAAAAAACACGATTAAGCAGTACTTTTTACGATCTTAGTTTAAATTTATTTTATGCTCAACAAGAGCGTTACTTAAATTGGAGAGCAGGTATTGAAGCAGCACGAAATAAACACAATTGGTATGGTTTACCAACTAATATAAATTTTACAGACGCAACTATAAGTGCTATTGAAGAAGAGCAATCATACACCTCTTTTAAAGTTTTTGGAACTATAAAATTTGACGATTCTTATTTAGAAGAAGGTAATGCTGCTGTTTCATTTTTAACAGACGGAATAAGTAGTAGTGAGTTTTTAATAGATGGAAACGCAAAGTTTAGATTACCGTTAGATAATTTTCATCGTCAATTAAACGATCTTTATATAAATACGACGCTAAGCTATTTAGGTACTAAATTTGAAAACGAATATGCTACAAGAGGTGAGTTAAAACATAGCTTTTTTAATTTAGGGGTACACCCAACGTACAATTTTAGAGTGCAAGACTTGGCAATTAAAATAGGAGCAAAAGCGTATTTTTCGTTAGATTTAGAAAATAGAAATAACAACTTTTTTATATACCCAGATGTAGAAATTTCATATCCAATAGTAAAAGATTTTGCAAATGTTTTTGTGGGTGCTTCAGGAGATTTAGAAACCAATACTTATAAAAGTTTATCAAGCAAAAACCCTTACATTTCACCAACGCAAAAATTATTACAAACAAATACTAAATACAATGCCTTTGTAGGAGTTAGAGGGAAGTTAGATGGGCAGTTTAGTTATAACTTTAAAGCAAGTTATACAGATATAGAAAACAACCCGTTTTTTGCCGTAAATCAATCAAAATCTAACGGAGATAATATTGCAGGAGTAGATGCTTTTTCTTTCTACGGATATGATTATGGAAACTCATTTAATACAATATATGACGATATTAAAAAAACTTCTTTTTTTGGAGAAGTTGCTTTTGAAGGAGTTAAAAATCTTAGTATTGGTTTAAATGGGCAGTTTAATAATTTTACCTTAACAAAGGAATTAGAACCTTGGAACACTCCAAAAATTAATGGAGAACTTTTTGGAACTTACAAAACTGATAAATGGTTTGCAGGAGCAAATCTATTTTTCGTAGGCGAACGAAAAGGAAAATTATATGAAGTTTTACCAGCTAAAAACTTTTCAACTATTACGATGGATGCCTATTTTGATATTAATTTTAATGGAGGGTACCATTTTAATGATTCATTTTCGGTTTTTTTAAATCTTAATAACATATTGAATAATAGCTACCAAAGGTTCAATAATTTTAACGTGCAAGGTTTTCAGGCAATGGGAGGTTTAACTTGGAAATTTGATACTATTTTCTAAAAAAAAACAAGCTAATATTGGTGTATAAAACTATTTGCAAAGTGTAATTACACTAGTATTGTAATAATTGGTATAAATTATAGTTTTATTGGTTTTTTTACGATTAAAATATAAAACTTACATTTAGGGCACATTAAAACAGTGTTATAAATGAAAAAACTATCCATCTTATTAATCACAGGACTATTTGTAGTTTCTTGTAAAACAGCAAAAAAAGAAACAACCTTAACATCTAAAGATTTTTCTTCGGAAGAAAAAATAGATTCTACACAAATAAAGCACCTATTTAATACAGCTTTAACCAAAGGGAAGTCGTACGAATGGTTGAGAGATTTAACCACTAATGTTGGTAGTCGATTATCAGGTTCAGAGGGAGCAGCAAAGTCGGTTGTTTGGAGTGAGAAATTAATGAAAGAAGTAGGATTAGATTCTGTTTGGTTGCAACCAGTTATGGTTCCGCATTGGGTTCGTGGAGAAAAAGAGGTGGCTAATTATAACTTTAACGGCAAAGAAATTAATGTGCCTGTTTGTGCTATCGGAGGATCTATTGCAACACCAATTAACGGAATTACAGCCGAAGTTATTGAAGTAAAAAGTTTAAAAGAAGCTGAAAGTTTAGGTACTAAAGCACAAGGGAAAATAGTTTTTTTTAATGGTGCTTTTGATAATACATTAATTCAAACATTTAAAGCCTACGGCGGATGTGTAGGGCAGCGATTTGGTGGTGCAGCAGCTGTAGGTAAATTTGGTGCAAAAGCGGTAATAGTACGTTCAATGACTAACGGAATTGATGATTATCCGCATACAGGGTCAATGGGATATGGAGATATTCCTAAATCAGAATATATTCCTTCAGCAGCAATTAGTTCAAGAGCTGCCGAAAATTTAAGTAAGCATTTAAAAGAGAATCCTACACTTAAATTTTATTTAAAACAAAGTTGTGAAATTTTACCAGATGCTCCTTCACACAATGTAGTTGGAGAGATTAAGGGAAGTGAAAACCCAGATAATATTATGGTAATCGGGGGGCATTTAGATTCATGGGATTTGGGTGATGGTGCTCATGATGACGGAACAGGAATTGTGCAATCATTAGAGGTTGCTTATTTATTAAAAAAGAATAATGTCAAACCTAAAAACACCATCCGAATCGTGTTTTTTATGAATGAAGAAAACGGTTTGCGTGGCGCAACGGAATATGCACGTTTGGCAAAATTAAATAACGAGCATCATATCGGAGCTTTAGAATCAGATGCAGGAGGACATACACCTAGAGGGTTTTCTATTGATGCAAATGATAAAAACAGAAAGTTATTACAAAGCTGGAAAAAATTATTAGCCCCTTATGGATTGCACGATATTACCGCAGGCGGAAGCGGTGCAGATATCGGTCCGTTAAAAGATGACCATGTTACTTTGGTAGGGTATCGCCCAGATTCGCAACGTTACTTTGATTATCATCATGCAGCTACTGATACTTTCGATAAAGTTAATAAACGCGAACTAGAATTAGGAAGCGCATCAATGGCAAGTATTGTGTATTTGATGGATAAATATTTATATAATAACGAAACCATTAAACCATAATTTATGGATGTTTTAGTTTTAATACTCCGAATAATTTTTGGAGTATTTTTAGCATACGTAGGAATCATGCATTTTGTAAAGCCTCGTTTTTTTAACGGATTTATACCAAAACCATTACCTAAGTTAACAGTAAATTATATAGCTGGTTTTGTAGAGTTTACAATCGGAATAGGTCTTTTATTTAATGCAACAGTAAAAAATGCAGCCATCGGTTTTTTTATATTGATGATTATTTTCTTACCATTACACATATGGGATTTGTTCAGAGAAAAACCCGCAATTGGTTCTAAGAAAATCGCAATTATACGCTTGCCTATACAATTCTTACTTTTATATATCGCATATTTAATATATTCAAACTCATGAAAAAATTATTATTACTTTTTATAATTTCAATAGCTGTTGTTTCTTGTAAACAACAAGAAAAAGTAGATTTAATAGTTGCAAATGCAAATGTGTATACAGTAAATTCAAATTTTGATAAAGCAGAAAGTTTTGCTGTAAAAGAGGGTAAGTTTATAGCTGTTGGAACAAACAAAGAAATTCAAGAAAAATATGCTGCATTAAAAACAATTGATGCCAAAAATAAAGCGGTATATCCTGGTTTTATAGATGGACATTGTCATTTTTACGGATTAGGTTTACAGCAGCAAAAAGTGAACTTAGTAGGAACAAAAAGTTACGATGAAGTATTACAGAAGTTAGTTGCATTTCAGAAAGAAAAAAGTACGAATTTTATTACAGGTCGTGGTTGGGATCAAAATGATTGGGAAGTAAAAGAATTTCCAACCAAAGAAAAATTAGACGCTTTATTTCCTGAAACTCCCGTGGCAATTCGTAGAATTGACGGACATGCAATGTTGGTAAATCAAACAGCTATTAATTTAGCAGGAATCACTATTAATACTAAAATTGATGGAGGTGAATTTGTCAAAAAAGAAGGACAACTTACAGGTGTTTTAATAGATAATGCAATGAATTTTATTAAAGTTCCAAAACCGAATAAACAAGAACAAATCCAAGCTCTAAAAGATGCTGAGAAAATTTGTTTTGATTTAGGTTTAACAACTGTTGATGATGCAGGACTAGATAAACAAGTTATTGAATTGATAGATAGTTTGCAGCAAACAGGCGATTTAAAAATGCGTATTTACGCAATGATTTCTAACAATAAAGAAAACTTAGATTACTACCTGAATAAAGGTATTATTAAAACAGATAGGTTACATGTTCGTTCGGTTAAAGTGTATGCAGATGGAGCTTTAGGTTCGCGAGGAGCTGCTTTAAAGGATGCATATGCTGATAAAAAAGGACATTTTGGTGCTTTGGTAAACTCGTATGATGATCTTCAGCGTTTAGCAAAAAGAATTGCTACTTCAGAGTATCAAATGAATACGCACGCCATAGGAGATTCAGCAAATTATGTAATGCTTAATACGTACAATAAAGTGTTGAAAAATAAAGAAAATCGCCGTTGGAGAATTGAACATGCTCAAATTGTAGCTTTAAAAGATTTTCATCATTTTAAAAACATTTTGCCATCAATTCAACCAACACATGCTACCAGTGATATGTATTGGGCTGAAGATCGTGTAGGAGCAGCAAGAATTAAAGGTGCTTATGCTTATAATGATTTATTGAAACAATACGGTAAAGTTGCTTTAGGAACTGATTTCCCTATTGAAAACGTAAGTCCGTTATATACCTATTATGCAGCAACTATAAGAAAAGATTTAAAAGGGTATCCTGAAAAAGGATATCAAATGAATAATGCTTTATCAAGAGAAAATGCTTTAAAAGGGATGACTATTTGGAATGCTTTTGCTAATTTTGAAGAAGCTGAAAAAGGAAGCATCGAAGTTGGTAAACTTGCCGATTTTATCACCTTAGAAAATGATATTGTAACTGTTGCAGGTAACAAAATTCCGAATACAAAAGTTTTAGCAACGTATGTAAGTGGCGAAAAAGTAAATTAATCAAATTATAAAACGAACCCCTTTTATGAAAATGTATTTTTATATAGTATTAGTAGCATTATTTATGTCATGTAGTAGTGACGATGATATTAATTATGACGCCAAAAATGAAGCAGATATTGTTAAATATATTGCTGATAATAATTTATCAGCAACTAAAAGCAATTCAGGGTTGTATTATATTATAAGTAGCGAAGGTAATGGAACAAGACCAACAGTAACATCAAATGTGAAAGTAGCTTATAAAGGTTATTTTTTAAATGGAGATATTTTTGATCAAAATACAGCAGGAGTTGAATTTAACTTACAAGAAGTTATTAAAGGGTGGACAGAAGGAATTACATATTTTAAAGAAGGAGGTAAGGGTGTTTTATTGGTTCCATCAAAATTAGGATACGGAAGTAATGGAAGGTCTGGAATACCTGGTGGATCGGTTTTAATTTTTGATATTAACTTGTTAGAGGTAAATTAAAAAGTAGTAACTTTTTTAAACACGTTAAATAATTATTGTTTAACGTGTTTTTTTATACATAAAAATGCATCTTTTTTTATGTTAAAAAGTCTACTATATGAATTTAAAATATAAATATCATGAAATATAAAAATCAATGTACGTGCAATTGTGATGGTTGTAAAACGGGAAATTGTTCAAATTGTACTTGCGAAAGCTGTTCATGTAACAATTGCAACTGTTAAACAACAAGTTTGTTAACTATAACAGAAATTATTCTTAAATTTATAAGGAATAATTTCTGTTTTTATTTCAATATAAAATGACAACAAATCAAGTTTGGACACAATATGCAGATGATGTTAAATACTTTATTTTAAGTAAGGTAAAAGATGTTGCGATAGCAGATGATATTTTGCAAGACACTTTTATAAAAATACATACCAAATTGCATACGTTAAAAGATGTTACGAAGTTGAAATCGTGGATTTTTACCATTGCCAGAAATACTATGATGGATTATTTTAAAACTACAAATAAAACTTTTGAATTGGCTGGTTTCGAAACTGAAACAAAAATAGAAGAACAAGAACATACTGAAAAAGATTGCTTACAAGGCATCTTACAAAACTTACCTAAAATATATCGAGATCCTTTGTTTTTATCTGATATTAAAGGCTTGAAGCAACAAGAGGTTGCCGATATTTTAAAACAAAGTTTATCAACAACAAAATCACAAATTCAACGCGCTCGTAGATTGATAGCAAAAGGATTTATGGATTGTTGCGGCTTTGTATTAAATGAAGAGGGTAAGCTTGTTGGAGAGGTTCAGGACAAGGGTGATTGTAAAGTATGTAGATAAATAAAGTAATGATTTAATGTTTTTGTTAATTTTGATTAAAATAAAAATATAAAAAGTGAAAATTAGCTTAGTACTTAATATTGTTTTAGCCTTTGTTTTAGTTTCGTGTAAAAATCAAGAAAATAAAATAAATAAACAGGCACCTAATCAAAATCAGGTAGAGTTTAAAAATAAAGGACATAAACTAGTTTATCAAATGATAAAAAAAGTAGGAGACTATGATGTGCTTTATAATAAAAAAGATGTTGCATATACATATACTTATAAAACACCTAAAGGTGAGATAGATGTATCTACTGAGAAGTATATTTTCGAGGGGGAATTGTCATACGGTAGATATAAAAAACATGAAAGAACGTTGCCTAATCTAGAAGGTCAAATAGAGCAAGGTTATGACGGAAGTAAGTTTTGGTTAAAGAATAATGGAAAAATAGTAAAAGATTCTGTCGCATTAAAAAGAGTTGCTTTTAATAGGCCTACCAATTATTATTGGTTTACCATGATGCAAAAGTTATTAGATCCAGGTGTGAGGTATAAATTTATTAAAGAAGAGTTTATCGGTAAAATAAAATACGATGTTGTTAAGATTACATTTGAGTCTGAAAACAATGAGGCAAAAGATATTTATCAACTTTATATAAATCAGCAAACAAAGTTAGTTGATCAATTTTTATTTACCGTTATGGACTTTGGGAAAACAGAACCTTTTTTAATGGAATTGAAATATGAAAATATTGAAGGGTTATTAATACCAACAAAACGTAGGTATAAAAGTTCTAATTGGAATGCAGAGGTAACAAAAAAACCATGGATATTAGTTGATTGGTCAGATATTAAATTTAATAATAATTTAAGTAAACTTGAGTTTGAACAATAAATTTTAATGTTTTAAAAGTTAAAGTATTCATAATTTTTATAAAAAAAAATGTGAATGCTTTAATTTCGTTTGTATAAAATCAAACAGATGTCTAAAAAAATTCTATTCCTATTCGCAATGCTATTTAGTTTTGGTATTGCAATTTCGCAAAATTCTTTAATTCGAAAACCAGCTATAAGTAATGATGGTTCACAAATGGCTTTCAGTTATCATGGCGATATTTGGTCATATAATTTTAGGAATAAACAGGCAAAAAGATTAACAATTCATAAAGGGTACGAAAGCAATCCGGTGTGGAATATTAACGATACCGAAATCGCATTTTCATCAAACAGAAAAGGAAATGATAATGTGTTTACAACGACTCTTAATGGAGGAGTGCCAAAACAACTAACGTATTATCCAACAGCAAATATTCCTACCGATTGGACATCAAAAGGTACTGTTGTATTTACCACAGGAAGAGTTTATCGTGGCCCAGAATGGGATAAGCAAATGTATACGGTAAATGAAAAAGGAGGTACGCCACAACGATTATTAACAGCTTATGGTGAGTTAGCTTCGGTTTCTCCTAACGGTAAATTAATTGCGTTTACTAAAGGAGCTTGTCGTATTGCTCGTGAAGATTATTCAGGTTCTGCACAAAGAGATATTTGGATTTACAACACAGATACAAAAAAGTATAATCAAATTACTACAAGTAATAAAAACGATCATTCGCCTAAATGGGATGCTGCTGGTAATTTATATTATATCGGCGCAAAAAGTGGACGTTATAACGTATATAAACAAGCAATCTCATCAAACGGAACAGCTAATGGAAACGCAACACAGTTAACATCAGAGAAAAAAGATGGAGTTAGAGAGTTTTCAGTAAGTAATAACGGAACGTTTATTTATTTAAGCGGTGTAAATTTGTTTAAAGTTGAAAATGGTTCGAAACAAAAAATAAGCTTAAATCTTTCTTCGGATAATCGATTTGAAGAAGAAATAACAAAAACAGTTTCAAACGGAATTAGCAGTTACGCGGTTTCTCCTAACGGAAAAAGTATCGCACTTGAAATTAACGGTGAAATTTTTGTAAAAGAAAACAATAAAGAAAAGAAGCGCTCTAATAATGTAAGTAAGCATTTGTTTAGAGATCGTAATCCGCAATGGATAAATGATAAAACAGTTGTTTTTTCTTCAGATAGGAACGGAGTTTATCAGTTGTATAGTGTAGTTTCTACAGATACATTAGTTGGTTTACATCGTAGTTTAAAAACAAGGGTGACGAAATTAACAAGCCATAAAGAAGATGTAATGGGGTCGTTAGTTTCACCTGACGGAAAAAAAATAGCTTATCAAGTTGGTCGAGGAATTTTAATGATTGCTGATATTAAAGGTGGAAAAATTGTAAATGCTAAAGAATATTCTAATTCTTGGGCGGCAGCAGAAGGTGTTTCTTGGAGTCCAGATAGTAAATATATAGCATATTCTCAAGAAGATTTAAATTTTGATAGTGAAATATTTATCCAATCGATTGCTGATAAATCTACAAAAATGAATGTTTCTATGCATCCACGTAGTGATGCGAATCCGGTTTGGAGTGCAGATGGTAAAAAATTAGCATTTTTATCGAACAGAAGCGGAATGAACTATGATGTTTGGATGGTTTGGTTAGATAAAACCGATTGGGAAAAATCGAAAATTGATCACGAAGAAGGAACTTACTATCCTGAGAAAAAAGAAAAAAAGACTAGTAAATCTGATAAAAAGAATAAGAAGAAAAAAACAGTTCTTGTTAAGATAGATCAGGATAAAATTTATGATCGTTTGGTACAAGTAACTTCTTTACAAGATAATGAGTATAGCCCAATGTTTAGTGCTGATAGTAAATTTATTTACTTTTCAGCAACAAATCCAGCTAACAAAAAAAGAAGTACTTACAAAGTGAAATGGGACGGAAGTAAGCCAAAAGCTATAAAAAGTGTAAGCGGAGCAAGAGGGATATCAGAAAATAAAGGAAAAGTTTATTTTACTTCAAAAGGTCGTTTAAATCAACTAGATACAAAATCAGATAAAGTAACAAAATTACCACATTCGGCTACGTATACAAAAAATACTAAAAAAGAATACGAGCAAGTTTTTGAAGAAGGGATACGTGTTTTAACTGCAGGTTTTTACGATCCAGAATTTCACGGTTATGATTGGAATAGTTTGGTGAAAAAGTATAGGCCATGGGTTTTATCAGCTACAACTCATCAAGATTATACTTATATGTATAATTTATTATTAGGACAGTTAAACGCGAGTCATATGGGATATAGAGGTGCTGCGCCAAGAAATATTAATGATAAAGTTGGTTTACTAGGTTTAGATGTTGTAAACACGAAAGGTGGCGTAAAAGTGAATTATATTTTACAAAATACGGTTGCAGATAAATCGAAAAGTACTTTAAAAGTAGGAGATGTTATTACAGCTGTAAATGGATATAAAATAGCTAAAAATACTAACTTTTATCAACTATTAAAAAATACACAAGGTAACGAAGTGTTATTAAGTTTAAAAAACGGTAAAGATGTGGTGTTAAGACCACAACGATCTATTAGGAGTCAACAGTATGAAGCTTGGATAACTTCTCGTAAAAAATTAGTTGATGAATACTCAAACGGGCAATTAGGATATATTCATATACAAGGAATGAATATGCCAAGTTTTGAGCGTTTTGAGCGTGAATTAAAAGCTAGTGGATACGGAAAAAAAGGAATTGTAATTGATGTGCGTTATAATGGCGGTGGATGGACTACCGATCGATTAATGGCTGTTTTAAATGTAGATCAGCATGCCTATACAGTACCAAGAGGAGTCGCTAAAAGTTTAAAGAATAATAAAAAATTTACTAAAAATTATCCGTTTAACGAACGTGCAATTTTATCAGTAAATACAAAGCCAGTTGTTGCTTTGTGTAACGAAAATAGTTATTCGAATGCTGAGATTTTTTCTCATGCATTTAAAAACTTGGGTTTAGGTAAATTAGTAGGGCAACCTACATTTGGAGCCGTAGTTTCTACTGGTTCAGCAAGATTACAAAATGGGTCTATCCGTATGCCGTTTAGAGCTTGGTTTGTTAAAAAATCAGGAAAGAATATGGAAAATGAAGCACCAGCTGTTCCAGATTATTTAGTGAAAAATGCTCCAGGTTGGAAAGAAAGAGGAGAGGATGCGCAATTACTGAAAGCTGTTGAGGTTTTATTACAAGATATAAAGTAAGATAATTTTAATAGTAAATAATTAACGAAACCTGAACAATTTTAAAAAGATTGTTCAGGTTTTTGTTTTAAAATTGTTCGATGAATAGGTGAAAACCTGTTTTTTATAATTGTATTGTTTTTATTTTGTTGTAATTCAGATAATTATGTATATTTAGGTTCCGTTAAACTAAAGTAATAATGTCAAGAATTAATCAATTACAGCGTTATAGAGAACATCTTGAAGAGAGGTATCGTAAATTGGTTGAAAGAGCTAATGATTACAAGTATGAAGATGAGTGCAAAAGCGATCGTTCGGCTTTTAAAGCAATGCGTGTACTAGAAAAATTAAATAAAGTAAGGTACTTAGATAAAGATTTTTCAAATACTACGATGTAATTGTATAAAATAATCAAAGGCTTTTAATAACCTGCTTCCATACCACGAAAACATTTCGCCATCAACTAAAATAGTTTGTGAGTTTTTGTAGTAGTTAGATATTTCGCTAATATGTTTTTCTTTAAAAGGATAAGGCTCAGAAGAAAGTAAGATAAAATCCAGCGTATTGTTTTTATTTATTTTGTCTAAGTTAATTTCAGGATAACGTTGTTTGTTGCTGTATATATTTTTAAAATTGTTTAGTTCTAATAGATGATTGATAAATGTATTATTACCTGCAACCATCCACGGATTTCTCCAAATAAAATAAGCTACCTTTTTTTCTTTAGTGTTTTTAATAAATTGTTGAAAATTACTGATTTCAATATCTAGCTTTTTAACAATATTTTCAGCTGCTGTTTTACAAGAAAGAATTTCCCCATACTGAATGATGAGTTCTTTAGAATCATCAAGTGTAAAAATATCAGAAACATGGGTTGTAGCAATTTGTTTGCATGCTTCAACAATTTCTTTGGTGTTTTCTTCTTTATTACAAAGAATAATATCAGGCTTTAGGGCTTTAATTTTATCAATTTTGATGTTTTTTGTGCCGCCAACAATAGTCTTTTTCTTTCTTAAATCACTAGGGTGAATACAGAATTTAGTAACACCAACAATACTGTCTTCTAATCCCAAATCAACTAATAATTCAGTTTGACTAGGAACTAAAGAAATTATTCTTTTTGGAGTTTCTGGAATTTCAAAAACTCTATTCATTTGGTCTTTGAACTCCATGTGTTTAGTTTAAAATAGCACTCATTTGCAATTGTAATTCTGTTGCTTTTGCGACAGCAGCTTCTGCAAAATCAGTATCGTTTGAAGCATAAATAATTCCACGAGATGAGTTAATTAACAGTCCTATATTTTCGCTCATTCCGTATTTGCAAACATCTTGTAAGTTTCCGCCTTGGGCACCAACACCAGGAACTAATAAAAAAGAATTAGGAATAATTTTTCTAATTTCTTTAAAATATTCAGCTTTTGTGGCACCAACAACATACATTAGATTTTCAGAATTTTGCCAACTTTTAGAAGTTTCTAAAACCTGTTTATACACTTCTTTTCCATCAATAGATCTAGTTTGAAAATCAAACGCACCTTGGTTTGATGTTAAGGCTAACATAATGGTATGTTTATCATCAAAAGCCAAAAAAGGCTCTACAGAATCTTTACCCATATAAGGCGCAACGGTAACCGAATCAAAAGCTAAATCTTCAAAAAAAGCTTTTGCATACATGGTTGAGGTATTTCCTATATCACCACGTTTGGCATCAGCAATGGTGAAAATTTCAGGATGTTTTTCGTTAAGGTACTTGATGGTTTTTTCTAAAGATTTCCAACCTTTAATTCCGTAAGCTTCGTAAAAAGCAGTATTTGGTTTGTAGGCAACACATAAGTGATGAGTAGCATCAATAATTGCTTTATTAAAGGCAAAAATAGGATCTTCTTCTTGTAATAAATGTTGTGGTATTTTAGTTAAATCGACATCTAAACCGATGCATAAAAACGATTTTTTTCTTCTAATTTCGTTAACTAATTGTTGTGTAGTCATGTGTTGTTGTAAAAGTTATGCAAAAGTACACATTTTTAACACTTTCTTTTATCTTTGTTGTATATGTTTCAATATATAATTAATAAAATTTTCTACGGATTTTTAACCTTATTTGGAGTAGTTACCGTAATTTTCTTTTTGTTTAACGTGTTACCAGGTGATCCTGCAAGAATGATGTTAGATCAACGAGAAGATACGGAACAGCTTGAAAATATTAGAAAAAAATATGGTTTTGATAAGCCAATATTTACACAATATTTATATTATTTAAATGATGTTTCACCGTTGTCATTACATAGTAAAAATGTTGAAGATTATACTTTTTTATCTGAAAATAAATACACCGCTCAAAAATTATTATCAATAGGAAGTGTAATTATAGTTTTTAAATATCCGTATTTACGACAATCATTTCAAAAAAACGGAAAAAATGTATCTGAAGTAATTGCAGAAACCTTACCTAATACAGCAATTTTAGCAGTTTTAGCAATTGTAATAGCATTATTATTGGGTGTTGTTTTAGGAATTTTATCGGCCTTATTTAAAGATTCTTTTTTTGATAGAATTGTAGCAGTAATAAGTACCTTAGGAATGAGTGTGCCGTCTTTTTTCTCGGCAATTTTATTTGCTTGGTTTTTCGGGTTTGTGTTGCATGAGTTTACTGGGTTAAGAATGACAGGGAGTTTATATGAGGTTGATGATTTTGGGGAAGGAAGTTATATTCAGTGGCAAAACTTGTTATTGCCAGCAACTGTGTTAGGTATACGTCCTTTAGCTGTGGTTATACAATTGATGCGAAACTCGTTGTTAGAAACTATGAGTCAAGATTATATAAGAACAGCCAAAGCAAAAGGGTTAACTATGTATCAGGTAATTCGTAAACATGCGTTAAAAAATTCATTAAACCCTGTGATAACTGCAATTTCGGGTTGGTTTGCATCGATGTTAGCGGGTGCTGTTTTTGTAGAGTACATTTTTAATTGGAACGGATTAGGGAAAGAAATAGTAAACTCTTTAAATACGTTAGATTTACCTGTGATAATGGGAAGTGTATTAGTGGTGGCAACATTATTTATATTGATAAATATATTGGTTGATGTTATATATAGTTGGTTAGATCCACGAATTAAATTAAGTTAATTATGCGATTATTTTTACTTTTAGTATTGTTTTTAACATTGCAAAGTTGTGCTGTTTTTCAGCCAAAATCTTTTACAAAAGATGCTTTAGATGAAAAACTTGTAACGATTGATAGAGACTCAATTTCATTAAGAACAATTTTAGCAAACAATAAAGGAGTCCAACAGTTTATACAAATTTTTGCAACTTATTGTCCGGTAAGTCAAGATAGTTTTGATGATGTTCTTCTTTTTCAAAAAAAGAATCCTTCATTTAATTATGTTTTTTTATCAGTTGATCACTCTTATTTTGATTGGAAAAGAGCATTAAAAGATATTCCTGTAAAAGGGGAACATTATTACATTCCTAAAAAAGGAAAAGGTAAATTAGGAACGTTTTTAAAGTTAAAAACAATTCCGAGATTTATGATTTTAAATAAAAAAGGAGAAATTAAACTATTTAAGTCATCAAGTGTATCAAAGTTAAACTAAGATTAAACTTTAATAATTTTAACGAAACCAAGGTTTCGCAAAAGTTTAATTAAAGTATTAAAAAAATAATGTACTTTTAACTATTAATCAAATTAAAAACCTATACATGAAAAAAATAATTTACATCTTCGCTTTTATATTACTTGTATCTTGTAATGGAGAAAAACCATCAGCTTTTCCTGAAGAGGTTTTAAATGAAAAACTTTTAACCCTAAATGAAGAGTCAATAACATTTAAGGAGGTTTTAGCTAAACATAAAGGGAAAAAAATAATGTTTGAACTTTGTGCATCTTGGTGTGTTGAATGTATTTCGGGAATACCAAAAATTAAAAAATTAAAAGCAAAGTATCCAGATGTTGTTTTTGTTTTTTTATCGATAGATAAAACAATACCACAGTGGAAAAAAGGGATTGAACGTTTTTTTAATATAGAAGGAGAGCATTATTTTATGCCAGCAGCGCTAAAAGGAGGGTATGCAAAAGGTTTTGATATAAAAGATATACCAAGTTATATGGTGGTAAATGAGTTAGGGATTACCGCTTTGGCAAATGTAGCAGAATCTGATGACCCAAGAATAGAAGCGGCATTAAAATAAAATATAAATAAACATAAATTAGATTACAGTTTTGAGAAAAAAGATAGTTGCAGGTAACTGGAAAATGAATAAAAATATTGATGAAACTAAAAAGTTAATCAAGCAAATTAAAAAAGGAGTAAAGAAAAAGGTAGATAAAGATACTAGAGTAATTGTAGCACCAAGTTTTGTAAATTTAAACACAGCAATAAAAAGAGCTAAGAAATCTAAAATAGAAGTAGCTGCTCAAAACATGCATCAATCAAAAAGTGGTGCTTTTACAGGTGAAGTTTCAGCCGAAATGTTGACATCTTTAGGGTTAGATTTAGTTATTTTAGGGCATTCTGAACGTAGAGAGTATTTTGGAGAAACTAATAAGGTGTTAGCCGAAAAAGTTTCAGCAGCTTTAGATAATAAGTTAGAAATAATTTTTTGTTTTGGAGAAGTTTTAGAAGATCGTAAATCTGAAAATCATTTTAAAATAGTTGAAAGTCAGCTAAAAGAAGGATTGTTTCATTTAGAAGGAAAAGATTTTTTTAATATAACACTAGCGTATGAGCCTGTTTGGGCAATTGGCACAGGAGAAACAGCATCTCCAGAACAAGCGCAAGAAATGCATGCTTTTATTAGAGAAGTTATAGCAAAAGAATATGGTGATGAAGTAGCAAAAAGTATCTCTATATTATATGGAGGAAGTGTGAAGCCAGCAAATGCAAAAGAAATTTTTTCTAAAGCAGATGTTGATGGAGGGTTAATAGGAGGAGCTGCCTTAAAAGCAGATGATTTTGTAGCGATTATTAAATCTATTTAATGGATAATATATATATTGAGTATGTTTTTGAGGTATCACCGAAAGAACCAGCAACCGAAATTTTAATAGCAGAATTAGGAGAAATTGGTTTTGAAAGTTTCGTTGAAAGTGAGTATGGAGTAACAGCGTATATCCAAAAAAATGATTGGAAAGAAAATATATTAGAAGATGTTTTTATTTTAAAATCAGAAGCCTTTTCAATTGATTTTAAATACAATGAAATAGCACAAACAAATTGGAATGCTGAATGGGAAAAGAATTTTAATCCAATTCAGGTAGATGATTTAGTAAGTATACGAGCACCATTTCATACAAACCCTAATTTAAAATACGATATCGTAATAGAACCAAAAATGAGTTTTGGAACAGGGCATCACGAAACAACCCATATGATGGTGCAGCATTTACTTAATTTAGATTTAGCCGATAAAAAAGTGTTAGATATGGGGTGTGGTACTGGAATTTTAGCAATTTTTGCAGAAATGAAAGGAGCGCAGCCAATAGATGCGATAGATATTGATGCTTGGTGTTATGAAAATTCAATAGAAAATGTTGAGCGAAATAACTGTAAAAGTATTTCGGTTTATGAAGGAGATGCTGCTTTGTTAGATAATAAAAAATACGATGTTATTATCGCTAATATTAATCGTAATATTTTATTGAATGACATGAAAAAATTCACTAAGTGTTTAAATGAAGAAGGTGTTTTGTTGTTAAGTGGATTTTATAAAGAAGACATTCCTGTGATAGACTTAGAAGTCTCAAAATATGGTTTAACATTAAATAAGACAATAAAAAGAAATAATTGGGTAGCTTTGCAGTATCAAAAATAGCATAAATGAGTACAATAGAGAAAATACAAGAAGAGCTAGATGTTTTGATTCAAGAAACAAAAAAGCACGAAATTATTTTACACAATGATGATGTAAATACATTCGATTTTGTAATTGATAGTTTGGTTAGTGTTTGTGATCATACATTAGAGCAAGCTGAACAATGTTCTGTTTTAGTACATTATAAAGGTAAGTGTACAGTTAAAACAGGTGAGTATAAAGATCTAGAAGCAAGATGCTCAAAATTGTTACAGTTAGGTTTATCTGCAGAGGTTGTTTAATATGGAAAATATTTTTAGATATTACGAGTTTTCTGATTTTATAAAAGATAAATCAGCAACTTTTTCAGAAAATGAAATATGTTTTTCAGTATTAAACGAGCAACATTTTTTAATTTTTGAAAAAAATAAGGACACTTATAACTTATATGTTTCAAAATATAAGGCGGAAATAGAAATAGGAGTAAAAGCTCCAGAGATATTGGAAATGTTAATAAAAGATTATGATAAATCAATACCAGATCATAGAATAGTGCTAAGAAAATATTTATATTAAAAACTCAAAAAACTTTTTTTGAGTTTTTTTTGTTTTTTAATGTGACTATTTAAAAAAGAGAGTGTCTAAATAAATGTGAATAAGGTAGTAATATTTAAAATGTCATATAAGTTCCCCTCAGTTGTTACCTTATAATAACTTTTTCTAAGTAGAATGCCCCCTTTTGTATTCCTAGGTATAGGATAATATTTTGAAAAGAGAAGTTTATAATAAAAATGGCAAAAAATAGTAGTAGTTAGTTTTTATACTAAGTTTGGTTAAAGGGCCTTGAGCATATGTTTAAGGCCTTTTTATTATAAATTTAAAGCTTTTTTTTTTAAGTTCTTGTATTTCCGTGTTTTGTTTTGTATTTTTATTAAAACTCAAAAGAGATTTAGACTTTTAAGTTAATTAAGAAGGGTATAAAATTTATAAATTATATTTTTGCATTCATGTTAAAGTCTTTTTAGAAAATAAAAAGTGGTTAATTAATGTTGTGTATTTTTAAATAAAAAAGTTAGATTCTAAAAAAAAAACTTATGAAAAAAATAATACTATTTTTATTAATATTATCAAATGTTGTTGCTTACGGTCAGCGTATATCAGCTGCAAATAAATTTTTTGAAGAGTTTTCTTATAAAAAGTCGGCAGAATTGTTTGAGTCTATATATAATAAAGGAGATTCTTCACAAATAGTGTTGAGTAAATTGGCAGATTCATACTATTATAACGCTGAGTTTAAAAAAGCAGAAAGTTGGTATGAGAAATTATTACGAATTTTTGAAAAAGAAGAAACTCCTCAACATTTTTTTAGATATGCACAAGTACTTAAAAGTAATGGGAAAGTAGCTGAATCTGATAGGTGGCTTCAGAAATTAAAAACTTTAAAAGAAACAGATAGTAGAGCTGTTGCTTTAGAAAAAAATGAAGATTATTTTGCTAAGTATACAAATAAAAAAGAAACCTATATAAATATTTATAATGTTTCAACAAATACAAAGTATTCAGATTTTGGAGGCTTTTTGTATAAAGATGAATTATATTTTGCATCGACAAGGCCAACAAAAATAAAAAGGGATAATAAAATATACGCATGGAATAAGCAGCCGTTTTTGAATATTTATCGTTCAGGTTTAAAAGAGTTAAATAGTGATGGAGTGGTTGATCTTTCAGTTACGGAAAAATTAATAGAGTTAAATACACCTTATCATGAGTCTAATATTGTAATTACAAATGATGGTAATACAATATATTTTACCAGAGATAATTTTGATGGAAAAAAAGTAAAGAAAGGTGAGGATAGTGCCGTTCATTTAAAGATATACAAAGCAACAAGAGATAATGATAAATGGATAGATGTAAAAGAATTGCCATTTAATACAGATGATTATTCTTGTGGTCATCCAGCACTGAGTCTTGATGAAAAAACGCTTTATTTCGTGTCTGACATGCCTGGGGGTTTTGGTGAAACAGATATTTATAAAGTAGCAATACTAGAAAGTAATAATTATGGTTCTCCAGTAAATTTAGGCTGGAAAATAAATACAGAAAGTAGAGAGATGTTCCCTTTTGTTGGGGCAGATAATACATTTTACTTTGCTTCAGATGGCCATATTGGTTTAGGGGCATTAGATGTTTTTGAATCAAAAATTAAAGATAATGAATTCACAAATCCTGTAAATTTAGGTACTCCAATAAATGGTCCAAAAGACGATTTTTCTTTTGTAGTTAATAAAGAAAAAAGTAAGGGCTTTTTCTCATCTAATAGAAAAAAAGGGAAAGGGGATGATGATATTTATAGTTTTTTGATTTATGATTGTAAGCAAAATATTGAAGGAGTTATAAAAAATTCTATTACAGGTCAGCCAATGTCAAACGTAAAGGTGGTTTTGGTAGATGATGAAGGTAATCTTGTGTCTGAACAAATAACGAAAGAAAATGGAAGTTACTTGTTTAAAACAATAGATTGTGAAAGAAAGTTTACGGTAACAGCATCTAAAGATGATTACAGAAGAGTGCTTAAAGAAACACAAACTTTAGATGTTGATAAAGCAATAGTTAATGTTGATTTACAGCTAGAGCCTTTGGTTTTTGAAGATCAGATAGTTATTAAACCTATTTATTTTGATTTTGGTCTGTCAAATATTAGAGAAGATTCAGAATATGAATTAGAGCATATTGTATCTGTGATGAAGAATAATCCAAGTATGATCATTAAAATTGAATCGCATACAGATAGTAGAGGAACAAAAGGTTATAACAGAAGATTGTCTACAAGTAGAGCTGTTTCTACAAGGAATTATATAATATCTAGAGGTATCTCTTCAACTCGTATAAAAAGTGCTTTAGGGTATGGGGAAAGTCAGTTGTTAAACAAGTGTAATGATACAAATCAGGATAAATGTACTGAAGAGGAACATCAAGAAAACAGGCGTTCATATTTTTATATTGTTGAAGGGGGAGTTAATGTTAAAACGAGTAATTAAGGTTTTATAGATTTTATCGTTTGATAAAAAAACCTCGAAGTAGTTATTACTTCGAGGTTTTTTTATATGATGTATTTTAAAAAAAGAAAAACCACATAAATAAATATGTGGTTTTTGTGACCTCGACAGGATTCAAACCTGTAACCTCTTGAGCCGTAATCAAGTGCGCTATTCAGTTGCGCCACGAGGCCGTTTTGCGGGTGCAAATATAGGAATGTTTTTTAATTAAATAAAATAAATAAACACTTTTTTTAATTTTATTTTTTAATTATTCACCAACCTCTTGTTTAAAGTTAGTGACAATTTTTTGAGCGTCTTCAAAATCAGACTTATAGATGAATAATTCGCAAGAAGCTTCTGTTGTACCGAATCCTGCTAATCTTCCAGATTCTTTACTATCTTTTATTAAAGTGGCTATTTTAGCTTGGTCAAGTAAAAAAGCAAGTCTGTTTGTTAAGATGGTAGTTCCTGTATATATTTTTATGTGTTCTTTCATAATTATAAGGTTTTAATCCAATGAATTTGTAGTAACAAAAGCGCGCCATCCAATAATTGCTAATTGAAGTTTTGAAGCTTTAGATATATCTAACTCCTTTTTTGTGAAAGAAGGTAGTAGTGCTTTGTTTAGTTTAGCGAGTATTTTAAATAGTTGTTTTTTCATTATAAGATGAATCTGTTATATCAAAAATACTGAAAAATAATTTGCCATATAAAGCGGAGGGTAAAATTGCCACTCCGCTTATTGTAGTATTATAAGGTTACTTTTTATTCTCCATCATTTTTTTAGCAAGGTCGGCACCAATTAATGATTGTAATAGGTTTCCGTCGTTTCCGCTTTTACCGCCTTCAATATAAGTAGATGGTAGCTGTAAATCTTTTATTTGCCCTGCAACACCAACGGCTGTTTTATATTCCCATTCGGCTTTTTCTTGAGGAGTTAAACCAGCGCTTACTAATTTAGCATTTTCGTAATACTGAGCATCTGCAGCAACTTTTTTACTTTTTGCTTTAAACTGTTCTACTTCAAATTGTTTTTTCTCTTTTATTAAGTTAAACCCAGCTACTTTGGCTTCGGTTTCTGCTTCTATTGTTTGTTGAATTTGAATTTTCTCTAATCGAGCTCTTTCTTTTGCTTTTTCAGATTCTCCTTTAGCAACTTCTTTCTTTGCTCTGTAGTATTCGCGTTCAGCTTGTTGTTTTTCTAACTGAGTTTGTGCAACTTCATTTTTTTGTAAATCTAAACGTTCGTCAAAAGAAGCTTCCCAGTCAATACCTGTTACTTGTGCTTGGTAAATTTTTAATCCATATTGTTTTAAAGTGTTTGAATTATCTCTAATAATGTTTCCGTTGGTGTCTCTTTTTATTCTAAACTTTTTTTGTTTGCTAGATTTACCAACTTTTATTTTTCTAATAGTAGTAGTGTCTCCTACAATTTCATTGATGTTTTCAGATTCATAATATTGTTCTACCTGATACATCCCATTTTCTAATTGATCTCTAAAATATCTGTCAAAGTCTGATGCCTGTCCTGAAATATAATCTTGAGCATCCATCAATTTACAAGTGTTTTTTATAGCTGCATCAATGTTAGGTAAAACTCTTCCGTAAATTAACTTAGATTCGCTTCTATTTCTGTCGGCCATATTTAAAAATACTTCCTCGTCGTTAATATTTACTCCAACAATTACTGAGGTGCTTATTTCTGCTTTAATAGCATCGCTAAATTCCCATTTTTGCGCTTTTCTATTGTAGATTCCTCTGTCGCTTTTTGGTAATTGGCTTTCGTCGTCAACAATAATGTCTTTTATAGATGTTTCATAAGATAGGGGAATAATTCGCCCCCACCACTTAAGTTTTAAACCTTGTGTAGTAATCATTTTGTCGCCACCAGAAACGTATTGTACTGCGTAAGCTGTACCTGCATCAGCATAAAAAAACATTCCTGTTATTATACTCATAATGGCTCCAAGAACTGTAAATTGAATACTCCTTTGTAGGGTAAACCAGTTTAAGATTTTACTGTTTTTAATAATTGAGTTTAATACAATGGTAATTAACCCTGTAATAATTAGTAATACTCCGATAAATGTTAGCATAATATAGTGTGATTTTAAAAATTGATTAATATAGTGATGTAATTATAGGTGCAATTTTTATGGCAATAATAATTAATTTTAATATGATAGCAATCATTCGTTTTTTGGGTTTTTAATAGTTAATATTAGTTGATTCCGGAATTGTTTTATCAATATATACTAAAGGTGATCTTGTTTCCAAAAAAATGAATATGAATTATTCTATTTATGTTTAAGTTTTAAGTTAAAAAAGTCTTTTGTGTTTTGTATTGAAACATATATTTCTTAGTTATTGTTGTTTTATGTAGTTTGAAAATGGTTTTTATGTTTTAATTTGTAATTAAATAAAGGAGTTTTTTTAGTTGTTTTGTTTTATTAAAGTGGAAAAGGTTTTTTTTAAGATGATTTTTGGTTATTTGATTATTTTTTTAATTTTTTTTTGAAATGATAATAGTTTTCAAAAGGTGCTTTTTGATGTTTTTATGATTGGTGTATTTTCATGTCAAAGTTTTATCTTCGTAAAAAAATAAATAAATGAATATAGTATATATTGTAGTTGGGTTGTTGTTGCTAGTTCTGGGTGGTAATTGGTTGTTAAAGGCGGCGGTAGGTTTGTCTTTAAAATTAAATATTCCTAAAATTGTAATAGGTATGACGGTGGTTTCTTTTGCAACCTCTGCACCTGAATTAATTGTGAGTATAAAGTCTGCCTTAAATAATGCTACTGGTTTGGCGGTAGGTAATGTAATAGGGTCCAACATTGCAAATATAGGTTTGGTACTAGGTATTACTGTAATCCTGTCAACAATAGAAGTGGAGAAAAGTTTTTATAAAACTGATTGGCCAGTAATGATGATTGCTTCTCTGTTGTTGTATTTTTTTATAGCTTTTGATAATACGATTCAGCAGTATGAAGGGGGTATAATGTTTACTTTATTGGTGGTGTTTTTAATTTATTTACTGCGTTTTCAAAAACAAGCTGTCGTAGATGAAATGCCTGAGGATGATGAGGAGTTGCCTTTGTATAAAATTGCGATGTTTTTCGTTATTGGTGGTTTTGGTTTATGGGCGGGGTCAGAATTGTTAATAAACGGTTCGGTAAATTTGGCAAAAAAAATGGGGGTAAGTGATGCTATTATTGGGGTTACGGTTGTTTCGGTGGGAACAAGCGTGCCAGAGTTGGCGGCTTCTATAATTGCGGTAATGAAAAAAGAAAAAGCAATTTCTTTAGGGAATCTGATAGGTTCGAATGTGTTTAATATTTTAGCAGTTTTAGGAGTTACAGCAATTATTACACCAGTAAAGTTAAATGCTGATGCATTAAGTTTGGTCACTAACGATATTTATTGGATGTTGGCAATTTCATTTGCAGTATTACCGTTAGTGTTTTTCCCGAAGAAGTTGCGTTTAAATTGGAAGGACGGAATTATATTATTGACTTCTTATTTTGTTTTTGTGTTTTTAACATTAAAATAAATACTAAGTTTAAAAATAAAAAAGCCTTTAAATTAATTTAAAGGCTTTTTTGTTGTTGTGTTAGTGTGTGTTGTTTTGGAAATATTATAAATTTTCGCAAACTGGTTTTACGGTTTGTATAATTCTTGAAGCAATTTTATATGGATCTCCGTTTGAAGCTGGTCTTCTGTCTTCTAAATAACCTTTCCATCCGCTTTCTACAGTTAAAATAGGGATACGAATAGAGGCTCCTCTATCAGATATACCGTAGCTAAAATCAGTAATAGAAGCGGTTTCGTGTAAACCAGTTAAACGTTGGTCGTTATGTGCTCCGTAAATATCGATATGTTCTTTTGTAACAGGTCTAAAAGCTTCACAAATTTTCATGTAAGTTTCTTTAGATCCACAAGTTCTTAAAGTAGTGTTAGAAAAATTAGCATGCATTCCTGAGCCATTCCAGTCACCTTTTACAGGTTTAGGGTGGTACTCAATATAATAACCGTATTGCTCAGTTAATCTATCTAATAAATATCTAGCAATCCAAATTTCATCTCCAGCTTTTTTTGCGCCCTTGGCAAATAATTGAAATTCCCATTGTCCAGAAGCAACTTCTTGGTTAATTCCCTCAAAGTTTAAGCCAGCATCAATACATAGGTCAGCATGTTTTTCAACAAAATCTCTACCATGTGTATTTCTTCCACCTACTGAGCAGTAGTACATTCCTTGTGGTCCTGGGTAACCACCAACAGGAAATCCTAAAGGAAGTTGTGTCTTTTTATCCATGATAAAATACTCTTGTTCAAAACCAAACCAGAAATCATTGTCATTATCGTTAATAGTAGCACGTGCGTTAGATTCATGCGGAGTTCCGTCAGAATTCATAACCTCAGTCATTACTAAGTATCCATTAATACGAGTAGGATCTGGGTGAATTGCAACAGGCTTTAATATACAGTCAGAAGAGCCTCCTGAAGCTTGTTTTGTTGAAGATCCGTCGAAAGACCAGTTTTTAAGTTCAGCTAAAGTTCCTTGAAAATTTTCATGTTCTTCAACTTTTGTTTTACTTCTTAGGTTTTGTGTCGGTTGGTAACCGTCTAACCAAATGTACTCTAATTTAATTTTAGCCATGATACTGTGGTAATTTGTGTTTTGTTAAATCCACTACAAAAGTGAGTATTTTATATTTAATATTAAAATTTTAGGGGGTTAAAATTTAAAAATTAAGTTTTATTTAATTTAACCCCTGTTTTTTTAGGGGTATTTTGTTTTTTATGTATTTTTGAGGTGAATTTTATACCTTTAATGTAATGACTACTTTAAGATTTAGCGCTTTAAAACAAACTTTAGATAGAAAACCTGTTCTTATAGAAGAAAAAGGACGTAGATCTGAGTTGTTTGGAAAAAATGTTTTTAACCAGCAAGCTATGCGTCAGTATATGACAAAAGATGCTTATCAAAGTGTGATGGATGCAATTGAGTTTGGGAATAAGATTGATAGAAAAATAGCAGATCAAATTGCTGTAAGTATGAAAGATTGGGCTTTATCAAAAGAAGCCACTCATTATACACATTGGTTTCAACCATTAACAGGAGCAACAGCTGAAAAACACGACGCTTTTTTTGAAACAATTGAAGGTGGGGGAGCAATGGAACGTTTTGATGGTAGTCAATTAGTACAGCAAGAGCCAGATGCATCTAGTTTTCCGCATGGAGGAATTAGAAATACCTTTGAGGCTCGTGGTTATACAGCTTGGGATCCAACATCGCCAGCATTTATATATGGTACTACTTTATGTATACCAACGGTTTTTGTTGCGTATACAGGAGAGTCTTTAGATAATAAAGCGCCATTGTTAAGAGCATTACAAGCTGTGGATATTACTGCAACTGCTGTTTGTAAATATTTTGATAAAAATGTTTCTAAAGTAAATGCAACCTTAGGTTGGGAACAGGAATACTTTTTAATAGATACAGCTTTGGCAGCGGCAAGACCAGATTTAATGATGACAGGTAGAACTTTATTAGGACATTCACCAGCAAAAGGGCAACAGTTAGATGATCATTATTTTGGATCGATACCAGATAGAGTGATGAGTTTTATGCGTGATTTAGAGCAGGAATGTATGTTGTTGGGGGTTCCTGTAAAAACACGTCATAATGAAGTAGCTCCAAATCAGTTTGAATTAGCACCTGTTTTTGAAGAAGCTAATTTAGCGGTAGATCATAACTCTTTGTTAATGGATGTGATGGAAAAAGTATCACAACGTCATCAATTTAAAGTATTGTTTCATGAAAAACCATTTGCAGGAATTAACGGTTCAGGTAAACATAATAATTGGTCTTTAGTAACTAATACGGGAGTAAATTTATTAAGCCCAGGAAAAACACCAATGAAGAATTTACAATTCTTAACATTTTTTGTAAACACAATTAAAGCAGTACATGATTATGAAGAATTGATAAGAGCATCAATGGCTAGTGCTAGTAACGATCATCGTTTAGGAGCTAATGAAGCACCGCCAGCAATTATATCGGTTTTTATAGGGTCGCAATTGTCAGCTGTTTTAGATGAGTTAGAAAATGTAACCAAGGGAAAGTTATCTCCAAAGGAAAAAACAGATTTAAAGTTAAATATAGTAGGTAAAATTCCTGAAATACTATTAGATAATACTGATAGAAATCGAACATCGCCCTTCGCATTTACAGGAAATAAATTTGAGTTACGTGCTGTAGGTTCTTGGTCTAATTGTGCTGGGCCAATGACGGTTTTAAATACAGTTATAGCAAAGCAGTTAAAAGAGTTTAAAAATGAAGTAGATGAATTAATTGATGTTAAAAACTTAAAAAAAGACGAAGCAGTTTTTAATGTGTTAAGAGAGTATATAAAAGCATCTAAAAAAATTAGATTTGAAGGTGATGGGTATGGTGACGCTTGGGAAAAAGAAGCTACTAAACGAAAATTAAGTAACTATAAGACTACTCCGGAAGCCTTAAAAGCTAAAATCTCTAAAAAAGCAATTACACTTTTTGAAGAAATGAATGTAATGAACAAGGTAGAGGTAGAAGCGCGTCATGAAATTGAGTTAGAAGAATATTCTAAGAGAATTCAGATTGAAGGAAGGGTTTTGGCAGATATTGCTAGAAACCATATAATTCCTACAGCTATTCAGTATCAAAATACATTGATTGAGAATGTTAAAGGCATAAAAGAAATATTTGGAAAAGGTTTTGAGCAATATGCAGAAGAACAAATTGATTTGATAAAAAAAATATCGAATCATATTGCAGGGATAAACTCTAAAACTAAAGCAATGACTGAGGAGAGAAAAAAAGCAAATAAGTTAAGCGGGCAAGAAAATGCTGATATTTATTGCAATAAGGTAATTCCTTATTTTAATGAAATCCGTTACCATTGTGATAAGCTAGAATTACTGGTTGATGATAACCTGTGGCCATTAACAAAATATAGAGAATTATTGTTTACAAGATAATTAGCATTCGTTTTTGGTGATGGATATTGAGCTGAAATTTGTAGATTAATAAGGTTAAACGATAATATTTTTCAAAAAAAACATTCTAAAAACTACTTTGTCAGGAGGTGTAGGTCAAATAAATTTATTTTTAAAAGCAACAACGTTAGATAAAGAGTGACAAAGATTATAAAACAGTTAAAAAAGCGAACGATAAAAAACGTTCGCTTTTTTATTGATTTAAAACTTAGATAAACTAAATTTGCACTAACAACAACACAACACATGAGTAACGAAGTATCTAAGCGCTACGCACAACGCGGAGTATCAGCATCTAAAGAAGATGTACACAATGCAATTAAAAATATTGACAAGGGCTTGTTTCCTAAAGCTTTTTGTAAAATTGTTCCAGATTATTTAACCAATGATAATGATTATTGTTTAATTATGCATGCAGATGGTGCGGGAACAAAATCATCATTAGCCTATATGTATTGGAAAGAAACAGGAGATATTTCTGTTTGGAAAGGCATTGCACAAGATGCATTAATAATGAATATTGATGATTTATTATGTGTAGGAGCAACTGATAATATTATGCTATCGTCTACCATTGGGCGTAATAAAAGTAAAATTCCGGGTGAAGTTTTATCAGCAATAATTAACGGTACAGAAGAGTTAATTGAAGATCTTAAAGGTTTTGGAGTAACAATTCATTCAACAGGAGGTGAAACTGCTGATGTTGGAGATTTAGTGCGTACAATTATTGTAGATTCTACTGTAACTGCTCGTATGAAACGTAGCGATGTAATTGATAACGCTAATATAAAAGCAGGCGACGTAATTGTTGGTTTAGAATCTTTTGGACAAGCAACATATGAAACAGAGTATAATGGAGGAATGGGATCTAACGGATTAACATCTGCACGTCATGATGTTTTTGATAATTATTTAGCTTCTAAATATCCAGAAAGTTTTGATGCTGCCGTTCCTGCGGATTTAGTGTATTCAGGAAATACAAAATTGACTGACGAAGTTGAAAATTCTCCAATTGATGCTGGTAAATTAGTATTATCTCCTACAAGAACCTACGCTCCAATTATTAAAGAAATTTTATCGAAATTTTCTTCAGATGATGTACATGGAATGATTCATTGTTCAGGTGGAGCACAAACTAAAATTTTGCATTTTGTTGATGAATTACATATTGTAAAAGATAATATGTTTCCAATACCTCCTTTATTTAAGTTGATACAAGAGCAGTCTAAAACAGATTGGAAAGAAATGTATCAAGTATTTAACTGTGGGCATAGAATGGAGCTTTATGTGTCTCCAGAAGTAGCTGAAGATATTATAGCAATTTCTAAAAGCTATAATGTAAATGCTCAAATTGTGGGTAGAGTAGCAGCTTCTGAAACTAAGAAATTAACTATAAATAGTGAATTCGGAACTTTTGAGTATTAAAAAAAGTACCTAAACGTATATTTTAATAGTATTAAATTACTTAAACCTAAGCAATATCTTTATTGTTTAGGTTTTTTATTGGTTAATTTTAAAATTTATGTGATTCATAAATATAATAATAGACGACAAAAAAGAAATAAAAAAATAATATTGAAAATTCCTATTATCAAGCTTGTCAATAAAAGTAACCATCATTCCTAAAATACTAGGAGTAGAAAGTTTTAGCATAAGTTTCCAAAGGTTGTCATTTAGAAAGTCTGGCTTTTTTTTAGGTTTTAGCATTGTAAATTTCATTGAAAAATATTTTAGTAGTCTATTTTTTAAAGGCCTTAGTGAAAATAGTTTTATTGAAAAAAATGAATGATAAACCAAAAAGGAAAAAAGAGATACTTATAATTTCTATTAAACTGCTTCTAATGTTTTTAATTTTAGATGGGTTGTTTGTATTCAGATTAAATTTAGGGAGATTTTTATAATCGTTATTTGTTATTTGTTTATTTAAAAAGAGTCTGTCAAAATAAAAGTGAGTAATTTCTTTATGGAAATTCGTAATTGACAGATGAAAGTCTTGAAAAATTGCAGCATCCGTTTCTGTAATTTTATTTAAAATGTTTTGAGTATTTACTGCAGGATTTGCCCATTGAAATAATGAAATCCATTTTTGACGTAACTGAATTTGGTTAAAATAATCAACAACTTTCTTTTTGTGATGGTTGTCGTTTAGGGCGGTAAAAGCTGCATAAGCTTTAGACATTGTGTTTATATCAATTAAAGCTTTGGCTTCCTTTAAATCATCACGATAGTGTAGGTATTCACGAATTACAGACTTGGCTTCGTTTATGTCTTCTTCGTTTTCAAGACTTTTTCTTCGGGTAATATCTGCAAGTGACATATTATCTATTGGGTACGCGATATTGGCATATACATTTATTACAGCAGGTAAAACAATTAGAAATAAAAGCCATAACCCAGCAGCAGAAATAGCTGTTAGAGAAGAGTTTTTTTTAAGACTAACTAAAAAGAACATTAAGGTAAACCAAAAACTGAAGTAGCATAAAATAGCGGTTATCCATAGAGCAATGGTTAAGATTTTTACATTCGTAGCTATTAAAAAACCAATAGAAGATAGGAGAAATGCTATGCCTGCAATTAATACGTAGTAAAAAGAAATTCTAATTAATAATATTTTTCTTAATCCTACGGTTTGTAATTTTAGCAAGGGAAGCATTCCGTTTTCTTTTTCTTCAGCATACAATCCGTAAGTAAAAACGATTATAAGCAAGGGGAATAAGTAGATAAGTACAAAAGAAAGATCGAAATTTCCTATGTATAGTTTAAGAGGGTTGGCTAATTCATTTTCAAATAATTGATAATACAGACTCGCAGCTGTTAGTTTACGGTAATAAGGCTCTATATCTCTTTGCCCTAACGACATGTGCGCTAAATTATGAGGATTTAAAACCGCATGATATTCATGTCTATACCATGCATAAGCAGGGTCGGAAGCTATATTAAACAGTTGTTTTTCTTTAACAGATTTGTGTTCGTTAGTAAAACTTTTTTTATAGTTTTCAAATTCATTTTTTTGAATACTTTGAACGTTTTCGATTGTTTCTTGCTGCTTTGTTATTATAGAGTTCCCATAATATATGGCGTAGATACCTAAAAGAACAATCGAGATTAATAGAATCATTTGAAAGATGTTTCTAATAATAGAAATAGCTTCACGTTGCCATAATAGTAAAATTAACTTCATATCATTTTGCTTTTAAAAGTAGAAGGTGTTAGAAAGAGTATTGCTAAAAACCAAAGAGCTAATGAAGCTAGTTCTATCTTGTAATACTTTAATGTTTCAGTTACAATAAGTGCTTGGTATTTGAAATCTGAGATTGTTTCCCACAAGTTTCTTCCAGCTTTGTATTCATAAAACTCACCATAGCGTGAGTTTTTTGCCATATCATAATTCATTGTTCGTATTAAATGTCGGCGGTAATTTTTTGTTTTTCTTTGAAAATCATTAAAACTATGCCAGTCAGTTGCAGAGATGGCCATCGAAAGGTTTCTAATTGCTATATAAGGAGCTATAAAACTCATTAAACTTTCTGTTTTATTTTGAAGTTCAAACTTTTCATGAAGTTTTTTTTCATGAAAATCGTACACTTTATTAGCATATTCTTCACCCTCTTGCATTTCTATTCCACTAAAATTTAAGGGGAGTTTATGAATAGAATCAACATTATATTCTTGTAAATAATTTTCTTTTAGTCTGGCTAACCTTTCTTCTTTAGATTCGTTTATTGCCATTCCATTTGCAATATCATCTTGTATACCTTCTTTGTATATTTTCATAGAAGGTAAAGGGTGTAGCGTTTCTCCCAAATTTGCTGAGGTTTTTGGGATAATAATTCCTGTTACGACCCAAAATATTAAAAGAGTTAAAAGGGCACTTCTAGAGCTAGAAGCTTTAAGAGAAATCCATACCGAAAAATTTGTAAAAATCCATAAATAACCAATGTAAAGAAGAAAAAGAAGTAGGGTACGAAACCCTATATCATTCATTGCTGAACTATTTGTTTCATTTAAACCTACGGTATATAAGCCTATGAAAAAAGGAACCATTATTACTAAAATAATTACAAAGTAAGCTAAGATTTTACCTATATAAATAGACCTTATTGAAGTACCTTGACTAATTAAGAGTTTAAAGGTTCCTGTTTTTCTTTCTTTAGTAAAAGTTTGAAATGTTATAAATATAATAAGAAGCGGTAATAATAATTGAAGCACCAAGGCTGCGCTTAATTCACCAAAACGAATCATATTCCCGTAACCTTGTGCAGGTCTAAACATAAACTCATGAGGATAGTGCGCTTCTAAATAAACAGAAGTTCCAGTATAGGTGTCTAAACCAAAATCAAAAAGGCTAAGAGGTGTTTTTTGTTTAAAAACAAAAGTACCGTAGTGTGCAGCAATGTGGGGATGTTTGTGTCCTTGATCTAGCCATTCAGTTCTTCTTTCTTTTTGGGCGGTTTCTACCATTGCAGTTTGATGTTTATAAGCAATGTGGCCTCCATATACAGCAAAACCCAAAAGAACTATAATTATGGTAAATAAAATTTTTAAGGAGTTTTGCCTAATTACACTCGTAAGCTCTTTTTTAGCAATTAAAAAAATTTGATTTTTCATCTATTTAAATTTTTATAGATATCTGTTAAATACACAGCCTGGTTTGGTCTTAATGTTTTTTTATTACCACTTCATATTAAGTGTGCATATGTTTTAAGTATTTTTTCTCTAAATCTTGAAAAGAGACTTGATCAGATTTCATTAAATCAACTAAGAGACCTTCTTTCATGATTCCTATGTGAGTACCTGTATCTTTGGCGCGAAAAAGATCGTGAGTCGCCATTAAAATGGCGACTTTTTGTTCTTTCATCTCTAGTAAAAGTTGTGAAAATTCATTACTTGCCTTAGGATCTAATCCAGATGTAGGTTCATCTAAAAGTAAAATTTTAGCTCCTTTTGCTCTTGCTAAAGCAATACCTACCTTTTGTCGCATTCCTTTAGAGTAGCTACTTACTCTTTTTAAGATGAAATCTTCTTGCAGTCCTGATTGTGAAAGTAAAAAAGCTAATTCATCTTTCTTTTGATTTCCACCTTGAAGACCACAAAAAAAGTGAAGATTTTCAAGCCCTGTCATATCTTGATACAATTGAAGATTTTCGGGGATATAAGATAGCCATTGTTTTGTTTTTTGTGGGTGCTTTTCAACATCAAAACCATTAACAAAAGCATTTCCAGAAGAAGGGTCTATAAAATTTAAAAATAAGTTTATAGTTGTTGATTTTCCTGCGCCATTTGCCCCAAGCAGGCAAAAAATTTCGCCTGCTTCTATTTTTAAATTTAATGAATCTAGTGCGGTGAAATCACCGTATTTTTTTGTGAGATTTTTAGCTTCTAGCATGTGGTTAAATGGTTATTTTTTTAAATCTTCTATACCTGAGATATAACCTCCAGTAGAAGTAAATAATTTACTAGAAGTATTCGAAGTAGTATCAAAACTGAATACAGCATTTTCATCATTGGTAGCTGTTGTAAATAGTAATTTATTATCCTTGTAAGGAAGAATTATCATTCTACGAGAACCATAAGTTGTTGGAAGCCCTGGTACAGCACCTAAACTTGATTTATTTTCTAGGTCTAACTCAAAATATTTAAACTGTGGCTCACCAGTTTTAAATTCATAAAAATCAGTTTCGTCTTCAACCTTTGCGGTAAAGCTTCTACCATTAGGTGTTTGATAAATTCCGTAGCAAACATTTCCTGTAGCATTTTGCATATCCATAAAATAGTTTGGGTCAAAAGAAGTTTGTCCGTTACTTATTTTTAAGAGACCACTAGGACTGTTACCTCCACTTAGTTTAGTTCCTAAACCTTGTACGTAAATATCGCCATTACTAGCTTTAATCATTCCAGTATTAGCTGCTTGTCCACCAAAAACCATCCCTGTTCTATTGTCGGCTATAATTTTTTCTACCACTTTTTGGTTTAAATCAATTACAGCAACATAAGCAGAGTCGTTTAAAGGAGCGAAATTGTTTTCGTAATGCAAGCCCATAAATAATTTACTGTCTCGTGCCATCATATCTAAATAATAAGTACGAGTAGCTTCAGGAAATCTTTTGGTAATTGAAGTTAAAGGAACTTCTCCTGTAATACGCATTGTGGTAGGGTTAAAAATAATAAGTTTTGAAATACCACCAGCAACAGATGCGTAAGCAACACTTTCACTTTCAAAATAAACTGTAGAAAAAGTATTAGCACCAGGAACTACAATTCGTTCTTCTTCAATAGTATCTCCATTGTCGTTAAATGAATATTTAACTAAAGTTGCGGGAGCCCCAAAAGGTGAAGCGTATAATGCTTTGTTGTAAGAAACAGTACCTGAATTTCCATTTAATTCTAAAGCCTTCTCATTTCCTATGGTCGAAAAATTTAAATCTTCAACACCTTGTATATATGAGGTTTGATTAGGCCATGCACCACTTACGGTAGTAA
The DNA here is from genome assembly GCF_030549005.1 of Tenacibaculum soleae. Classification (NCBI taxonomy): domain Bacteria; kingdom Pseudomonadati; phylum Bacteroidota; class Flavobacteriia; order Flavobacteriales; family Flavobacteriaceae; genus Tenacibaculum; species Tenacibaculum soleae. The sequence continues at coordinate 155,348 of NZ_JAUOSW010000005.1, forward strand.
TACCAAAGTTTAAAGTAATAGGATTTGGGTCATCTTTTTTAGTAGGAGTATCATCACTACATCCTATTAATGTTATAGTTAATGTGATGTAAAATAATAGTGCTGTGATTTTCTTAAAAAATTGTTTTTTCATTTTTTCTACTGTGTTTAATCTCTCGTTTTTTCGAGTTTAAGGGTTAATTTATTTAATAAAGGTTCTGAGTGTTATGCTAAATGCCCTTCCTGGACGTTGTGCACTAAAATTGTCGAATACTTTTTTGTCGAAAATATTGGTGATTTCTGAGGTAATCGCCCAATGATTAGAAGGGTGTGAAATAGTTACCCCTAAGTTTTGAGTAAATTGAGAAGGAATTATATTTTTAAAATCTTTATTTCCGTCTACTGCCCAATAAAGGTAAAATTCATTAACGTAGTTAGCAGACCACCAAAATGAAATATTATTTTTTGTACTTAGAAATTTCTTTCTATGATATCGAATCTCTCCATTTCCAAATAAATATGGAGTATTAGGAAGCCTTGCGTTGAAATAACGATTGTTTACTGCTCCTGTAGTACTTTTAGAAGAACGATTTCTTAAATCTTGGTAAGTCGCGTTTGCTTTTATATCAAGAGTTTTGAATGGGCGATAGCGTATTTCTGTATCTATACCTAGAGTACGTGATTTTAGTAAATTTTGATATTGTGCATAAAACTTAGAAGTACGTAGCCAAATAACGTTATTTGTATTTCGGTAAAAAAGATTGGTATCCCAATTAATTTTTTTTGAGTTTAACTGAAAACCTACATTTAAATTATGGCTTTGCTCTGGTTTTAAAAAAGGGTTCGGTTTTACTAATGTGAAATTACCAAAAAGTTCTATTTCATCAGGAAGCCTAGTAGCATATTCGTAAGAAGATTTTACCAGAAATTTCTTAGAGAATCGGTATCTAAGAGATTGCAGAAATCCGAAATTTGTAGCTTTTTGTTCGTTCGGAATATATTTTAGATTCTGAATTGCATAGCCATTAGCATTCATCCAAAAATGCTTTACACCTGTGTAGGTTGTGAAATTTCTTGAAAAATTATGCTCATATGCCAAACCAGTAGCATTTTTTAAAAGACGGGTAGGGTTTGCAAAAAAGTCTTCTCCATAAAACTCGGCAGCAATAGGGTCTTTTCCTATTCTTTTAGACCAAGCTGAAAATATATTTAAGGTAAAATTACCTTTTAGCCATGGACTGTATTTTATATTAATTCTGTTTAGGAAGTTTTGCGATGTGAACTTTAAATTATTTCGCGAAGTAGAAATTTCACCTCCATCTGTTCGTTGACCAAAAACTTTACCATCCCAAGTATAGATATTTAAAGAAGTATCTATAAAATTACTTTTAGTATTGTTATAAGCAGTATACCATTTGATATCAGTATTATTTAGAATTTCTTTTTTTTCATATTCTAAAGATGTACCTATAGTAGCTTCGTCATAAGTAACTTCTCCGTAAGGCTGCGCCATAATTGCATTATGTTGAATATCATCTTTTAGTCCCGAATAACGGATGTTAAAAATGAGGCGGTCAGCATAATTTTTATCATAAACACCAGTGTAAAAGTTTAGTAAATAATTAGAAAAATTATCATGAAAACGTTTAACAGTTGCAGGTTTTGGATTTCCAAATTCATCAGGAATTTCAACATTTACTTTATAATCATTGTCAGAATGATTGTAAAATGAATGCACTCCAAATATCCAATTTTTGTTGGTGTTTACGAATTGACCATTTAGATTTACTTTATGACTATTAAATGAGCCAGCTGAGTAAGAGGCATCGAGGTAATCGGAATATGATTTTCGAGTAATAATATTTACACCACCACCAAGAGCATCAGCTCCTAAGTTAACAGGAACAACGCCTTTATAAACTTCTATTTGGTCTATTAAACTTGCTGGTAATGCATTTAATCCTAAACCTGATCCGAAATAAGATAGTGGAATTCCATCTATAAAAAAGGGTATAGATTTACCAGTCATTCCGTTCACATAAATTTTTGCATTACTACCAAAACCACCTGTTTGCCTAATATTTACTCCAGGAATTTGTTTAACAATATCACTAGTATTTGTATTCCTTTCGCGAAATTTTTTCATCTTTACTATTGATACATTAGCAGTACTTTCTCTTTTTTGTTGAGTTTTTGATTTACTTGTAATGGCTATTTCGTTAAGTTGGTTTTTCTCAGGTATTAATCCAATCTTAATCTTGTTTTCTTTAGAGGTATTCACTTTTATATAGCTAGTTTCAAAACCTATAAAAGAAATTTCTAGTGTGTAATTTGTTTCGGATAATTTATTAAAATAGAAAGCACCATTTTTATTGGTGATGGTTCCTTTGTTTAATTTTAGTATTTGTATATGAGCTCCGGTAAGAGGGATTTCTTTGTCATCTGTAACTATTCCTGTAATACTCTTATTTTGAGAATACACGTAATTATTTACTAGACAGAATAGTATTAGTTTTACAACCTTCATTAAGTTTTTAATATTTAGAACTTCTGTTGTTATAATTTTATTTTTTTAATGACTCCTTGTTCTTGCATTTCTTTTAATACGCCATTTTTTTTTCAGGTAGAGTATATTTATTTAGTAATCTATCAGACTTATCCCATAAGTATTTAGCTTCAGGTAAAAGCCAAAAAGCTTCATCATCATCTTTTTTTAGTAAACAAGCCGATCCATTTTTTACTTATAGATAATATTTCTTGATTTCTGATTAAAAAATTACTTGTTTCTTCTGTTAAATTAAGCATTTCACGTTCTTCATTATAAAGTAAAAAGGTTTTCCTTTTCATAACAATTTTTATTTTGTGTGTGTACAAAAATAGATAAGCGAAATTCTCTCTTAACTGTATTTAGTGTTATTTGTCTTTTAATAAAACTGTATAAATTTTACAATGAAGTTAGGTGTTAGCAAGAAACTCTTATTATTACAAAAGGAGGAGGACGAGAAAATAATTGATTAGCGGCAATAGTATTTGAGATAAGAAAATTATAGTTTCCTGATTTCTTTATTTGAAGACTATATTTAATTGCTTCAAATGTGTAATCTATAATGTTAAGTAAAAGTGTGGGAGTTAGGTTGTGTGAAATGATATAATCACAAGTCGTACAACCTAATGAAGGAGAGGTGTCATCGATATGAGATAGCGTGTGAAGTCCTGCCATTTTCATAGAAATGAAAATAACGAGAAGTAAACAGGTAATGCTATTTTTTAGACGATTACTCTTCATTAAAAAATAATTATGATTTTTAAGTATTTTTTGTCAAAAGTATGAAACTATTTAAGCTAATGCAACTCAGTTGCGTTTAAATAGCTTGCTTGAACAGTGTTAATTTTTAATCTAGTTGATTAATAGGTTTTTACAGTGGAGAATGCCGTGAAATTATATAATTTTAGGTGTGATTTTATAAAGAAAAAAATGTTTTGTTTTTTGATGCTGTGAGGTAGGATTTTTAATGATGATGATACTTCTATTAAGTGTATTTTTCCGAATATAAATAAGAAATCATAGTTTTAATAATAACTAAACAATAAAGTATTTTTGTTTAAAGGATGTTTAATTATCGACAAAATGATAGTAAAACAAGCTATCAAAATGGTAATTATTAACAATGTTGATACAAGAATCTTCATTTTATATTTTAACACAACAAAAAGAATTAATATTAGAGGAAATAAAATTTTAGTTTTCATTGTAGTTAAATAGAATAAAAACAAATTTACTTAAACAAATTTTAAAAATATTTTAGATAAAAAACGTAAATTCGCAAACTAGAAAAGCAAGAAGATGTTAGACAAATTAAGAATTATAAAACAACGTTATGATGAGGTATCGGATTTAATAATCCAACCAGACGTTATAATGGATCAAAAACGTTACGTTAAATTAAGTAAAGAATACAAAGATTTAGGTAAGGTTGTAAAGAGAGGAGATGAATACAAAAGTCTAACAGATGCTATTGAAGAGGCTAAAGAAATTTTAGCTGATGGAAGTGATGCCGAAATGGTAGAAATGGCAAAAATGGAAATGGACGAAGCTAAAGTTCGTATTCCTATATTGGAAGAAGAAATTAAGTTTTTGTTGATTCCGAAAGATCCAGAAGATGGAAAAAATGCAGTAGTTGAGCTACGTGCAGGTACTGGAGGAGATGAAGCTAGTTTATTTGCAGGAGATTTATTTAGAATGTACACAAAATATTGTGAAGGTAGAGGGTGGAAAGTTTCTACAGTAGATTATTCTGAAGGAACCAATGGTGGATTCAAAGAGATCCAATTTGAAGTTTCGGGTGATGATGTGTATGGAACCCTAAAATTTGAAGCAGGCGTACACCGTGTACAGCGTGTACCACAAACCGAAACACAAGGTCGTGTGCACACATCGGCAGCAACTTGTATGGTTTTTCCAGAAGCAGAAGAATTTGATGTAGAAATAAACCCTAAAGATGTGCGTATTGATTTTTTCTGTTCTTCAGGTCCAGGAGGTCAGTCAGTAAATACTACTTATTCTGCGGTGCGTTTAACACATATTCCAACAGGATTAGTAGCGCAATGTCAAGATCAAAAATCACAGCATAAAAATAAAGAAAAAGCCTTTAAAGTATTACGTTCTCGTTTATACGATTTGGAATTAGCAAAAAAGCAAGCCGAAGATGCAGCAAGAAGAGGTACTATGGTAACTTCAGGAGATCGTTCTGCAAAAATTAGAACCTATAACTATCCGCAAGGTCGTGTAACAGATCATAGAATTGGTTTAACATTATACGATTTATCTAACATTGTAAATGGTGATATTCAAAAAATTATTGATGAATTAATGTTAGCAGAAAATACTTCTAAGCTAAAAGAATTAGGAGAGACTATTTAAATTTATTTTTTTGTTTAAAAATAGATATAAAAAAAGCAACCAGAATAGGTTGCTTTTTTTTTTGTGGAGACGCCGAGAATCGAACTCGGGTCCAAACAAGCAGCTCAAAGGCTTTCTACATACTTAGTTCTTTCTTAATTTTCGACTTATAACTGATTAAGAACAATCTGTTAAAAGCTTATCTTCTTTAGTTTCGAAAACTAGCCAAAGTTTCAAGTTTTCTATGTTTACTTTTACGATGCCCAAAAGTGAAACGCCGTAAACCAAGGCTGTTCGTGGACATAAAGCTTGCACACCTTGTGTGCCTAGGCCAATCCTACTATAATTCGGATTAAGCAGCTAAAGCGTAGTTATCTTCGCCGTTTAAAAAGTTGAAAAAAGTTTAACGAGTAATCTCTTCACTCCTCGGTATGCTTACATTATCACTGACCTTGCTGTCAAAACCAGTCGTCCCCAATATGTTAAAGATTTCAATATTTTCTGGTAAAAAAATAAAAACTAATTACTTTTTATAAAAAAATATGGGCTGCAAATATATGAAAATACTATTTGTACAATACTTTTAAATCAAGTATTTTCGCCTACGCTGTTTTAATTTACAACAATAATAGTTAATTTGTTTAATTTTTATAAAAAAAAGAAGAATGAAATTCGGAATTATAAAAGAACGTAAAAACCCACCAGATAGACGTGTTGTGTTTTCACCAGAAAAATTACAAGAGTTTAAACAACAATTTCCAGAAGCTGAAATAGTTGTAGAAAGTTCTGATATTAGAATTTTTTCAGATGAAGCATATAAAAAAGCAGGTTTTAAAGTTGTAAATGACGTTACTGATTGTGATGTTTTATTAGGCGTAAAAGAAGTTCCTTTAGATGATTTAATTCCAAATAAAAAATATTTCTACTTTAGTCATACGATTAAAAAACAGCCTTACAATCGTAAGCTGTTACAAACAATGTTGGCTAAAAATATTGAAATGTACGACCACGAAACAATTGTTAAAGAAAACGGTGCACGATTAATCGGATTTGGGCGTTATGCAGGTTTGGTAGGGGCTTATAACGGATTTAGAGCAATTGGTTTAAAAGAAAATAGTTTCAAACTACCTAAAGTAGAAACTTTAGTAGATTTAGATGCTGTAAAAGCTGAGTTAGATAAAATTAAACTTCCGAATTTAAAAATTCTTTTAACAGGAACAGGTAAAGTTGCCTACGGAGCTAAGGAAATTTTAGATCATTTAGGGATCAAACAAATTTCTGATGCATTGTATTTAACATCAAAATTTACAGAACCAGTATATTGTATGGCTGATGTAATGGAGTATGCTAAGCGTAAAGATGGTAAAGTAGGCGATAAGTTTGCTTTTTATAAAGACCCTACAGGTTACGAAAGTAATTTTATGCCATACGCGAAGGAAACAGATTTTTTTATTGCGGGGCATTTTTACGGTAATGGTGCTCCTTATTTATTTACAAGAGAAGATGCTAAATCATCAGCGTTTAATATAAGGTATGTGGCAGATATTTCTTGTGATGTAGATGGACCTGTGGCATCAACAATAAAAGCATCTACCATCGCTGATCCTATTTATGGATATGATCCTAAAACAGCAAAAGAAGTTGATTATAAATCTGAACAAGCAATTACAGTAATGGCTGTAGATAATTTGCCTTGTGAATTGCCAAAAGATGCAAGTGAAGGTTTTGGTGAAATGTTTTTAAAACATGTGATCCCTGCCTTTTACAACAATGATAAAGATGGAGTTTTATCAAGAGCGAAGATGACTACTGATAATGGTGAGTTAACTAAGCGATATTCATATTTGCAAGAATATGTAGACGGAAAAGAATAAAAAAATCCCGCTTATGCGGGATTTCTTATAAACATAATTTATGCTACCAGATCAACAATTTTTAATAGATACTGCAAAAATGCGAATGCCTTTTGGTAAATATAAAGGAACCTATTTAGTTGATATACCTGAGTATTATTTAGTATGGTATAAAAACAAAGGGTTTCCAGAAGGTAAATTGGGTAAAATGATGGGGTTGGTTTATGAATTACAACTAAATGGTTTAGACGATGTACTTCGAAAAATTAAATTACACTTTTAAAGTAATTCTTTACATAAAGTTAATAAACAAAAAAAGAGTCTTAAAAAGACTCTTTTTTTGTTTATTAAAAAATGTATAATTACTTTAAAGACACATTGTAAGTTAAACCCGCTGAAAAAGTAGTAGCTTCACCTATGTTTCTACCATCAATTACTTTACCAAAACCTAAACTAACACCCAGCTTTGGAATAATGTTTTTATATACAGTAATTCCAACTCTTTTATAATCTACATTCGTTTGAGGAAAATTACCTGCAAAATCTGAACTTCCAATATCAACACCTTCTTCAGAATTAAAAATATCAGCCCAAGCTTCAACATAAATAAAACTACTTGCGTATCCAATTTTACCTGTGGTTACAAAAGCATTTGGCACCCCAAAATCTTTACCAGGAGTTAAATTATTGTTAGCATCACCTCTAAGATTATAAGAAGCAAAAAGAGTAGAAAAGAAGCCACTATCGGTGTTTAAATGTAAACCAGCAGTTACATCAAATCCGAATGCACCACTACCTAAAGATAAAATACCGTTTGGTTCATACCCTGTAGGAATAACAGCGGTAAATCCTGTTATAATATTTAAGTTTGCTTTTTCAAAATTAATTTTATGAGCATTTAACTTTAAAGCTATTGAAATGTCTTGTAACTCAGAGATAGAGTTTTTTCCATTTACAGGGTCTACAGCTCCTGTTGTATTGTCAGAAGAAATAAAAGGTACGTTTATTACAACTGATAAACGGTCAGTAATACCATATTTAGCATAAAGAGAAATTATGTTTTGGTTGATTTCTCCATGAACAGGAACTTCATCTTTTTTTACATTAGCTACATAAAAAGAATCGTACTTGCTAGTAGAAAAAGAAGTTGTTAAAGATAAATCACCTTTTTTAGATGTAAATCCATCTAATAACCCTTGTGCATTTACGGTAGAATATACAGTTGTTATTGCAAAGACAGATAATGCAATTAATTTTTTTACTTTCATTGTTCTATTAATTTGATTTTAATGTCAGTCGTAATAAAAACCAAAAATTACATAAACAATCTTTGTTTATTTTTTAGTAATCAACTCTATCGTTAACACCACAGTAATACCTAGAGTATAGGCAATTAAATCGTAATAGCTAAAGGTGTTACCAATTATAATATTTGCTATTCTATAATTTTCTAGACCAAGTATTTTAACTAAGTTATAATTTTGTAATATTTCAATACTAAAAGAAAAAATTAAAATTGAGATTGCTAATTTTTTAGATGAAATATTAAAAAAAGATTTTATTAAATAATAAAGAAGTATTACTACTAAAAAATCACCAAAGGTATGTCGTATAAAACCTGATGTTTGTGCAATTAAAATTTCTGTTATAAATAATAGTATAAAAATTATAAAACTGGTTAAATTAAATTTCATAAGCCTTAATTTAAGGCGCAAAACTCCTTGTTTATAAGAAGTTTTACGCTGTTTAATAAATAAAATTAATTAATCGTTTTGCCAATCTATTTTTCTTGAAGTATACATTACAGTTGCTAAAATGGTAAACAAACCAATGCTTCCAACTAATAAAGCGTAGTTTTCTAATTGAATTATTATAAAAATAAAAGCATATAAGGCAGTTAGTGAAAGTGCTATAAAAACTGGAAACTTTATGTTTTTTAAGATAGATTTTGAGTACAAAGAAATTAACATAATAACCGCTATTCCTGAAATTATATAGGCTTTTAAATAACTAGAATGTTCTGATATTGAAATTAATAAAGTGTAAAACATAGTTAAAGCAACACCGATCATTAAGTATTGAAAAGGATGAATGGCAATTTTACTCATGGTTTGAATTAAAAAGAATACTAAAAAAGTTAAGCCAATTACTAAAAAGCCATATTTGGTTGAGCGTTCACTTTTTTGATATTCATCAACAGGAATCATAAAGTTTACTCCAAAAGCATAGTTTTTTAAATTAGGAATTCCGTTAAAAGATTGTTGTGGGAAAGGTCGGTTAATATCTAAAACTTTCCACTTTGCAGAAAAACCATTTTCAGAAATTTTATTAGAATTATAAGGTAAATATTCACCTAAAAAGTTTGCTGTTTTCCAATTAGAATTGATTGTTACATTTGTTTCTTTTCCAATGGGTATAAAACGGATTTGTTTACTACCATTAATATTTATATTTAACTCAAAATCAACATCTTTTTCTAAAGGAATATCATTTTTAATTATAACATTGCTCTCTAATTTATGTAAATTAAGTGAGTTATTATAAATGTTATTCGTGTTATTGTTTTTATATTTTGATGTAAAAGAATAGGTACTTTTATTTAAAGCTATTTCAACTAAACTATTAACACCTTTTAGGTTAGAGGTTTCAATAATAAGCCTTACTTTGTCCCAAATAATAGCCTCTTTTTGTATATCAATTTCACCAAAATCAGGCTGCGTAAAACTTCCTGAAATATTAATATTACTTTTATAAACAGCTGTTTTATAAATGCCGCGTTTTTTTTCTTCTGGATTTATAGTTGATTTTATCGCTAATTTTTTAGGAAAAAAGTACCCATACTTTATTTCTTCAACCATTTCGGTTTGTATTTCTTTTGTTTTTTGATTTACGATTGATTTTTTATGATACGTTTTATAAGGAACCTTCATAATTGGCCCATAAAGCAATACTTCTTTTCCCCATTTTTTATTAATTTCTTGTACAACTTCTTGTTGCCTATTCATGCGTTCATTAATGATGTTTTTAATAAACGATAATGGAATTAATAGTATCAATATTAAAAAACCAACCATTAACATTCTAGCAGTTATTGATGTTTTAACCCATTTTCCAAATTTTCCGTTTTGTTTGTTTGTTACTTCCATAGTTTATTTATTAAAAGAACTTTGAATTTCAAAGTTGTTGTGTAAAAAAATATCATTTGTTTTTAATTAGCTTTTCTAAAGCTTCGATGTGTTTTTTAAATTCTTGTTTACCTAGATCTGTTGCATAGTATCTTGTGTTTGGTTTTTTACCTATAAATTGTTTTTCTATTCTAATAAATTCAACTTTTTCTAAAGCTTTGGTGTGGCTGGCTAAATTACCATCTGTAGCACCTAATAACTCTTTTAAGGTTGTAAATTCGGCATATTCATTTACCATAAGAACCGACATGATTCCTAGCCGTATTCTATGATCAAATGCTTTATTGATATGTAAAATAATATTTTTCAAAATTATTTTTTATCGTATTTAAAATACATTAAAGTTCCGTAAACAATATGCATAACACCAAAGCCTAAAACCCAAAACCAAAAGCCATAACCTATAAAATACGAGGCTAGTAATCCTAAAATTATTTCGATATAACCTAAATATTTAATATCTCCATAGGTATGTTTTGAGGCATTTATTAATGATAATCCGTAAAATAATAGCATTAATCCTCCGGTTTGCCCGTAACGCCCTTGGCTTAATATGATAATAATATAAATACCGCCTGCAATTAGAGGAATAAGAAAACTGGTTAATAACCGTTTAGTTGTGGCATCCCAAATTTTAACGTTATTTTTTGTAGCTTTTTTTGTGGTTAAAAAAACAGCCGTACCAATACTTGCGGTTAATACCAATAATAAGTCTGTTAAGGCAAGTTTAAAAACCCAACCATCTAACAATAATTTTCCTTGCGAGTGATTGTTTACCAGCCAATATGCATAGCCAGCACCAATAAGTGCATAAATACCGGCCATAATACCTGATAATCCGCTTAAAGAAATAAATCGAGAGGATTTATTCATTAAGTTTTTAATTTCTGATATGTCTTTTAAATAATTTTCTGAACTCATTTTTAAAGAACTTTGAAATACAAAGTAAATGGTTTTATATTTTACTGGCAAGTAAAATATTTAATTTATTTTTATAGGATGAAACCAGCTGAACAATATATCTTAAAACAAGCAGAGCCGTTACGGTCAATTTTATTACATCTTCAAGTTTTGATTGAAGTAAATTTTTTAGGTGTTGAGCTATTATATAAATGGAAACTTCCTTTTTATTATTTAAAAGGCAAGCCGCTATGTTATTTTAACGCGACTAAAAAAGGTTATGTTGATGTTGGTTTTTATTCTAAAACTACTTTAAACAACTACAATGAATTTCTGGTAACTGAAAAAAGAAAGGCTGTTAAATCGTTACGCTTTTCTAATTTAGAAGAGATAAATGAAGAAGTATTAAGAGCTGTTTTGTTAGAAGCGTATAAAATTAGGCAAGGGAAAAGTACATTGTAAAACAAACAAAACTTAAAGTAAGGCTTAGCCCCGATTGTAGCATTTGTTTGAGCTCCTCGCAGAGAGCGAGTGCGAAAAGCGGGAAATAGCTTCGTAAAAAAAGTAATGTTTTAATATTGTTTGATTAAAAAATCTAACATTACTTGTTGGTTAATAATTAGATGTAATTTTTTGCTTCTTTTTGGAGGGATGATACTTATTGTGGTACTATTTTTAGTGATTGTAATTTTAGGTTTTTTAGCATAGTTAGAGTTTGAAAAGCCGCAATAAATAGGTTGATTTGCGTTTAAATTTTTTAAGGTAATGTTAATAGGAGTGCCTTTTTTTACTTGTAATATTCCGTTAGTTGGTTTGAGTAGTTTGTAGCCTTTTTTTAAAAAATTAGTGGCGTATATTGGTTGTTTAAAAAAGGTAGTTAAAGATATTTTTTTGATATCAGGTTGCCAAGATGCGTTTTCAGGATAGTGTGTTAATAGGTGTTTTTGTTTAGGGATGTTAAAAAAGTAATCGTTAAAGTTGCGTTCCCATTTTCCGTTTATAACAAATCCGGCAGCCCATGTAGCATCAATATAAAGCCATTTATTGTTTAATTTTACAGCATTCCAAGCATGATTTGTTTGTGTTTTTATTTTGCCAATGTCATTTGATGAATTACGAACATAACCTTTTATAACTTGGTTTTGTATTTTTAACAACGAGCATATTTTGGCAAAAGCTTGAGCGTAACCTTCACAAACACCTTTTCTTTTTAACATGGTTTCAGTAGCAATATTATTTTTAATAGCGCTAATTTTAGCTTGTTTGTCAGCTTCGTTTTTATAAGAAAACCGAATTCTTTTTTGTTTTGGATTGTAAAATTCGTTTAAATCATAACGAATATTAAAGGAAAGCCAAGAAAATATCGCTCGAACTTTATCTTGATCAGAATTAAAATCTATCGCAATTTTATGTGCTAATTTTTCTGCCGTAATTTTTTTAGGATAGGCTTTTACTTTGGAGTCAACAAGAGTAAAGTTTTGGGCAGTTACTGATGCAAAACTTAGGAGTAAAAAAAAGAAATAAAGTTGTTTCATAGTAAGGATTTAAAACAACTTTATTTATCAAATATTGTGCCTATAAGTTATTTATTGTTTTACGAATGGTAACTAAATTTGTTAGTAGGTTTTCTAAATAATCAAGATGCAACATATTTGCTCCGTCAGATTTTGCATTGGCAGGATCAAAATGAGTTTCAATAAATAAACCATCTACATTATTTACCACACCAGCTCTTGCTATGGTTTCAATCATATCTGGTCTACCACCTGTAACTCCGCTAGATTGATTTGGTTGCTGTAATGAGTGTGTTACATCTAAAACGGTAGGTGCGTATTGGCGCATGGTAGGAATTCCTCTAAAATCAACAATCATGTCCTGGTAGCCAAACATGGTTCCACGATCGGTTATCCATGCTTTTTCATTGCCAGCATCATGTACTTTTTTAACGGCATGTTGCATTGCCTCTGGACTCATAAATTGCCCTTTTTTTAAATTTATAACTTTACCTGTTTTAGCGGCAGCAACTACTAAATCGGTTTGACGTACTAAAAAAGCAGGTATTTGTAATACATCAACATATTCAGCAGCTTTAATTGCATCCGAAACTTCATGAATATCGGTTACGGTTGGTACATTAAAAGTTTCAGAAACTTTACGTAATATTTTTAGTGCTTTTTCATCACCAATTCCTGTAAAACTATCAATTCTACTACGGTTTGCTTTTTTAAAACTTCCTTTAAAAATATAAGGAATTTCTAATTTATCAGTAATAGAAATAACTTTTTCAGCAATACGCATTGCCATGTCTTCGCTTTCAATTGCGCAAGGGCCAGCTAAAAGAAAAAAGTTGTTAGCTTTAGTGTGTTTTATATTCGGAATAAGTTGTAAGTCCATCATTGTAAATTTTCAACAAAATTAAGAAATTAAATTGGCTATATTTAGCCTTTTAAATTAAATACAAATTAATACTATAAATAGCATCAAATGAAAAAAATACTATATATATCAGCAATTGTAACAACATTGATGTTGTCATGTAAAGCTGTAAAAAATGAGGAGCAAAAAATAGCTGTAACAACCAATAGTGTAGCAAAAAATGTAATAGTGAGTGATGTGAATATTGATTCTACACTTGTTAAAAAGCATTTATATACCTTGGCTTCTGATGAAATGGGTGGTAGAAAACCAGGTACAGCAGGTATTGAAAAAGCAGCGAAGTATATTGAGAATGAATTTGAAAAAATAGGCTTAAAAAAGTACAACTCGTTACCAACGTATCGTCAAAATTTTGAATACAAGAGGATTAAAATGTTTAATGTAATAGGTGTTTTAGAAGGGAAAAGCAAAAAAGATGAATATGTTGTTATTTCGGCGCATTACGATCATTTAGGAACTAAAAAAGAGGGTACTGGCGATTTGATTTTTAATGGAGCAAATGATGATGCTTCAGGAGTAACGGGAGTTTTAGCATTGGCTAAATACTTTAAAAATAAAGGACAAAATGAACGAACTATTGTTTTTGTAGCTTTTACAGCCGAAGAAATGGGCTTGGTAGGATCTACACATTTTGGAAAAGGAATTGACGCGAGTAAATTTATTGCCGGAATTAATTTAGAAATGATTGGAAAAACTCCAAGTTTTGGCCCAAACACGGCTTGGTTAACTGGTTTCGAACGTTCTGATTTTGGTAAAATTATTCAAAAAAACTTAATAGGAACAGGATATCAATTATTTCCAGATCCGTATAAAAAGTTTAATTTATTTTTTAGATCAGATAATGCTTCTTTGGCACGTTTAGGGGTACCTTCTCATACATTTTCTACAACGCCAATTGATGTAGATAAAGATTATCATAAAGTATCTGACGAAGCAGAAACGTTAAATATGACAGTAATTACTGAAACTATAAAAGCAGTAGCAAAAGGTACTGAGAGTATTATTAATGGTAAAGATACGCCTAGTAGAGTAACTCTTAAAAAGTAATTTTTGTATCTTTACTAAGGTATGATTATTGATATAAATGTATAAAATTTTATTATGAAACAAATAAAGTACTTATTATTAATTGTTCTTTTGGGTTGTTCATCTGCTAAAGTAGCCTATGATTACGATAGTCAAACAAATTTTACAGCCTATAAAACATTTAATTTTTTTGGGGATGCTGGTAAAGGTTTAAATGAGTTAGATGTAAAAAGAATTACAAATGAAATAACAAAAGGACTACAACAAAAAGGAATGACTTTATCTGAAAATCCTGATATATACGTTAATATTATATCAAATAAAAATACGTCAACCAAAAGAAATCGAATAGGAATTGGATTAGGCTCAGGAGGTAGAAATGTTGGTTTTGGTATTTCAGGAGGAATTCCTATTGAAAGCAAAAGAATAAATGAAGAATTAATTATTGATTTTGTTGCGAGTAAAAATGATGAATTATTATGGCAAGGAGTATTAAATGGCGAAATAAAAGAAAGAAGTTCGCCTCAAGAAAAGAAACTACATTATAAAAAAGTAATTGAAAAAATATTAATGAATTATCCTCCTAAACAGTAAATTTAAAAGCATAAAAAAACCTCCATTTAATGGAGGTTTTTTTATGCTAATATTTTCGTTTTTAAAACTGGTAACGAATCCCTAACCCAAAATCAGAATTAAAGCCATCATAATAATCGCTAAAACCAATTTCTGGTCTAAAGTCTAAAGAAATCATTAAAGGAATATCAAAGTTGTATTCGATACCTACAGTCCCTGCAGCAAAAATAGCGCTGTTACCACTAGCAGAAATTAATCCTCCACCTGCACCAGCAAACCAGTTAAATTGGTTGTCTAATTTATAAACCCATTGGTAAAGTCCAGTAGCTTTAAACGCACTACCTTTTCTAAAACCTAAATCGATTTCTAAACGATTAACGTTGCTTAATTTTCTTTGGTATGAAATTTCTCCACCAAAACCGCTGTTGTCACCAAAACGAATACCAATTGCATTTTTAGAAACTTCTTGTGCGTTTGCTGATAAAATTGAAATGGTTATAAAGCCAATAAATAAAATTAGTTTTTTCATAAATGTTAATTAAATTATTTAAAAAAGATATTTTTTAAGTAAGCTACAAACTTACTTAATTATTAATGATTTTCCTTTTGAATGACTGTTAAATTCAGGAGCATACATATTTTGAATGGTTGTAATGCCATTGCTGAAATTTCCTTTATTATTTGCGCGTACATCATATTCAAAAACATAAACTCCTTTAGGTAAACGATCAAAAAAGAAATTTGTTGCCGCATCTTTGGTTGCTTGATAATAACCTAAGCCATCTTGCCATTTGTATTGCGAAAGTACATTTATTGGTTCTACACCAGACGCTCTCATGTCTTTCATGTGAATAAATTCCATATCTCTGTCAGAGCGAAGTTCAATTCTTACCGTAATTAAATCGCCAACTTTTAAATTTGTTTTAGTAGTAACTTCAACAAGTTCTTTACCTGTATCCGAATTTACTTTTTTAAACAGTTTTTTCTTTATTTTTAGCGGAGTCTCAGCGGTTGTAATTTTATCTAAATCTTCAAAGTATTGCCAATATAAACCTCCCCAAGCAATACCTTTTCCTTTTTTAGAAATCGTTACTTCTGCCATGTCGGATTTAATTTCTTCTTTATTCCATGAAGTTTTAAAGTACCCAGTTCCTGCTTCTACTTTTACGTTTTCTAGTTTAGCAGGTTCAATTTTTTGATTTCCGATTTTAAGATCAACCATATCTGTAATAGAAAGCCAATCGTTTCCTTGTAATAATAATGCATATACAGCCTCGGTGGTTGCTTTGGTTGTTTGCCAACGATTGGTTTGTTTATTTTTAAGCAGCCAAATTTTTAAATTATCAATAGTTTTGGTGTTGTTTTCAATTTCAGAAAATGCTTCTATTAATAATGCTTGTGTTTCAATAGGGGCTTCGTAATTATAATATCCTGCAACGTTTGCTTTCCAGTACATACCTAATTCATCAGAAGTAATACTATTTTCTTTTAAAGATTTGATAATTTTTGTTGAAATAGATTGATTATCAGCTCTAAATTGAATTAAAGCTATTTGCCCTTTAGCGTATAAATTATAAGCATTCCAATAAATAGCAGTTTGATTTTTATAATATTTAATTGCGCTTTTAGTCGCGTTTGAAAATGTAATTTCAGGGTGAAAACTACGCATGTATAAATACTGAATCGTAAAATAATTTAAATGATTTTTCTTTAGATATTCTTCATATTTAACAACGCCTTTTGTGGCTTTTATTTTTGCAGCTTGTTTTAATAAATCACTGTATTGTACTACAATTTCTTGATCTAAAAATCGAATTGCTTTTTGAAGCATTTCATTTGTTGAAGCATCAAAATTTTTAATACCTAATTTTTTTAAATGACCAAATCCACTAACAATGTGTTGCGTAATATATGTATTGGCATAATCACTTCCTTTAAACCAAGGAAAACCACCAGTATTCAATTGCATGTTTCTTAGTTTATGGACGCTTTTTTGTTGCTCGTTCTTCATTTTGTTTAAATCAAATAACAGGGCAATACGCTTTTTTTGTTCGGTTTCAGATTGTGCATCACGCAACCAAGGAGTTTCTTGAATAATCAATGATTTTAATTCCTGATTTTTTTCTAAGTTACTTACTAAAGCATCCGAAGATTTCCATTGTTTAAAAACTTCTTGAATCCTTGGATTTGAATTTGCTATATGACTCGCCAATGTATTTGCATAATAACGTGTAAAAGTTTGCTCGCTACATTCATATGGATATTCCATTAAATACGGTAACGCTTGCACAGCATACCAAGCCGGGTTTGATGTAACTTCTAATGTTAATTTGTGATGTTTTAAACTTGTTGAGGTATTGTTTTTTAGTTTATCTAACGTAAATGTTTTTGTTTGATTAGAGCGTACCCACATTGGCAGCGTTTCAGTAACCAACATTCGGTTAGATAAAACAGGTAAAACATTTTGTTCTCCATCAGAAAAATCGCCAGCCTTGGCTATAATTTTATATTGAACTGCTTGTACAGTTTCTGGAATGGTTAAATTCCAAGAAACATTTGTATTTCCGTTTGTATCAACTTTAAAAGATTGATTTTTTGTTGTGTTTTCTAACAGATGAATTTCTTTACCTGTAATAGCATCCGTTAAAATTAATTGAGATATCCCTCGCAGATTTTTATCTGACAGATTCGAAATTTTGGCACTCAATGTTATTTTATCACCTTCTCTTAAAAATCGTGGAGCATTTGGTGTAATCATTAACTCTTTTTGAGTTACCGTTGTTAACGTTTTTACAACAGATTGTGCTTTTTTAGTGTGTGCTAATAATTGTAATTTCCATTTGGTTAACGCTTCGGGAGTTGTAAAACTAAACGTAATATTTCCTTTTTTATCCGTAGTTAAATGTGGGAAGAAGAAAGCAGTTTCTTGTAAGTTTTTACGAATTTGAATTCCTTTTAAGGAAGTTTTTTCTTGTTTTTCTTGAACGTTTTTAGGTGATTTTTCTTCAGATTCATCAGCTTCATTATTTTCAATATTTAATCCAGATACTTTTCCAGAAATAGCCTTACGGGCTGTGCCTGTAAATGCTTTTTTCGGACTAGTTCCATATCCCATAACAACAACTTCATCTAAAGTATTACTATTATTAATCATCAAAATATTAAGGTTTGAAAAATCCCCAATAACTTTTTCAATAGTTTGCATACCAACAAAACTTAAAACCAAAATATCTCCTTTTTTAGCTTTGATTGTAAAATCGCCATCAAAATCTGTTTCAGTACCTTCTGTATTTCCTTTTATTGTAATAGTTACGCCAGGTAAAGGACCCGATTCATCAGAAACAATACCTTTTATTGTTCCTGAGTATTTTCCAGAAGTTTTAATTTTATCTCTTAGTTTTAATTTTTTCAGGTATCTTTCATTTGTCCAACTATGATTATTTAAACTAAATCCAAACCAGTTAAATTGATCGTATTGTTGAGGTTGATAACGGTTATTCGAATAACTACGGTTATAAACTCTAAAACTATTATTACCAAAACTTTGGTGTGCGTTTGCGGTATTTCCGTACGAGTAATAATTAGATGTTGTTATAGGATTGAATTGCCAGTTATGCGGTTTAAACTCATCTAAAGAAGCATCGTACATACTTGCCAAAACTTCGGCAGTTACTTTGTTTCTTTTATCATTTTTAATGGTGAAACTCCATTTTTCATTAACGCCCGGTTGTAGCTTATCTCTAAAAGTAGTGGTTTCAATGGAAATAAGTTCTTCCTTTTTAGGAACCGAAATATTAAGTAGACCATTGCTAAAAGAATTATAATTTACAAAGTAGTATTTAACAGCAAAGCCGCCAATATCTTCTTTTTTTACAGGGATTTCAATAGATTTTTTGTTATTGTTTAAATGAACTAATTGAGTATTTACAATTTTATGATTTTTTTCAATTTGAACAACCACGGTAATATCTTTTGATGCAGAAGCAAGTTCTAAAGAAACCATATCGTTTACCGAATAATTAGTTTTATTCGTTTTTATAAAAAATAAATTATTGTCAGCAATTTTTTCCTCTCGAGTACTAGTAACGATGAAATGAGCTTTGTCGGTTACTTGTTGATTAAATTTATCTTGTGTTGTTAAAACGGCAACGTATTTACCTGAAGTCCAACTTTTGATATCTTTAAAAATAAGTTCTTTCGATTTTTTAGTATCAAACTCTTTCTCAAAAAACAATTTCCCTTTTTTCCAAGAAGTTTCATTTTGTTCTTCCTTTGTATAAGCATCATGCGGAAATAATTTTCTAAACTCATCTTCTGGAATATCTTGATAATCGGGAGTATTCCATGGTCTTTTTCGTAACGGATTTTTAGGAGCTTGCAGCTTGTAAATTTTTACAGTTCCGTTAGCAGTCACAAACTCGTTATTTAAGTTTGCGGTGTTGATTTTTATTACATGCTGTTTCTCGTCTTTATCAATAATCGAATTTATTTGTAAAGAAGCCGTTAATGCATGATAACCTACTTTTACAATGGTGGTAGCACTTCGTGTTTCGCCATTAATATCGGTAACATCAGCCGTAATTTCATAATTAAAAATGGGTAAACCTTCTTTAGAAACACTTTCATCTGGAAGTGATTTAAATTTGATAGCAAAATTACCTGCTGCATCGGTAATGCTTTCTCCGTGGGTAATTTCTTGCGCTTCAGACGCTGAATTTGGTCTGCGCCAATACCACCAATTAGGATATTGTACTTTTCTATGTACTCGATATACCACTTTAGCATCGGTAATATTTGCTCCAGAAAAAGCTTTTGCAAATCCGTTTACAGTAATACTATCATTCAGTTTAAAAGTTTCGGTAACTGGTTTAAAATCGGTTTCAAATTTCGATCGCTTGTATTCTTCTACCGAAATAGTAGTAATGTAATCATCTCTTTCAAAATCGAAATCGATAGTATCGTAAAAAGTACTTTCTTTTTTCTCACTTTCATCAATGTCAAAAGAATATTCGCCAGTTAAACCGTTATTAGGTAATACGATTTCCCCTGAAGCAGAACCGAATTCATTTAGTTTTAGATCTAACTTTTTAATTTCTTGTCCGTTTACATCATTTAAAGTGATTTCAACATACTCATTAGTGAAAGGAGTAGATTTATTGTCCTTTTTTTGAATGAAAATAGTTTTAAAATGCACTGTTTGTCCGGGGCGATAAATACTTCTATCAGTAAAAATAAATGGTTTTATTTTGATGCTTTCTTCTTGTTCTTTTATTGCTGATTCTTGATGTTTATATAAATAGTAGTTGCCAAAAATAGCACTGTCATTTTTAGTTGTAACAGTAATATATAAGTTATAATAAGTTTGATTACTTTTAAAAGAAGCAAATCCGTTTTCATCAGTAGTTAATTTCTGATTGATGTTTTTTCTGTTTCGATACTCTTTATTTTTTAGTAAAAGTTGCGCGTTTTTAATCGGTTTACCTGTATTTCTATCAACTACTTGGTAGGTTTTTATGTTGTTATCTGTACTTTCAATTAATGCTAAATTACTTACCTGAATATTGGCAGTAGCAAACAAGTCAGTTTTATTTAAAGTTTCGTTTTCATGGGCAACAATTAAATAATTTCCTTGTGCAAGTTTTGGAACAACAACTTCAGTTGTGTGAGATAAATAATCTAATTCATTTCTTAACTTGGTATTCCAAGATGTTGTTATTGTTAGCTTTTTTATAAAGTTGACGCGCTCTTCTTCTTTATAAATAGTATTTAATTTTTCAACCTGATCTCTACTAATTTTATAAGTTGTAAAATATAGCGTATCAATATTATTGTAAGTAAGTAATAAACGAGAAGCAGTATTTATAGGGCTAAATTTTTCTGTTAAAACAGTAAGTTTTTTTGTGGTGATTTGTTGTTTTAAGGCTTCGCATTTTTTAGCACCAACACTTTTAGGAAACTGTGTAATTACACGATTGCAAATAACAAGGGCTTCTTTGTTTTTAAAATGAAATGCTTCATTTTTAGTAAATTGATATGTGTGTGCCTGTTGATTATAAGTTTTTGCAATTTTATAACTATACAATCCAGCTACTTCGTGCTTATTATAGTTGTTTTCAGCTGATTTTAATGTTTGTAAAAGCAACTGCTCTTTATTATTAAGAGTAGCATGTTGATTCACAAAATTTAATCGTTCTAAATCTACCGTAGCCAAAGCTTTTAAATTGTTGTTTTTTAAATGAAAACTTAGTAGTTCTTGATAAATTTTCAACGCATTTAGTTGAAGTGAAATAGCATCTTTTGAAGTTAAGTTGATAGTAGAAAAACGACCTGCATCACTTATCAATTTAGGACTGTCAATTTTAAATTGATACGCAGGTTTTGTAATGTTTGTTTCAGATGTTTTATAAAACTTTAGCGCATTATGTGCTAAGAAATCAAATAGGGTAGGACGGTATTTTTTAGAGTTTTTTGCTGTATGTAAAATATCACTAAATTCATAGATGTCAGCTTGTTGTAAAAGTAATCCGTTGGCTAATGATTTTTGATAATAACTGTGAATTTCGGCAAATAAAGTATCTAAATCCCAAGTTCTAAAATCATTTTCATCTATTTTATTGGATGTTTTGGTGCGTTGATAAAATTTCCATCTGTTTTGATTAAAGTATTGCCAATACAAATTGGCTAAAACATTTTCTAATATGTTTTTTGTAGGGAAACTACTTTTATCAATCTGTTCTTTAAATTGATTGATAATTTTTAATTGCGCGTCTTCTTCTAAAGTTAACGAAAACTTACTTTTATAAAACAATGCTTTAATAATTTGTGGAGAATTCTTAGTTGCTTCCGCTTTAGCGTAAATAATATTTACAACTTTTAATGCAGATTTTGGAAGATTGTCTTTTTCAAATTTCTGAACTTCATCCCAAAGATTCTTATAATTATCTTGTGCATTTACAAGAGATGAAAATAAAATTAGTAACAAAAAAGGAGTGAATTTTTTCATAACAGTATTCGTTTTATACCTTCAAAGGACTTAAATAATTATAAATAAGACAACCAAAACTTTGTGAAATTAGTATTTGAATGCGTGAATATAACTTTTCAATGAGTTTCGATTTAAAGATACTTAAATTATAACTTGGTTTTGTATTTTTGCTTTATACTAGAGATACCTAAAACATGAAAATTCATTTTATAGCCATCGGTGGTAGTGCAATGCACAATTTAGCAATTGCTTTACACCAAAAAGGATACCAAATTACAGGAAGTGATGATACAATTCACGATCCTTCAAAATCTCGTTTATCAAAACATGGATTGTTGCCTGAGGAATCTGGTTGGTTTCCAGAAAAAATCACCAATGATTTAGATGCGATTGTTTTAGGAATGCATGCAAAAAAAGACAATGCTGAATTGTTAAAAGCACAGGAGTTAGGAGTGAAAATTTATTCATATCCAGAGTTTTTATACGAGCAATCTAAAGACAAAACACGTGTTGTTATTGGTGGTTCTCACGGTAAAACTACTATTACCTCTATGATTTTACACGTGTTAAATTATCATGAAAGAGAGGTTGATTATATGGTAGGAGCACAGTTAGACGGTTTTGACACCATGGTACATTTAACTGAAAAAAATGAATTTATTGTTTTAGAAGGTGATGAGTATTTAAGTTCTCCGATAGACATGCGCCCAAAATTTCATTTATACAAGCCAAATATTGCGTTGTTAAGCGGAATTGCATGGGATCATATTAATGTATTTCCTACTTTTGATAATTATGTAGAACAGTTTCAAATATTTAACGATTCGCTTACTAATGGCGGAATTATGGTGTATAATGAAGAGGATACAGTTTTAAAAGAGGTTGTTGAAAATTCAAATCATCCAATAAAAAAATATCCATACAAAACACCAAATTATTTTATAGATAACGGAATTACGTATATCGATACTCCTGATGGAGATTTACCTTTAGAAATTTTTGGTGATCATAATCTTCAGAATTTAGCAGGAGCAAAGTGGATTTGCCAACACATGGGAATTGATGAAGATGAATTTTACGAAGCAATCGCTAGTTTTAAAGGAGCTAGTAAGCGATTAGAAAAAATTGCAGAAAATAAAACATCGGTAGTTTTTAAAGATTTTGCACACAGTCCGAGTAAAGTAGCGGCAACAACTACAGCTGTAAAAAAACAATATTCAGAAAGAACCGTTTTAGCTTGTTTAGAGTTACATACCTATTCTAGTTTGAACGCTGAGTTTTTAGCAGAATATAAGGGTGCTTTAGATGAGGCGGACAAAGCAGTAGTTTTTTATTCACCACACGCAGTAAAAATTAAACAATTAGAAGAGGTTACAGCGCAGCAAATAGCCAATGCTTTTAAACGTGATGATTTGATTATCTATACGAATCCAACTGAGTTTAAAGAGTTTTTATTCAATCAGAATTTAGAAAATACCGCTTTGTTATTAATGAGTTCTGGTAACTATGGAGGTTTGGATTTTGATGAGGTAAAGAAGTTTATTAATTAAATAAACGTTTCAATAAGTATATTCTATATTCTCTTATATAAAAAGATTTTGAAAACAAAGAGATACGATGGATATATAAAAAGTAATATTCCAATGATTTCATATATTTTGAATGTTTTTTTGGATTATCAATAAAAAACAATTGTTTTTTTAAGAATTTTTTAGTTTTATTAGTTTTTTGATAATTTAAAGAAGTTGGCGAATTAAAGAAATAATTTGTACTTGCGATAAAGTTATCAAAGTAATATTTTTTTGAATATTTAAAATTAGATATAACATCTTTAGAAGATGTATTTTCTGATTGTAAGTATAGGTCATATGAATTTCTAAAAGAAATATTTTTATTCCATTGGCCTTTATCATTAATTTGTTTGTTAAAACAGGTCATCAATACTTGGTTTTTATTTGAAAGTACTGTAATGTTTTTTACTTTTTTTAAAGTACTCTTAACATAGTTGTAATTAAAAATATTGTTATTTGTCATTTTGTAATGCACTTCAATAGCTCCTGTTTTATCCTTTTTCACTAATCTTGGATAATGTCTATTAAAAATAGTTCTGTCAATGCTTGGTTTACTTATGTATTTTTCTTCTTTTAAAATTGATAAAGTTAATTTAATATCTTTTTCATCAATTAAAAAATCAATATCGCCCACCATACGTTCAGCTATATCATCATACAAACCATCTAATAAATTTCCAGTTCCTTTTAAAAAAATAGGCGTGATGTTATTTTTTAAGAGTATTTCATTTATTTCTTTGGCTTCGGTTATAATTTGCTGATTTCTTTCGCGATTTAAATCCGTAATATGCTGCATGTACTCAACTAAATCCTTTGGTAAATAATGTAAAAATCCGACACGTTTTAAATTACAGTATAAAGCAGGAAAAACATAATGTGACGTGCTAACTTTAACAACAGGATCCCAATCAATATTATTTAGTTTTAATTCTTTTTCAATCAACTCTCGGTTATGTTTTTCATGAGTAATTGTTAAGCATTTACCAATAAATAATAAGGTGTCTTTATAATTCATCGTTAAAAATTTTTGAAACAGTTGTTATCATTTTCGAATTATTAGAATACGTAAGTTGATAACAAGGTAGGTTTGAAAACCAGTTTAAGAAAATTTCAACATTTTCTTGTATTGGTGATAACCAAGAGTCAGGTACTAACTGCTCAAAGGCACTAATATTAGATATTTTATCAATAATTAAGTCACTACCTTTTTGGTATTTAATAAAAACGAGTGCTTTACAGTTTTTCTTTTGTTTATAGTTTGTGTTGTTTGTAGGTAAATATCTAACAACTTTATTTAATCTTTTAAAGTGGTATTCAGCAGAATTTTGTAGTTCAGGATAAATAGGAAGTAAAGTAGTTAAGCTATTTTTTTTAATTGAAATAGCAGAAGGAAAACTATAAATTTCTTGTTTTTTAGCATCAACAGGAACAAAATCATCTGCTAAACAAGTAAACCCATTTGCTTGTAATAAAGCTAAAGAAGTACTTTTTCCATTACCAGAATCTCCTAAAAAAAGCATAGAATTTTTACCATTACTAATAGCTGAAGCATGAAAAACACCTAACCATTGATTTTCTGGTTTGTGATGGATTAGTTCTGTGATTTTCATTGAGAATTTCCCTTGAAAATAATGGACATTATTTAAAGTCCATGTTCCGATAACATTGTTGTTTATAGCAAAGCAAATGTGCTTTTTATCACTATACACTTCAAAATGATGTGTTATTTTTTTATTTATATTACCTTCTAAGTATGCAAATTTTGGGTGTACTAATGAGTATTCATATTCAGATAAATAATGTACTTTGAAAGTAATATCATTTACTTGATAAAACTTTTCGTATTCGAATTTTTTTGGTTTTAAAATAGGAGGTAAATCACGTTTAGTTGAGTTTTGGGAATTTAGTAAACTGTTTATGTCTGCGATTAAGTTTTCTATTTCTTGGAGAGGTATATTTATTTTATTGCTAATTTTAGTTATAATGGTTTGTTTATCAATATTTTTATGTAGTAAAGAAAGTGTTTCAGCAACTAAAGGTTCAACAACAATATATTCGTTTGAATCTTTAAACCAAATAATATTTTTATTTTCTATTTTTTTAATAATCATATTAGTAAATATATAAAAAAGGAAGAATTTTTTATACTCCTATTTAATTTAGTTAAATAATAAACCCTCGAAATTTTCGAGGGTTTATTTATTAGAAATAATTAAAAATTTCCGCCAGGAGTTCCTGGGCCCGGACTTTGCGCTTGTGCTTTTTGAGGGTTTAAAATCATATAAGTTCCAATGGCTGTTAAAGCAGCATACTTACTATAACCACCTATTTTTTTTAGCGCCTCTTTTCTTGATATATTTTCGGTGTTGTTTTTTGTTTGTTTTTTCATGATGTCAAGTGTTATTCTAAAATAATTTTTTTATTAACTTTTCCTAAGCTAGAACTTAGTTCTACAACATATATTCCTGAAGCTATTTTAGGTAATTCAACAAGATGAGTACCTGTTGCTTTAAATTCAGATGTCATTATTTTTTTTCCTAGAATTGAATATATGTTAACTGAATATTTATCAGTTTGTAAACCTGATATTGTTATGTTATTATTAATTGATTTATAAATATTAACATTTTGAATATCTTCTTTAATATCAGTGTTATTTGGTTTTTTTGCACTTGTGTGAATGTAAAATTGCCCAGAATTATTTGTATTTGACTTTAAAGAAACAGTATAATTTTTATTAGATAAATTTGTAAACACATTGTTTTCTCTATCTTCTAAATACAACTGAATACCAGAAGGTATATTTTTACTATTTATAGAGAATGTGATTTGTTCACCTGCTTTACCAATTATACCTACTGGAATTACCATTTTTTGATAATCTGAGTTAGGTAATGTTTGAATTGCTAATTTTTTTCCTTCATTATTTTCTAATAATTCAGTAAATACAGCAAAATCATGCGTTACACCACTAAACATTTTTGAATCATATCCCTTATCAAAACCGGCAGTTTTGTTAGCTACATAAAATACTTTAGTTGACTTTTTACTTCCATCATTTTCTAAAAATAATTCAAAAGATGGGGTAGGAGCTTGTCTCAAAAAAGTATCTGAACTTTGATGACTTTGATTAGCGGTAGAAAAAATAACATTAGTATTAGTGTTAGCTTCAACAAAAAAGCCTTGTGCAGGAGCAATATTAATAGGAGAGGCGTTATTATATGTTTGATATTGAGAACCATCCCATAACCAAAAAGTACCATTTTCAATAACAGAATTATCTCCGGCTAAAACTGCTGAGTTTATATAAGATGTAAATGGGTTTCCTATTAGATTGAAATTATCTCTACTTCCCATAGAAACAGGGATGGCTACATTTGTAACATTTATATTTCCAGTAATAGAAACATCGCCAGGAGCGTCTAGTTTCATTGATGCTCCTGTTCCTGATATTACAGGTCCAGTGCTACTTATGTTTAAATAATTCCAAGTATTGGTAGCGTGATCATTATTATAAGCACCAATACCAATATTAGCACCACTACCTGTTGCAAAAGTATGATTTGCAATTATATCTTGTGTAGTTTCATTATTAACAGGAGGAGCTACTAAATACCAATTTGTAGTTGGTAAATTTCTGTTATATGTTACAGGAGCAGTTACCGTTGCGTTGGCAATTAAAGATGCTCCAGATACAATATTTATTGAGTTTACAGTAACGGCAGAAGATACAGTAGGGTAATTAGTTACCCCAGAAGGAATAATTACATTAGCTGAATTAGTAGGAATAGTGTTCGTGTTCCAATTCCCTGCTGTTGTCCAGTTGTTATTTATAGTACCTGTCCAGGTAATTGTAGGGTTACCTACTAAAACACCTGTAGTACTACCGACACTATTTAAGGTTAAATTAGCATCATTTGCAGAGGTATCTTTTAATGTTCCCATATTATTAGCTAAAGAGCCTATGGCGATACCATCAGTGTCTAAATCACTAATTATAACAGTGTATCTAAATAATAAAGAGCTAGTTCCTGAACCGCTAATATATGCAGCTTGACGCAAGGTACTACCAATATTAATAGCTATTTCTGGAGTTCCACTTACAGTGTTTACTATTATATTTTCATTAAAATTAACAGTGAAATCTAAATTTTGTCCCACAGTATAAGTTGCATTTACAGGTACGTTAACATTAACGACAGTTGGGCTATTCGCATCAATAGCATCTGCGTTTTGACTAATAGCTGTAGTGAAAGCATCAGAGTTATTACCAGCAGCGTCTGTTAAAGTAAAGCTTACTGGAATATCGTCTCCAGCAGCTCTATCAGTATTTCCTTCTACTATTGTATAAGTAGTGGTATAATTACCACCTCCATTATCAGTAAGACCAGATACAGTTACTCCGTTAATAAATCCAGCATTTAATAAAAGTCCAGTTTCACTAGCAGTAATAGTTACTGTAATTGCATCACCAACTTTAGTAGAAGTATTAGGAATAGATACAGAAGTTATTGTTGGGCTATTCGCATCAATAGCATCTGCGTTTTGACTAATAGCTGTAGTGAAAACATCAGAGTTATTACCAGCAACGTCTGTTAAAGTAAAGCTTACTGGAATATCGTCTCCAGCAGCTCTATCAGTATTTCCTTCTACTATCGTATAAGTAGTGGTATAATTACCACCTCCATTATCAGTAAGTCCAGATACAGTTACTCCGTTAATAAATCCAGCATTTAATAAAAGTCCAGTTTCACTAGCAGTAATAGTTACTGTAATTGCATCACCAACTTTAGTAGAAGTATTAGGAATAGATACAGAAGTTATTGTTGGGCTATTCGCATCAATAGCATCTGCGTTTTGACTAATAGCTGTAGTGAAAGCATCAGAGTTATTACCAGCAGCGTCTGTTAAAGTAAAGCTTACTGGAATATCGTCTCCAGCAGCTCTATCAGTATTTCCTTCTACTATTGTATAAGTAGTGGTATAATTACCACCTCCATTATCAGTAAGGCCAGATACAGTTACTCCGTTAATAAAACCAGCATTTAATAAAAGTCCAGTTTCACTAGCAGTAATAGTTACTGTAATTGCATCACCAACTTTAGTAGAAGTATTAGGAATAGATACAGAAGTTATTGTTGGTGCTTTACCATCAACAACAATAGCTTTATTTGCCCCTAAAGAATTTGCAGCACCAGGTGTAGCCAATGTTATATCAGCATTAGTACCAGAACCGTTTTGAATTGTTCCTCCGTTTAATAATATAGCACCTGTAGATATATAGTCTAAATCAGCACTTATATCACCAACTTGTACTGTATAATTAAATGTTAGTACGTCTGTACCACTACCAGAAGTATAGTTAATGGTACGGTCTGTAACACCAGTTTCTAAAGTAATTTGTGGAGTACCCGTTACTGTAACATTTTCGCTAAATGTAACAGTAATGGCGATAACATCACCTGCTTTATATGTTCCGTTTGCACTAGAAGAGTTAACATTACTTATAATTGGTGTACTACCGTTAAAGGTAGAGCCAGTGAACGAACTAGGAACAGTTGAGGGAAAAGAATACCCTCCAAAAGACCAATTTGAAGATGAAGTATTAATTAGAGCAGCACAATCCGCTAAGCTTCCATTACAAATAGTTGATCCATTATAATATCCTTCTTGAGTAATTATGTTGGCAGTAACTCCATCTGTTAGCCCTGTGTTGGCTAATGAATTACCGTTTATGTCACCAATAAAAGCAAGAAAAGTTCCAGGAGCGGCTCTAGTTCCTGTAAATGCAAAAAGCTCATCTATATTTGAAGTCGTAAAACCAGTGTCAGATTCAGAAGCTGTTCCTGAACTAGCAGTTATTCCTCCGCTATTATCATCAGCATCTGTAATATTTATAATGTTTCCTTTTGTAATTGTATTACCAGTGTTATTTGTCCATAAAACTTCTCCTTCACCAGTTGGACTAACGAAAGCGGTTCCATTCCATTCTTCGTCTGTAAAGCGTATTGAGGTGTTATTAGGACAGTCATCTAATAAAATAAAAGAAAAACCATCATCATCATCATGATAGGCTACAAAGGCAATGTCACCTGGGGCATCAATTTGACCATTATCATTTTGACTAATGGTATTTAGAATTCCTAAAAAAATAAATAGAAAACTAAAAATTTTGGTATTTAAGGTAATTTTTTTTTCCATAATTGTAGTTATTTTTTTGTAATTAGCATAAAGATAGTGATTTATAAATAAAATTCACCTTTCGTATTTGAAAGGTGAATGATAATAAATTTTTAATTTTAACTTCTAGAAGGATATTGACCTTGTAAACATATAATATAGTTAATTACTTGAACTGGCTGGATAATATTGAAAGGAGCATTATTTCCGGTAGGTCCTATTTGAACATTACCTGTTCCACTTACAGGGACACTTTGACCACCATATTTAGCATTTGTTGTTGTTTCACTAGAAAATCGATCTTTCCCATTATTAGCTAAAACACCAGAGCCAGGATTACTATCATCTTCTCCTCCAGATTCAGTATTTACAGGTATGTCAACAGCACCTAAAAAAGAAGATAAAATTGCAGTATGTGTATGAGAAGGTAGATTTAAAAGGTTTAGAGACATCGTTTGTACTCCAAACCTTTGCCCTAAAACTCTTGTAGTTAAACCAGGGCCTGTTCTAGGTCCCATTGCTACCCTACCTCTTAAGTCAGGTAAAGCAAAAGTTGTTCTACCATCTCCACCATAAATAGTTCCTATAACTGAAAATAAAGCTTGATTTTGTGCAATAGAAAGTAATTGACCATCGCAATAGGCCCAACCTCTTGGAGCAAAATTTCCTGCAAACATTTTAACTTCTCCAATAAAGCCTTCTTGTTGTGCAGAAATATTTGATATTGATAATAAACAAATGAAAAGTAATACTGTTAATTTGATTTTTAGTTTCATCTTTAGTAAAGTTTAGTTAGTTTATAGTAACCAAATTTAACTATAGATAATATGAGATAATTGTAAAAAACCTTAAGCGTATAAATTAAAAGTATAAAAGAGGTTAAAAAAGGTATAGGAGTGCTGTTCTTTGTAAAACATTAATTTTTACGCCAAAAGAACGGAGTAAATAAAATTAATACAGTAAAAAGCTCTAATCTTCCTATCAGCATTAAAAATGAGCAAAACCATTTGGCTGCGATAGATAAATGATTAAAATTACTAACAGGGCTAACGCTACCAATTGCAGGGCCAATATTTCCTAAAGAAGAAGCACACGCACCTAAGGCAGAATAAAAATCTAACCCGAAGAAAGATAAAATAATAGTACCTGTAATAAAAATACCCATATACAAAACAAAGAACGAAAGTATGTTAAAAACAATAGTTTGTTTTACCGCTTTTCCGTCATAACGAACTGGTATTATTGCATTTGGATGCAATGATTTTTTAAATTCTAAAAAACTACTTTTAAGCATTATAATATGCCTTACAATTTTCACACCTCCAGAGGTAGAACCGGCAGAACCGCCTAAGAAAAATAAAGAAAAAAACATGGCGGTAACCAAAAAACTCCACATTGTAAAGTCGGCACTTACAAATCCGGTTGTTGTAACTACTGAAATTACTGAAAAAAGTGAATGTCGTATGGCACTTTCAACTTTTCCAAAAACCATTGGGTGTTCAATGGTAGTTTGTAATGCAGGATCTTGATAAAAAATAATCATAACTGCTATAAAGAATGATATAGTTAAGGTTCCGAATAAATAATATTTAAATTCCTCACTCTGAATTACTTTTCTAACTTTTCCTTTTAATGCAAAATAAGTAAGAACAAAGTTAGTACCCGCTATAAACATAAAAAATATAATAATGTATTGTATCATTGGTGTTCCGTTCCAATGTGCTACACTTGCATTTTTAGTTGAAAAGCCACCTGTGCTTACCGTTGCCATGGCATGATTAAGGGCATCAAACCAGTTCATACCGGCTACTTTTAATAATAACAATTCAACAGCGGTAAGTAATACATATATTTGCCAAAGTCGTTTTGCGGTATCAGTAATACGTGGGTGTAATTTATCTGCGGATGGCCCGGGCGCTTCGGCCATAAACAACTGCATGCCTCCAATACCTAATAGTGGCAATATTGCAATGGTAAGTACAATTATCCCCA
This sequence comes from Tenacibaculum soleae, assembly GCF_030549005.1. Classification (NCBI taxonomy): domain Bacteria; kingdom Pseudomonadati; phylum Bacteroidota; class Flavobacteriia; order Flavobacteriales; family Flavobacteriaceae; genus Tenacibaculum; species Tenacibaculum soleae. The sequence continues at coordinate 186,928 of NZ_JAUOSW010000005.1, forward strand.
TTCCTCCAATCCAATGGGTTGCACTACGCCAAAAAAGAATCCCTTTTGGCATTGCTTCGATGTCTGTTAAGATTGAAGATCCGGTTGTAGAATATCCTGAAATAGTTTCAAAAAAAGCGTTGGTAATTGACGGAATACTACCTGATAATACATAAGGAAGCATTCCTGTTAAGGTTAAAATCAACCATCCGAAGGTAACAATAAGATACCCTTCTTTTTTTTGAATTTTTTTAGTGTCAGGTTTGTTAAAAAAGTAAAGAATTAAACCTATAGCAATAGTGATAATACCAGCGTTTAAAATTCCCCATTTAGAATTTTCGTTATAATAAAAACTAAAAGGAAGTGAAAGCCACATAAATAATCCGTTAAGAATGGCTGTTATTCCTAAAAAACGATAAATTAACTTTAGATTTAGGTTTTCCATTAGTTAAATAATTCTTCTACAACTGATATTGCTTCTGGTAAACAAAACACGATTGCTTTATCACCACTTTGTAATTGAAAATTTCCGAAAGACATGTGTGGTTTCCCATCTCTAATAACACCACCGAAAACGGCTTCTCTAGGAAAACGTAATTCTTTAATTGGTTTGTGAGTTACTTTAGCATTTTCTTGCACCTCGAATTCAAAAACTTCAGCGTCAATGTTATGTAAATTAGCTAGCGCCAAAATTTCTCCTTTACGTATGTGGCGAAAAATATTACTAGCAGCAATTAGTTTTTTATTGATAAGTGTATCAATACCTATGGTTTGTGAAATGTTGATGTAATCCATGTTTTCAACCAAGGCAACTGTTTTTTTTACTCCTTTAGATTTTGCTACCAAACAAGACATAATGTTTGTTTCAGAATCGCCAGTTACAGCAATAAAGGCATCCATTTCTCTAATACTTTCTTCTTCTAAGAGTTCTATATTACGGCCATCACCATGAATTAACAAGGTGTCCATCAGGTCTTCAGCAAGGTTTAACGCTTTTTCTTTTTTGCGCTCAATTAGTTTTACATTAAAATTATCTTTGCAAAGGCTTCGGGCAGTTTTTCGTCCAATACTACTTCCGCCCAAAATCATCACATTTTTAATATCTATTTGCTCTTTACCAACAATTGGATATAATTTAGAGATGCTATAATTGGGTACTGAAAAATAAACTTGATCATTCATTTTATAGGTAGTATCCCCACGGGGGATGATAGTTTGCGCAATTCCTTCACGTTTTATCGCGATGGTAATAAAATCAACCAAGCTAAACTTTTCTTTAGCTTCTTTAACGGTTAAATCTAATATAGGTGATTTGTAACCAAGGGTTGTTCCCATAATATTAAAAACACCGTTTTCAAAAGCAACAGTATCATTAAAAGAAGATTGATTTAGTAATAATTTAATTTCTTCGGCAGCTAAAGCTTCAGGAGAAATCATAAAATCAACACCATAATTTTTAAAATTAATACTATCGTTTTTAACAAATTCAGGGTTGTTAATTCTGGCGATTGTTTTTTTAACTCCAAGTGCTTTTCCTACAACGGCTATTGTAAAATTAGTGTTTTGACTTTCGGTAACAGCTAGTAATAAGTCAGCTGAACCGATACCAATTTCTTTTAATAATTTAATAGAGGTTGCATCACCTTTTTTAGTAATAACATCTAAATGATTGTTGATATAATTTAGCTTTTCGCCATCAAAATCAATCACATAAGTATCTTGTGATTCGTAAGAAAGGAGTTTAGCCAAATGAAAACCTACATCTCCAGCCCCGGCTATAATAATTTTCATGGTTGAAATTAAAAAATGATAGGAAGCAAAGATACTGTGCATCTTTGGGTTGTGCAAAAAATGAATTATATTTATGTGTTATTTTGATATAATAAGCGATGAAAAAGATATCTATTAAATCATGGGCGCTAGATGATAGACCTCGTGAAAAATTAATGTTAAAAGGAAAAACAATATTATCAAATGCCGAATTAATAGCTATTTTAATAGGATCGGGTAATAGAAGTGAAAGTGCAGTTGCGCTGTCTCAAAAAATATTATTATCTATTGATAATGATTTAAATGCGTTGGCTAAATTATCAATAGAAGAGCTAATGAAGTTTAAAGGAATAGGAGAAGCGAAAGCTATTTCGATTATAACCGCTTTAGAATTAGGTAAAAGAAGACAGTTTGAAACAAAAGAAATAATAGAGCAAATAAAAAGTTCGTTAAATGCAGCTACAATTTTACAGCCTTTGTTAGGTGATTTAGAGCATGAAGAATTTTGGGTGTTGTATTTAAATAATTCCAATACTGTATTAGCAAAAACACAAATTAGTAAAGGGGGTTTTACTGCTACTTTGGTAGATATAAGATTATTGTTTAAAAAAGCATTAAAACTATCGGCAGTTGGTATTATTGTAGCTCATAATCACCCATCTGGTAAATTAAAGCCAAGTACTTCAGATATTCAACTAACCAATAAAATTAAAGAAGCTGGTGTAACTTTAGATATAAAATTGTTAGACCATTTAATAATTACTGAAAAAGCGTACTTTAGCTTTGCAGATGAGGGAATTTTATAAGTAGTATATTTTATTCTCTTTTATAATTGACTATGATACTTATTTACACTCACAAAATAACACCTCGTGTTCGGTATATTTTTAAACATATTTTTACACGTATTTTATTAATTCCAATAAACTTTACAAGCAAAGTAGAAGAGTTTGTTGCTTATAATGGCCCTAAATTTTCATACACAAATGTAGCTTTAGGAAAAGAGTTTTTTATTAAAAGTAGCGAATTATTATTTCAACAAGGGATTAAAAACCATGAGATAAATGTGAAAGATTGGGATAACATTCCTAGTTTTTTTTCAACAAATGAGCAGTCAGAAATTCCGTTTGATGTTTTTGCGGCTAGTTTTTATTTAATCACTAGATATGAAGAATATTTACCACAAGTTAAGGATGTACATGGGCGTTTTATAGCAACAGAGAGTATTGCATTTAAATCAGGTTTTTTAGAAAAACCAATTATAGATATTTGGGCTTATAAATTTTTAGAAATATTAAAAAATAAGTTTCCCGATTATCAGCATTCAACTAGAAAATATCAATACATTTCTACCATTGATGTTGATAATGCTTTTGCGTATAAATATAAAAGCTTTGTAAGAAGTATTGGTGGGTTTTTAAAAGATGCATCGCAATTTAAAATAATTACAATTTGGGATCGTTTTGCGGTATTATTTAATATTAAAAGAGATCCTTTTAATACTTTTAAATCAATCATTGAGCTAAAAAAAATATATGAAATTAGAACTATTTTTTTCTTTTTAATAGGTGATTATACAACGTTTGACACTAATGTTTCTACATCAAAAAGAAAGTTTAAGTTGCTAATAAAAGACATGGTTGATTATGCACGGGTTGGATTGCATCCTTCGTATTACACGAGTAAAAATAATGCTTTATTAAAAAAAGAAAAGGAACGATTAGAGAATATAACCAACATGCCTATTAAACGTTCTCGTCAGCATTATTTACGCTTGTCATTACCAAAAACATATCAAAATTTAATAGATTTAGAAATAGAAGAAGATTACTCAATGGGGTATGCCAGTCACACAGGGTTTAGAGCAAGTACCTGTACACCGTTTTATTTTTACGATTTAGAATTTGAAATTCAAACACCTTTAAAAATATTTCCTTTTGCATTAATTGACACCACATTAAACGATTATATGAAGCTAACCCCAAAACAATCTTTGGGTAAAATAAGAGATTTAAAAAATGAAGTTAAGGCGGTAAATGGAACTTTTATCACTGTTTTTCATAACGAAAGTATAAGTAATTATCAACGTTGGAAAGGGTGGAAACGACTGTATAGTTCCATGCTAAAAATTGTTAGAAGCTAATTGTAATAATAGATGAACATAAAACACATTTTTTTTGATTTAGATCATACCCTTTGGGATTTTGATAAAAATTCACAACTTACTTTTCAACAAATATTTAAAGAACAAAATATTCAATTAAAAGTGGTAGATTTTTTAGAGGTATATATGCCTATAAATTTAGATTATTGGCGATTGTATCGAGAAGATAAAATATCAAAAGAATATTTACGATTAAACCGATTAAAAGATAGTTTTACAGCTGTAAATTATAATATTTCAGATGATTTAATAAATATAATTTCTAAAGATTATATTGCCTATTTACCTAATCACAACCATTTATTTGAAGGAACTATTGAAATTTTAGAGTACTTGCACAAAAAATACGAACTACATATTATTACCAACGGTTTTGAAGAGGTACAGAATTTAAAACTCCAAAAATCTGGTATTAGTAAATATTTTAAAGAAATAATTACTTCCGAAAGTATAGGAGTTAAGAAGCCTAACCCAAAAATTTTTGAGCACGCATTAAAAAAAGTAAATACTGTGGCTCAAAATTCCGTAATGGTTGGAGATAGTTATGAAGCAGATGTATTAGGAGCATTAAAATCTAATATGTTAGCAATTCATTTTACAAATAATATAACACAAGAGTCTGGTATTTTATGTATCGATAAACTAATGAAGTTGAAAAATTATTTGTAGCCCTTTTATTAATTAACGATATTGCTACATCAATCAAAAAAAGAAATAAATTAAAAAAGATGAAAAAAATATTTTTAATATTATTGATGCTAACAACGTCAATTTTTGCACAAAAAAAAGTAAATAATTATAAATATATTATTGTGCCAAATAAATTTGATTTTGTAAATACAGTTGATCAGTATCAAACAAGTTCACTAACAAAATTTTTGTTTAATAGAGCTGGTTTTACTGTTTTTTTGAGTGATGATAAATTACCAAAAGATCTCTCTGTAAATAGATGCTTAGCGCTTACAGGAACAATTAAAGATGTTTCTACGATGTTTGTAACAAAGAGTAAAGTAGAGTTAAAGGATTGCTCCAACAATGTAATATATACATCTATACTTGGGAAAAGCAAAACAAAAGACTACAAAAAGGCATACCATGAAGCAATCAGAAATGCATTTAAAACAATTGAAGCTTTAAACTATAAATACGTACCTGTTAAAAATGAAGAATCAAATAATTTAGTTAATAAAACCCCAATAGTAACAGTACCTAAAATTATAAAAAATAAAGAGGTTTTAAATAAACAAAATAATACAATTGTAAATTTGTATGCCCAGGCTATAGCTAATGGATTTCAATTAGTAAACACAAAACCATCAGTTGTTTTTCAAATACTAAAAACCAATGTAGCACATGTTTTTATTCTAAAAAATAAGAACGGAATACTTTATAAAAATAATGCTAATTGGATTGCAGAATATTATCAAGATGGTGTTAAGGTTACAGAACAATATCAAATCAAGTTTTAAATTGATAAACAAACAATTAAAAAAAGGAGCGATATCGCTCCTTTTTTTAATAATTATATTTACCCTTCCAACGTTTTTTTAAGAGTTCTCTAAACTGATTTTCACGTGTGTTATTTCCAGGTTCATATAATTTTGTGTTTTTAATTTCATCAGGTAAAAATTCTTGATTAACAAAATTCCCTGTATAATTATGTGAATATTGATACTCTTTACCATAATCTAAGTCTTTCATTAACTTTGTAGGCGCATTGCGTAAATGTAATGGTACCGATAAATCTCCAGTGGTTTTTACTAAATTTTGAGCTTCACCAATAGCCATGTAAGAAGCGTTACTTTTTGCAGAATTAGCCAAATAAACAGCACATTGACTCAAAATAATTCTAGATTCAGGATAACCGATTACTGATACAGCTTGAAAAGTATTGTTTGCCATAATAAAAGCAGTCGGATTTGCATTTCCAATATCTTCAGATGCAGCAATTAACATTCTACGAGCAATAAATTTTACATCTTCACCACCTTCAATCATTCTTGCCAGCCAATATACAGCAGCATTAGGGTCGCTACCGCGGATAGATTTTATAAAAGCCGAAACAATGTCATAATGTTGTTCACCAGTTTTATCGTACCGAACAGTATTTTTTTGAATTTTAGACAAAACTAACTCATTGGTTATATCTATATCATCATCTGCCGCAACTAATAATTCAAAAATATTTAATAACTTTCGAGCATCACCACCAGATACTTGTAATAAAGCTTGGGTTTCTTTTAAATGGATTTTTTTTTGAGATATAAATTCATCCTTTTCCATTGCTCTATGTATCAAAGCAATTAAATCATTTTTATCAAAAGAATTTAAAATATACACTTGACAACGAGAGAGTAGGGCAGGGATTACCTCAAAACTTGGATTTTCCGTTGTAGCACCAACCAAAGTTACCCATCCTTTTTCTACAGCACCTAATAACGAATCTTGTTGCGATTTGCTAAAGCGATGAATTTCATCAATAAATAAAATGGGATTTTTTTGTGTAAACAGCCCACCACTTTTCTTGGCTTTTTCAATAACTTCACGCACATCTTTTACACCTGAACTGATAGCACTTAAGGTATAAAATGGTCTGCCAGATTCGTTGGCAATAATATTAGCTAAAGTTGTTTTTCCAATTCCAGGAGGCCCCCATAATATTAAAGAAGGAATGATTCCTTGTTTTATATGATTCGTTAAAATACCGTTGTCGCCTACTAAATGTTGTTGACTAATATAGTCAGACAAATTTTGAGGTCGAATTCTTTCTGCCAAAGGTTGATTCATCTTGTAAAAGTATAAAAGATTTATGACAGATGTTCCGAAATTATCATTTGGATTTATTTTTGCTATTCTTTACTCGATGAAAGAGTCTAAACAATTAAAATTTTCTAATAGCGTATTGGCAATCCCGTTTGTGTTTGTTTTCTCAATATGGTTTATTTATTGGATAGAAATCAAATTCGGATTTAATTTTAACAAATTTGGCATTTTTCCAAGAACTCTATCGGGTTTAAAGGGGGTTTTTTTTAGCCCTTTTATACATAGCGATACTAACCACCTTTTTAACAATTCTGTTCCTTTATTTGTGTTATCTGCAAGCGTTTTTTATTTTTATAAGGATGTAGCTGGTAAAATATTTACTTATGGATTAATTTTAACAGGAATATTAACATGGCTTATCGCTCGAAAATCATTTCATATTGGGGCAAGTGGTATTGTATACTTATTATTCAGTTTTGTTTTTTTTAGTGGAATAATAAGAAAACATTACCGACTGGTGGCTTTATCATTTATCATTATATTTTTATATGGAAGTATGATTTGGTATGTACTACCAATTAAGGAAGGCATGTCTTGGGAAGGGCATTTATCAGGGTTGATAATTGGATTTATTTTGTCAATGATTTATAGAAAAAAAGGAATTATTAAAGAAAAATATGAGTTTTCTAAAACTGAATTTGATGATATGTTTGATGAAGAAGGCAATTATGTTCCGCCACAAATCGATGAAGAAGATATCTTACCAACATTAAATTATCGATATATTTATAACGAAGAAGAATAAAAAAATCCTGCTACAAACAGGATTTTAAATTTTATTATTGACGTTGCCTTATGGTTTCATACAAAAATACTCCACAAGCAACAGAAACGTTTAACGATTCTATTTCACCAAGTAATGGTAATTTAGCCTTATAATCCACCATTTTTAATACTGAGTTACTTACACCTTTGTGTTCCGAGCCCATTATGATTGCTATTGGTTGGTTAAAATCAACATCGAACACAGAGTCTTCAGTTTTTTCAGTAGCAGCAACCATTTTTATATCAGAAGCTTGTAATTGAAACATAGCATCTTTAATATGGTCAACTTTACAAATAGGAATTTTAAAGGCAGCACCAGCAGAAGTTTTTATCGTTTCAGCATTTACAGGAGCACTCCCGCTTTTTTGAATGATAATTCCGTTGACACCAGTACATTCAGCAGTTCTAATAATAGCACCAAAGTTTCGTACATCAGATACTTGATCTAATAGTAAAAATAAAGGTGTTTTATCAGATTCTAAAGTAGTTTCAATTAAGTTTTCTAAGTCATGAAAAGCTACTGGAGATATTTTTGCGACTGCTCCTTGATGATTATTATGTTTAGATAACCTGTCTAGTTTTTCAGTAGGAACTACACTTGTTGATACTTTATTTTTTTTCAATAATTTGTCTAACTCAAAAAATAAATCCCCTCTAAGACCTTTTTGTAAATATACTTTATTGATTGAAGCATCACTTTCAATTGCTTCAATTATTGCTCTAATACCAAAAATAGTAGTGTTTTCTTCCATGCAGCAAATGTACTAGAATTTATTGTATAAAAAAACCACCTCGTTAGAGGTGGTTTAATAAAAATATCAAAAATATTAATTAGTTAACATCCCAGAATATTTTAGAAATCATTGTATCTCCGTCAGATAAAAGGTCTCTTGCAGCATCTCTATTTTCTTTATTTAATAGTTGCTCATTTGCAGGATAATTTACTCTGTTAGGAATTGTGTTTAAATCAGTTATTAAAGTTGTAAAAGTAACACCATTATATACATCTCCAGGTACATCTAAAGTATTAGGGTATCCTGATCTTCTGTATTCTGTCCATCCTTCTAAACCGTCCATAAATAAACCAATATATTTTTGCGTTAAAACAGTTTCTTCAGAAGCTGCAGGTAATGCAGCTACATATGAAGTTATATCAGCGCTAGGAACACCCCAGTACTCCATTGAAGCCTTTACACCATTTTCATAGTTTGCTTGACTCCATGAGTTAAATTCAGATCTAATAAATTCAACTTCTGCATATTGAAATAATGGTTGAGCGAAATCAGCTTTTATAATTTCAGGGCTCATTGTTGATTCATTTAAGATAGCTAATGTAATGTCTTTACCATATACTGATGGTACACCAATTACTTCAGCAGAAGATTCTCTTTTTTCAAAGAACTTCTCTACTCTTGGGTCTTCAGAACCAACTGCTTGAAAAGGTCCTTTTCTGTTATATAATAACTCAACAAAAGAAGTACTAGGAGCAAAATCTCTTCTAGCCCCTACTGTAACAGCTTGGTGCCAAGGACCTCCTGTAAGGTCATCAGTTCCGAAAATAAAATCTGCATTATCTGCATTACTACTAAAAGCCAAAGCATCAGATTCGTTAAATGCTTGATTAGCTATTGCAGCATCAGATTTTAATATATGTGACGCTAAACGTAATCTAAGTGAATGTGCAAGTTTTCTCCATTTAGAAACATCTCCATCATAAATATTATCTCCAGATTTAAAACCAGAAGCGCTTAAATTTAATTTATCGGCAGCATCTTTTAATTCAGCTAATAAATCTATATATATTGTTTTAGCGTCAGTATATTTAGGTGTACTGATACCTTCAGGTAACTTTAATCCTTGAAAATCAGGATTGTCTTTTTGACCATAACTCCAATAAGGTACATCACCAAAAGTATCTACTAATTTAACAAAAGTGTAAGACATTAAAATTCTTGCAACTTGTATTTGGTTATTATTGTCACCATAAGCAGACATTAAATCCCTAGAATCAGCATTTTCATTTAATTCAATAACCTTTTGAAGTTCTGTTAAGATGAAATATGGTTGGTTCCACATAGAGTTAACCATATTAGTTCTTAAAGCATATCTGTTTTCTTCAGTATATTCAGTACCTCCCCAATATTGAGCAATACTTAATGTTCCTCTACCGGCAACCCATTGGTCATTTAAATTATAAGCTACATCATATGCAGCATTATTAAATAATTGACTTGTAGGTACAATTGTGGGTCTGTCAGGGTCATTTATATAATCTGTATCACAGGCTGTGAATAGCGATCCAACTAGCATTGTGAATATTAAAGTTTTTTTAATTTTTATCATGATTTTTTTTTTTAAAAAGATAATTTTACATTCATACCATAAGATCTGTTTGAAGGTTGTAAACCACCTTCTAAACCTTGTACGTTACCAGAACCAGTAGAAACTGTTTCAGGATCGATACCATCATAGTCAAGACCCCATGTGTATAAGTTTCTTCCAAATACACTTATTCTTGCAGAATCAAAAATTGGTAATGTTTTACTATCAAAAGTATACCCTAATGAAAGTTCTCTTAGCTTAAAATAGTCGGCATCAAAAACATTTTGAGCGTCAGGAGTACCAAATCCACCATAGTGCATCTGTCCGTAAGCTTGACCTGATATTCTTGTTGTATTTTCAGCAGTGTTAGTAACAGTATATTTACCGTTTTCATCGTAAGTAACAGTTCCTGTAACACCTCCTAAAATAATACCGTCTTCTCTTATATTATTAGCAGCTGTTTCTTCTAACATACCAGAGTACATACCCCACATGTGAGAAGTAGAAAAGTATTTACCACCTTTACTCATTTCAATTAAAAATCCTAAGTCCCAGTTTTTATATTTAAAAGAGTTAGTCATACCAGCAGTGTAATCAGGTAAAGTTGATCCTAAAGAAACAATATCTCTAGTCGCAGCATACCTACCATTAGAAGCTATAACCTTATTACCCTGATCATCATATACAAAATCTCTACCCATTATAGTACCATAAGCTTCACCTACAGTAGCAGCTAATGAAACTTGGAAAGAAGCATTTGTTAATGTTAATGTTTCTAAATCCTCTTTTAAAGATACAAGCTCATTTTCGTTTTTAGAGAAATTAAAATCTACATCCCAAGAAAAGTTGTCTTTAATAATAGGTCTTAAACCTAAGTTTATTTCCACACCTTTATTTGTCATTTCTCCCGCATTAACATATTGTTCGTTATAACCAGTACTTGTAGATAGGTTAACAGGAATAATTTGATCAATAGTACTATTGTTATAGTAAGTAGCATCTAAATTAACTCTTCTGTTTAAGAATGATAATTCAGCACCAACTTCCCAAGTTCTAGTAGTTTCATTTTTTAAGTTAGCGTTTAATAATCTACCAGGAACTGATGCAGTACCTTCTCCATTAAATGGTTGTTCTAACGCTAAAGTGCTTATTACACTGTATGGGTTAGCATCATTACCAACTTCTGCCCAACCTAATCTTAATTTACCAAAACTAAACCAATCGTTGCTTTTTAAGACAGATTGTGAAAATATCCACGCAAGAGATGCAGATGGGTAAAAATAAGAATTATTATCATCTGGTAAAGTAGAAGACCAGTCATTTCTGGCTGTTAAATCAATAAATAATTGATTGTCAAAAGCAAAATTTAAACTACCAAAAATACTATTAACCTTTTTAAAACTAGAGTCAGTACCTTTATTTAATTGTCCTTTACCGTTATTTATGTTGTAAATATTAGCAATTGAAAGTCCTCCCGTAGTTTGAACTGCTCTGTATTCAGTAGAAAAATCTCTACTATTCATTCCCGCTAAAGCATTAACAGAAATCTTATCACTTAAGTCTTTTTTATAATTAGCAGTAAATTCATAATTATATTCTTTAAAGTCATAAACTCTTTCTAAGTATTGTGATTGACTTTGAGATCCTACAGCAATTCTTTCAGAATTTCTAAAATTATATGTATCAGCAAAAATATTAGCTTTAACACTTAAGTCATCAGTAACTTGGTAATTTAAACCAACAGTACCATAGATTCTAGTCCTTTTATCTTTAGGAGTATTTTCGTAAATTGTCCAATAAGGATTGTCAGAATATTTAGGTTTTGCGTTATTCCATCCAGATCTGTTCCATGTTCTTTGAGAACCATCAAGGTTTTTATAATTAGCTAAACGCTTATAATCTAATTGTCTTTGTCCCCATTGAAAAAACTTTTGAGTTACACTATTACCATCATAACCAACAACAGCCCTTGTACCACTAGTTTGTACATAGTTAATGCTACTGTTAGCAGATAAGTTATCAGATAACTTTTGAGATAAACTTAATTTAGCAAAATGCTTGTTAATACTTGTATTTGGTACTGTACCAGTAGTTTTATCATCACCGATAGACATTAAAAAGTTTCCTTTATCAGTTGATGATGTTATTGTAAGAACATTATTAGTTGATATACCATTTTTAAAGAAGCTATCCACATCATTTTCAGAAGCAACCCAAGCACGAGGCTTTAAATAATCTTCAGGAAAACTAGCTTGATCAAAAGCATCCCAATGTAAAACTTTTAAATTTGGGTCAAATTTAGGTCCCCAGCTTTCATCTACTGCATAACCAACAAGCATTTGTTCAGTTCCATTAATTGTAGCAGTACTAAAACCATTTTTACCACCATTAGCGTCAGAAACAATGCTACCTCCACCATATAATCTTTGTAATCTTGGTAAAATAGCTACTTCAGTAACAGAGATTGATGAATTTAAAGAGATTCCTAATTTTTTAGAATTGTTTCCTTTTTTAGTGTTTATTAAAATTACACCATTTGATGCTCTAGAACCATATAAAGCTGCTGCTGCACCTTTTAATACAGTTACACTTTCAATGTTATTTGGGTCTATATCATTTATAGTACTACCAAAATCTACTCCACCAGCTCCTCTTTGAGCATCATCTGTATTGAAGTTTGAGTTATCCATAGGGATACCATCAATAACAAATAAAGGTTGGTTGTTACCTGTTACAGAGTTTGTACCTCTAATTAAAATTCTTTGAGAACCTCCTAAGTTTCCTGAAGGAGAGTTAACTTTTAAACCAGCAACTTTACCTGATAAAGCACTAATAGCATTAGAGTTTTGAGCTGAATTTAATTCTTCAGCCTTTACTTTTGGAGCAGCAAAAGCTAAAGATCTCTCACTTCTTGACATACCTAAAGCAGTAACAACTACTTCATCAAGAACATTTGAGTCTTCAGTTAAAGTAACGTTAATTGTGTTAACAGCTCCAACACTTTTTTCTGAGGTTGTCATACCTACAAAACTAAAAACTAAAACATCTCCAGTTTTTGCTTTGATAGAGTATTTACCATCAAAGTCAGTTTCCGTTCCTTGTGAAGTCCCTTTTTTTAATACTGTAACTCCTGGTAATGGCCCTGAACTATCAGAAACTTTACCTGAAATTGTTTTGTCTTGTGCAAATGATACTTGCACAATCAACGCTAGTAACAGCGTTAAAATTCCATTAAACTTTGTTTTCATTGTGTAATTATTTGAATTAATTAGGTGCTAAATTCTTAAAATAATCTTAAAGCAACAACTTTTTAACAAAAAAAATAGAAAATAATTATTGTTTAATCAGTAATTCGTTTGTTTTATTGCTGTACTATTATTTTAAATGTTTTTTTGTTTTTATCATAACTATGACTCAGCTTGTGCAGAATGATTTGTTTCATATCGTGTAATCTAATTATAGATGCTAAATTATTATAATATTTGTAGTTGTTTCTAGAGTGTGATTTATGTGAAAAAGTTTTAAATATTGTTATTATTTAAAAATAACTAACTGGTATTTGAATGTTTAGAAATAAATTGTACATTTGCACACTCTTATAAATAGAGTGAATTAAGTACAAATTAAAAACAAGTAATAATTTAGTATGCCAACTATTCAACAATTAGTTCGTAAAGGAAGAACCAAAATAACTAAGAAGAGTAAATCGGCTGCATTACAAGCTTGTCCTCAAAGACGTGGAGTTTGTACGCGTGTGTATACCACTACACCTAAGAAACCTAACTCAGCAATGAGAAAGGTAGCAAGGGTAAGGTTAACAAATGGTAACGAAATTAACGCGTATATTCCAGGTGAAGGACATAACTTGCAAGAGCACTCGATAGTATTAGTTAGAGGTGGAAGGGTAAAAGATTTGCCAGGAGTTAAGTATCACGTTGTTCGTGGTGCGTTAGATACTGCAGGAGTTGAGGGTAGAACCCAGCGTAGGTCTAAGTATGGTGCAAAACGCCCTAAGAAGTAAAATTAATCAATTAACTTTTTTAATGTAAAGACATGAGAAAAAGAAAAGCGAAAAAAAGAGTTCTTTTACCGGATCCAAAATTTAATGATCAATTAGTAACACGTTTTGTAAATAACTTAATGTGGGACGGTAAAAAATCTGTAGCTTTTAAAGTATTTTACGATGCAATTGCAATCGTAGATGAAAAGAAAACTGACGAAGAGAAGTCGGCTTTAGAAATTTGGAAAGATGGTTTGTCAAATGTGATGCCTCACGTAGAAGTACGTTCTCGTAGAGTAGGTGGAGCAACATTCCAGATTCCAATGCAAATTCGTCCAGACCGTAAGGTGTCTATGGCGATTAAGTGGATGATCACTTACACGCGTAAGCGTAATGAAAAAACAATGGCTCAGCGTTTAGCTGCTGAAATTTTAGCTGCTGCTAAAGAAGAAGGTGCCGCTGTTAAGAAAAGAGTTGACACTCATAAAATGGCAGAAGCTAATAAAGCATTCTCACACTTTAGATTCTAAGATATGGCTAGAAATTTAAAATTTACAAGAAATATTGGTATTGCTGCGCATATTGATGCTGGTAAAACTACTACTACTGAGCGTGTATTGTATTATACAGGTGTAAGTCATAAGATTGGTGAGGTACATGATGGTGCTGCAACTATGGACTGGATGGAGCAAGAGCAAGAAAGAGGTATTACAATTACTTCTGCAGCTACTACTTGTGAGTGGAAGTTCCCTGTAGAAAATGGTCAGCCAACAAATGAAACTAAAGGATATCACTTTAATATCATTGATACTCCTGGTCACGTTGATTTTACTGTAGAGGTAAATCGTTCGTTACGTGTACTAGATGGTTTAGTTTTCTTATTTAGTGCAGTTGATGGTGTTGAGCCTCAGTCTGAAACTAACTGGAGATTGGCAGATAACTATAAAGTACCACGTATTGGTTTTGTTAACAAAATGGACCGCCAAGGATCTAACTTTATGGCAGTATGTCAGCAAGTTAAAGATATGTTGAAGTCTAATGCTGTGCCAATTGTAATGAATATTGGTGATGAAGACGAGTTTAAAGGTATTGTCGATTTAGTTAAGAACCGTGCTATTATTTGGCATGATCATACTCAAGGTGCTACTTTTGATATCGTTGATATTCCTGAAGATTTAAAAGAAGAAGCTGCTGAATTAAGAGGGAAACTTATTGAAGAAGTTGCTGCTTATGATGAAAATCTTTTAGAAAAATTTATGGAAGATGAAGATTCTATTACTGAAGATGAAGTGCATGCTGCTCTTCGTGCTGCTGTAATGGATATGTCTATCATTCCTATGATTTGTGGATCAGCCTTTAAAAATAAAGGAGTTCAGTTCTTATTAGATGCTGTGTGTCGTTACTTACCTTCGCCGGTAGATAAGGATGCAATTGTAGGAACAGATCCTAATACTGGTGAAGAGATTTCTCGTAAGCCAGATGCAAAAGAGCCTTTCTCTGCATTAGCGTTTAAAATTGCTACAGATCCTTTCGTAGGTCGTTTAGCATTTTTCCGTGCATATTCAGGGCGTTTAGATGCAGGTTCTTATGTGTTAAATAATCGTTCAGGTAAAAAAGAACGTATTTCACGTATCTACCAAATGCATTCTAACAAGCAAAATGCTATCGATTATATCGAAGCAGGAGATATTGGGGCTGCAGTAGGTTTTAAATCTATTAAAACAGGAGATACTTTATCTGATGAAAAGAATCCAATTATTTTGGAATCTATGGACTTTCCTGATCCAGTAATTGGTATCGCGGTAGAGCCTAAAACGAAAGCAGATGTCGATAAGTTAGGGTTGTCTTTAGCTAAATTAGCAGAAGAAGATCCAACATTTACAGTAAGAACTGATGAAGCTTCAGGACAGACTATTATTTCTGGAATGGGTGAGTTGCACTTAGATATTATTGTTGATCGTTTAAAGCGTGAGTTCAAGGTAGAGGTGAACGAAGGTCAACCTCAAGTAGAGTACAAAGAAGCTATTACAGCTGCTGCAGAGCACAGAGAAGTTTATAAGAAACAATCTGGAGGACGTGGTAAGTTTGCTGATATTGTATTTACTATGGAGCCGGCAGAAGAAGGTGTTCAAGGATTAGTTTTCGAATCTGTAATCAAGGGTGGTAACGTTCCTAAGGAATTTGTACCGTCTATTGAAAAAGGTTTCAAAGAAGCTATGAAGAATGGTCCTTTAGCAGGATATGAAATGGATTCAATGAAAGTAACTTTAAGAGATGGATCTTTCCACCCTGTGGATTCTGATCAATTGTCTTTTGAGTTAGCTGCAAAAATGGGTTATAAAGCTGCTGCAAAAGCTGCAAAAGCTAAAATCATGGAGCCATTGATGAAATTAGAGGTGTTAACTCCAGAAGAAAACATGGGAGACATCGTAGGGGATTTAAATAGAAGAAGAGGTCAGGTTAACGATATGAGTGATCGTAACGGATCTAAAGTTGTAAAAGCATTAGTGCCATTATCTGAAATGTTCGGTTATGTTACTGCTTTAAGAACAATGTCTTCAGGTAGAGCAACTTCTACAATGGAATTTTCTCATTACGCAGAAACTCCTTCAAGTGTTTCTGAAGAAGTAATCGCAAAAGCTAAAGGTTAATAAGATATTAAGATGAGCCAAAAAATTAGAATTAAATTAAAATCTTACGATTATAATTTAGTAGATAAATCTGCTGAAAAAATCGTAAAGACAGTAAAGTCAACTGGAGCTGTAGTAAACGGGCCAATTCCTTTACCAACAAATAAAAAGATTTTTACAGTATTACGTTCACCACACGTAAATAAAAAATCTAGAGAGCAATTTCAATTATCTGCTTACAAAAGATTATTAGACATTTATAGTTCTTCTTCGAAAACTATTGATGCTTTAATGAAACTTGAGTTACCAAGCGGTGTTGAAGTTGAAATAAAAGTATAAGTAATGACTAACTTTCGGTTTAATTTTTTTAAACCGAAAGTTTTTTATACTTTTGCACACCAGAATTTATATTCTGTGGTGTAAAATTTCTAGTGTATGCTAGAAATTAACATGTCCTGAGGGTTTCGCAAGGGAAAAATGGTAAAAACAAATTCAGAGTGAAGATGTTTTTCGCTCTTTTTTTATGTGTAATATCCAAAGGAAAAATGAAACTTTTGTTTCAAATAAATTTATATTAATAGACGCGCTGGATAAAATAGATCTATCGTCTTAAAATTAACAAACATGTCTGGGTTAATAGGTAAAAAAGTAGGTATGACCAGCTTATTCGATGAGAACGGGAAAAATATTCCTTGTACTGTAATCGAAGCAGGGCCATGCGTGGTTACCCAAGTCAGAACCGAAGAAGTTGACGGGTATAACGCGTTACAACTTGGTTTCGATGACAAAAAAGCAAAAAGCTCTAATAAAGCTTTAGATGGTCACTTTAAAAAAGCTGGCACATCTGCTAAGAAAAAAGTCGTAGAATTTCAAGGTTTTGATGGAGAGTACAAATTAGGTGATTCAATTACTGTTGAGCACTTTATTGAAGGAGAATTCGTAGATGTTTCTGGAGTTTCTAAAGGTAAAGGTTTTCAAGGTGTTGTTAAACGTCATGGTTTTGCCGGTGTTGGTCAAGCAACGCACGGTCAGCATAACCGTTTAAGAGCTCCTGGTTCGATTGGTGCTGCATCTTACCCTGCAAGAGTATTCAAAGGAATGCGTATGGCAGGTCGTATGGGTGGAGACAAAGTAAAAGTTCAAAATTTAAAAGTATTAAAAGTGGTTGCTGATAAGAATCTTATCGTAGTAAAAGGAGCTATTCCTGGTCACAAAAATACTTTTGTAACTATCGAAAAATAATGAAAGTAGCAGTTTTAGATATTACAGGAAAAGATACCGGTAGACAAGTTGAACTTTCTAACGAGGTATTTGGTATTGAACCAAACGATCATGCAATTTATTTAGACGTAAAGCAGTACTTGGCGAATCAAAGACAAGGAACGCATAAAGCTAAAGAGAGAGCTGAAATCGCTGGTAGTACAAGAAAGATTAAAAAGCAAAAAGGAACTGGTACAGCACGTGCAGGTTCTATCAAATCTGGAGTTTTCAGAGGAGGTGGACGTATGTTTGGACCAAGACCAAGAAACTACTCTTTTAAATTGAATAAAAATTTAAAGCGTTTAGCACGTAAGTCAGCTTTAAGTATTCAGGCAAAAGAAAGTAATTTAGTTGTTGTTGAAGATTTCAATTTTGAAACTCCAAAAACAAAAGAATTTATCAACGTTTTAAAAGCTTTAGAATTAGACACTAAAAAGTCTTTATTCGTATTAGGTGATGAAAGTACAAACGTGTATTTATCATCTCGTAATTTAAAAGGATCTAAAGTAGTAAATGCAACAGGAGTTAATACTTACAGCGTTTTAAATGCAAATAAGGTAATTATTTCTGAAAGCTCTTTAGAAGGAATTGAAACTAACTTAAGTAAATAGGGAAAGAATGAGTATTTTAATTAAACCTATTATTACGGAAAAAGCAACAAACGATAGCGAGGTATTTAACCGTTATGCATTTGTTGTAAACAGTAAAGCTAACAAATTAGAAATCAAAGGAGCTGTTGAAGCTGCTTATGGTGTAGCGATTAAGTCTGTTAAAACTATGAATTATCCTATTCAAAGAAATACTAAATACACTAAAAAAGGTTTAGTTACAGGGATAAAAAGTGGATACAAAAAGGCAATCGTTCAGTTAGCTGAAGGAGAAACTATTGATTTTTATAACAATCTTTAAGAAAAGACAGAATGTCAGTTAGAAAATTAAAACCAATAACACCAGGTCAGCGTTTTAGAGTTGTAAATGGGTTCGACACCATAACAACTGATAAGCCGGAGAAATCTTTATTAGCTCCGAAAAAACGATCTGGAGGTCGAAACAATCAGGGTAGAATGACTACACGCAACATCGGTGGAGGTCATAAACAAAAATACCGTATTATCGATTTTAAAAGAGATAAGCAAGGTATCCCTGCAACAGTAAAAACTATAGAGTACGATCCAAATCGTACAGCATTTATTGCTTTACTTAGTTATGCTGATGGTGAAAAACGTTATGTAATTGCACAAAACGGTTTAAAAGTAGGTCAAGTAATTACTTCAGGTAAAGGATTAGTTCCAGAAGTTGGTAATGCTATGTACTTAAGCGAAATTCCTTTAGGAACAACAATTTCTTGTATTGAGTTGCACCCAGGTCAAGGAGCTGTTATGGCTCGTTCGGCAGGATCTTTTGCCCAATTAATGGCAAGAGATGGTAAATACGCTACAGTTAAGTTACCTTCTGGTGAAACTAGAATGATCTTGTTAACTTGTATGGCTACAATTGGAGTTGTATCTAACTCAGATCACCAATTATTAGTTTCAGGTAAAGCAGGTAGATCTAGATGGTTAGGTAGAAGACCAAGAACTAATGCAGTACGTATGAATCCAGTTGATCACCCAATGGGTGGTGGTGAAGGACGTTCTTCAGGAGGGCATCCAAGATCAAGAAACGGTATTCCAGCGAAAGGGTTTAAGACTAGATCTAAGACTAAAGCTAGTAATAAGTATATTATAGAACGTAGAAAGAAATAAACCATGGCAAGATCATTAAAAAAAGGACCTTTCGTTCACTATAAATTAGAGAAAAAAGTGTTAGCTAACGTTGAAACTGAGAGTAAATCAGTTATCAAAACTTGGTCAAGAGCAAGTATGATTACTCCAGATTTCGTAGGGCAAACAATTGCAGTTCACAACGGAAAGCAATTTGTACCAGTTTACGTTACTGAAAACATGGTAGGTCATAAATTAGGCGAATTTTCACCAACACGTTCTTTTAGAGGGCACGCTGGTGCAAAAAATAAAGGTAAAAAATAGTAGGAAATTATGGGAAGTCGTAAACATAACATGGCAACACAGTTAAAAGAAGCTAGAAAGTCTAGAGCTTTCGCTAAAATAACTAATTGTCCTACATCACCAAGAAAAATGCGCTTGGTAGCAGATTTAGTAAGAGGAGTTGAAGTTGAAAAAGCTTTACAAATCTTAAAATTTAGTCCAAAAGAAGCATCAAGAAACTTAGAGAAATTGTTAATGTCTGCAATTGCAAACTGGCAAGCTAAGAACGAAGATGCTAGTATCGAAGATGCTGGATTATTTGTAAAATCTATTTATGTAGATAGCGCAGGTATGTTAAAAAGGTTAAGACCAGCTCCACAAGGGCGTGCACATAGAATTCGTAAGCGTTCTAATCACGTAACTTTAGAGTTAGGAGCTAAAAATAAAAGTAATTAATCAAAGTAGAAATGGGACAAAAAACAAATCCAATAGGAAATCGTTTAGGAATTATCAGAGGATGGGAATCTAACTGGTATGGTGGAAATGACTACGGAGATAAATTAGCTGAAGATGATAAAATAAGAAAGTATATTAATGCTAGATTATTTAAAGCAAGTGTATCGAGAGTAATTATTGAGCGTACGCTTAAACTTGTAACCGTTACTATCACTACTGCACGTCCAGGTATCATTATTGGTAAAGGAGGTCAAGAGGTAGACAAGTTAAAAGAAGAGCTTAAGAAAATTACTGGAAAAGAAGTTCAAATTAATATTTTCGAAATTAAACGTCCAGAGTTAGATGCTAAATTAGTAGCTGCTAGTATTGCACGTCAGATTGAAAATAGAATTTCTTACAAGCGTGCAACTAAAATGGCTATCACTGCTGCAATGAGAATGAATTCAGAAGGTATTAAGGTACAATTATCTGGTCGTTTAAATGGAGCTGAAATGGCACGTTCTGAGCACTATAAAGAAGGAAGAATTCCTCTTTCTACTTTTAGAGCAGATATCGATTATGCACTTGTTGAGGCACATACTCAATACGGAAGATTAGGTATTAAAGTATGGATCATGAAAGGTGAGGTTTATGGAAAACGTGAATTATCTCCATTAGTAGGATTATCTAAACAAAAAGGTGGTGCTAATAAAGGTGGTGGAAATAAACGTCAACAACCTCGCAGAAGAAAATAATTTTTAAAATTAGAAATTAAAAATGTTACAGCCAAAAAGAGTAAAATACCGTAAGGTACAGAAGGCGAAAGGAAATATGAAAGGTAACTCTGGTAGAGGTACTCAACTTTCTAACGGAATGTTTGGTATCAAATCATTAGACCAGAATTTACTTACCTCTCGCCAAATAGAGGCAGCTCGTATTGCGGCAACTCGTCATATGAAGAGAGAAGGACAGCTTTGGATTAAAATATTTCCAGACAAGCCTATTACCAAGAAACCTTTAGAGGTACGTATGGGTAAGGGTAAGGGTGCTCCTGATCATTTTGTGTCAGTTATCAAACCAGGTAGAATTTTGTTTGAAGTTGGTGGAGTACCAATGGATGTTGCAAAAGAAGCTTTACGTTTAGCTGCACAAAAACTTCCTGTAAAAACGAAGTTTGTTATTGCAAGAGATTTTGATTTTAACGCTTAATTCTATATACAATGAAACAATCAGAAATTAAAGAATTATCTATCGCTGACTTACAAGGACAGTTAGAGGCGTTAAAGAAAAATTATACGGATCTTAAGATGGCTCACGCCATAACTCCATTGGAAAACCCATTGCAGTTACGTAGCTTAAGAAAAACTGTAGCAAGAATTGCTACAGAGTTAACTAAAAGAGAATTACAATAATTCTAGTCAGTTTTAAAGATGGAAAAAAGAAATCTTAGAAAAGAGAGAATCGGTGTAGTATCTAGTAGCAAAATGGAGAAATCTATTGTTGTTAATGAGGTAAAAAGAACCAAGCACCCAATGTATGGTAAGTTCGTATTAAAAACGAAAAAGTACGTTGCACATGACGAGAATAACGATTGCAACGAAGGTGATACTGTTAGGATAATGGAAACACGTCCTATGAGTAAATCTAAACGTTGGAGATTAGTAGAAATCCTAGAAAGAGCTAAATAATATGTTACAGACAGAATCAAGATTAAGAGTCGCAGATAACACTGGAGCAAAAGAAGTTTTAGTGATAAGAGTTTTAGGAGGAACAAAAAAGCGTTATGCTAGCGTTGGAGATAAAATTGTAGTAACTGTAAAGTCTGCAACTCCAAATGGTGGTGTAAAAAAAGGTCAAGTATCTCGTGCTGTAGTTGTTCGTACTAAAAAAGAAATTAGACGTAAAGACGGATCATATATCAGATTTGATGATAATGCTTGTGTACTTTTAAATCCTACTGAGGAAATGAGAGGAACACGTGTATTTGGTCCTGTTGCCCGTGAATTACGTGATAAGCAATTTATGAAGATAGTATCATTAGCACCTGAAGTGCTTTAAATCGACATTAAGATGAAGAAGTTCAAAATTAAATCAGGAGATACTGTAAAAGTATTAGCAGGTGATCACAAAGGATCGGAAGGTAAAGTTTTACAAATTCTTAAAGATAAAGATAGAGTTTTAGTAGAAGGTGTTAATATGGTATCTAAACATACCAAGCCAAGTGCTGCTAATCCTCAAGGAGGAATTGTAAAAAAGGAAGCTCCATTACACATCTCTAACATAGCATTAATCGAAAACGGTGAAGCTGTAAAAGTTGGATATAAGGTAGAAGGAGATAAGAAAGTTAGATTTTCAAAAAAATCAGATAAAGCAATATAACCATGAGTTACGTACCAAGATTAAAAGAAGAGTACAAGAGCAGAGTTATCAAAGCTCTTACTGATGAATTCGGTTATAGTAATGTAATGCAAGTGCCTAAATTACAAAAGATTGTTGTAAGTAAAGGTGTTGGTGCAGCTATAGCAGATAAGAAATTAATAGAATACGCTATTGATGAGTTAACTACAATTACAGGTCAAAAAGCAGTTTCAACGATGTCTAAAAAAGATGTTGCAAACTTCAAATTACGTAAAGGGATGCCAATTGGAGCAAAAGTTACGTTAAGAGGAGAAAAAATGTACGAATTTTTAGATAGATTAGTTACTGCATCTTTACCACGTGTAAGAGATTTTAACGGAATCAAAGCAAACGGTTTTGATGGTAGAGGTAATTACAACTTAGGAATTACTGAACAAATCATCTATCCTGAAATCAATATTGATCAAGTAAAAAAAATTAGTGGTATGGATATTACTTTTGTAACATCTGCGAACACTGATAAAGAAGCTAAATCATTATTAGGAGAATTAGGTTTACCATTTAAAAAGAACTAAGACATGGCTAAAGAATCAATGAAAGCGCGTGAGCGCAAAAGAGCTAAAACGGTTGCAAAGTATGCTGAAAAGAGAAAAGCTTTAAAAGAAGCTGGAGACTATGAAGCATTACAAAAGTTACCTAAAAATGCATCACCAGTTAGAATGCACAATCGTTGTAAACTAACAGGACGTCCTAAAGGATATATGCGTCAGTTCGGTATTTCACGTGTTACTTTCCGTGAAA
This sequence comes from Tenacibaculum soleae, assembly GCF_030549005.1. Lineage (NCBI taxonomy): Bacteria > Pseudomonadati > Bacteroidota > Flavobacteriia > Flavobacteriales > Flavobacteriaceae > Tenacibaculum > Tenacibaculum soleae. The sequence goes on from NZ_JAUOSW010000005.1 coordinate 210,220, forward strand.
TGGCTAACCAAGGATTAATTCCAGGTGTAAAGAAAGCGAGCTGGTAACAGTTGTTTTTTATAAACTTATAAAGCATATCACAATTTTGTGATATGCTTTTTTTTTGTCAAATAAATTTGGTGTTTATGTTTTAATAAAGCCAATAAATTAAAACTCAAAATGATAAGTTGTAAAAACAGTGAGTTTCTAATAAATTTATGTATATTTGCACTCTGTTTTTATAAGGTGAATTATGCCTTGTAAGTAAATACTAGTAAAGTGGTATACTGCTTATGAGATTTATCTAAAAAACAAAAAACAAATATTAACTGGTTTCAGGTTCATTAATTAGCTGATTTTCATACTGTAAATAGCTTTTAGTGAAAACCAAAACCGAAATTTAATTAATTATGTATACAGATCCAATCGCGGATTTTCTTACTCGAGTTAGAAATGCTATTGCAGCAAATCACCGAGTAGTTGAGATTCCTGCTTCAAAATTGAAGAAGGAAATGACGAAAATTTTGTTCGATCAAGGTTATGTTTTAAGCTACCAGTTCAATGACGATAAAGTTCAAGGAACTATTAAGATAGCTTTAAAGTACGACCGTGACACGAAAGAGTCAGTAATCAGAAAGATTCAAAGAATTTCAACACCAGGTTTACGTAAATACGTTGGCTCTAAAGAGATGCCAAGAGTATTAAACGGTTTAGGTATTGCTATTGTTTCTACATCTAAAGGTGTAATGACAAACAAAAAAGCTAAACAAGAAAACGTTGGTGGAGAAGTATTATGTTACGTTTATTAATCACTTTGTACAATGAGTAGAATAGGAAAAAATCCAATCGCATTACCACAAGGTGTTGAAGTTAAAGTAGACGGAAACGTGGTTACAGTAAAAGGTAAATTAGGTGAGTTAACGCAAGAGTTAAAGTCTGATATTACTGCAAAAATTGAAGATGGTGTTATAACTGTAGAAAGAGCATCAGATAGTAAAGATCATAGAGCAGCACACGGTTTATATCGTGCTTTAATCAATAACATGATTGAAGGTGTTACTAAAGGTTATACTAAGGAATTAGAATTAGTAGGTGTAGGTTATAGAGCATCAAACCAAGGGCAAAAATTAGATTTAGCTTTAGGTTTTTCTCATAACATTGTTTTAAACTTAGCTCCAGAAGTAAAGGTTGAAACAGTATCTGAAAAAGGTAAAAACCCAATCATTAAATTATCTTCATTCGATAAGCAATTAGTTGGTCAAGTAGCAGCTAAAATCCGTGGTTTCCGTAAGCCAGAGCCTTATAAAGGAAAAGGAATTAAGTTTGTAGGAGAAGTATTAAGAAGAAAAGCAGGTAAATCTGCATAATAAATAAGAGAAATTATTATGGCATTATCAAAGCTTGAAAGAAGACAACGAATTAAGTATAGAATTAGAAAAGTTGTTACAGGAACTGCTGTTAAACCTAGGTTATCAGTATTTAGAAGTAATAAAGAAATCTATGCTCAATTAATTGATGACGTTGCTGGTGTAACATTGGCATCTGCATCATCAAGAGATAAAGAAATTACATCTGGTTCTAAATCAGAAGCTGCTACTGCAGTAGGTAAAGCAATTGCAGAAAAAGCTGCTGGAAAAGGTGTTGAAACAGTTTCTTTTGATAGAAATGGATTTTTATACCATGGTAGAGTTAAAGTATTAGCAGAAGCTGCTAGAGAAGCTGGTTTAAAATTTTAAGAAATTATATTATGTTAGGATATAAAAACGTAGAAAGAGTAAAACCAAGCGGATTAGAGCTTGTAGATAAATTAGTAGGTGTACAGCGTGTTACCAAAGTAACTAAAGGGGGTAGAGCATTTGGTTTCTCTGCAATCGTAGTAGTTGGAGATGGTAACGGAGTTGTAGGTCATGGATTAGGAAAGTCTAAAGATGTTGCTTCAGCAATTGCAAAAGCAATTGAAGATGCAAAGAAAAGTTTAGTACGTATTCCTATTTTAGACGGAACTTTACCTCACGAACAAAAAGGTAAGTTTGGTGGAGCGAAAGTGTTCATTAAGCCAGCCTCTCATGGTACGGGGGTTATTGCCGGTGGAGCTGTACGTTCAGTATTAGAATCTGTTGGTATAAAAGACGTATTATCAAAATCTCAAGGATCATCAAATCCTCATAACGTAGTTAAGGCAACTTTTGATGCTTTATTACAATTACGTAGCGCAGCAACAATTGCTAAGCAAAGAGGAATTTCTTTAGAGAAAGTTTTTAACGGTTAAAATTTAAGACGATGAGTAAAATTAAAGTTACACAAGTAAGAAGTAAAATTGGTCGCCTTAAAAGTCAAAAAGCAACGTTAGAGGCGTTAGGTTTACGTAAATTAAACCAAACTGTAGAGCATAATGCTACAGCTACAGTTATGGGTATGGTAAATAAAGTTTCACACTTAGTTTCTGTAGAAGAAGTTAAATAAACAATATAAGATGAGTTTACACAACTTAAAACCTGCAGCAGGATCTACTAAGAGCGGTAAAAGAATCGCTCGTGGAGAAGGTTCTGGACATGGAGGTACCTCTACAAGAGGTCATAATGGTCAGAAATCACGTTCTGGTTATTCTCGTAAAATCGGATTTGAAGGAGGTCAAATGCCACTTCAAAGACGTGTACCTAAATTTGGTTTCACAAACATAAACCGTAAAGAATATGTTGGTGTTAATTTAGATAAATTACAAGGATTAGTAGAAAATGGAAAAATTTCAGATACAGTAACTTTAGAGGTTTTAGTAGAAAACCGTTTAGCTCGTAAAAACGACTTAGTAAAAATATTAGGTGGTGGTGAGTTAAAGGCTAAATTAAATATAACTGTACATAAATTTACTGCAACAGCAAAAGCGGCTATTGAAGCAGCAGGAGGTGAAGCAGTTACATTATAAGAATTGTAAATGATGAATTTTATAAATACTTTAAAAGACATTTGGAAGATAGAAGAGTTAAAAGAGAAATTACTTTTAACTTTAGGTTTAATTGCTGTATATCGTTTTATGGCGGCAGTTCCATTACCTGGAATTGACCCTACACAATTATCAGCATTACAAGACAGTACTTCAAGTGGACTTTTAGGTTTATTAAACGCATTTACAGGTGGGGCATTTGCTAGAGCGTCAGTGATGGCACTTGGTATAATGCCTTATATTTCTGCATCAATTGTAGTTCAGTTAATGGGTATTGCGGTACCATATTTACAAAAATTACAAAAAGATGGAGAAAGTGGACGTAAGAAGATTACACAAATAACAAGATGGCTTACAATTGCTATTACTTTGTTTCAAGCACCTACTTATATTGGTATTATTCAAAACCAAATGGGATTAGGACCTGAAGCATTTTTAGTAACTGGAGCAACATTTTGGGTTTCATCAATTATCCTTTTATCTGCAGGAACAATTTTTGCAATGTGGTTAGGTGAGCGTATTACAGACAAAGGAGTTGGTAATGGTATATCATTATTAATTACAGTAGGTATTATTGCTAATTTTCCAGCAGCTTTCATACAAGAGTTAGTTTCTAAGCAAACAGCTGGAGCTGGAGGGATTATGATGATTCTAATCGAATTAATAGTTTGGTTTGTAGTAATCTTGTTAACCGTATTATTAGTTACAGCAGTAAGAAAGGTAGCGGTTCAGTATGCACGTCGTACAGCTGTTACAGACATTAAAGATGTTGACGGTGCACGCCAGTACATTCCATTAAAATTGAATGCATCGGGTGTAATGCCAATTATTTTTGCACAAGCTATTATGTTTTTACCAGTAGCTTTGGGGCAAAAATTTCCAGCATTAAACAGTTTAACTGATAATTTCGGATTATGGTATAACGTTATATTTGCTATCTTAATTATTATCTTTAGTTATTTTTATACGGCGATTACGATCCCAACAAATAAAATGGCAGATGATTTAAAGAGAAGTAATGGTTTTGTACCTGGATATAAGCCAGGAGAAGAAACAGCAAACTATTTAGATTCGGTGTTATCGAAAATAACATTTCCAGGATCTTTATTTTTAGCAGCTTTATCTATATTACCAGCGATTATTGTAAAGTTTGGAGTTACTCAAAACTGGGCAATGTTTTTTGGTGGTACTTCTTTAATCATTATGGTTGGAGTTGCAATAGATACCATACAGCAAATTAACTCGTATTTATTAAACAGTCGTTACGATGGTTTAATGAAAACAGGTAACAGTAACAGAAAATCATTAAAATAATATGGCTAAGCAACCAGCAATTCAACAAGACGGAACAATAACAGAAGCATTATCAAATGCAATGTTTCGCGTAGAATTAGAAAACGGACATATTGTAACGGCACACATTTCAGGTAAAATGCGTATGCATTATATCAAATTATTACCAGGAGACAAGGTGAAATTAGAAATGAGTCCGTATGATTTATCAAAGGCAAGAATTACTTACAGATATTAAAAACACACACTGATGAAAGTAAGAGCATCATTAAAGAAAAGAAGTGCCGAGTGCAAGATTGTACGTAGAAAAGGCAGATTATATGTAATTAACAAAAAGAATCCTAGATTTAAACAAAGACAAGGGTAATGGCAAGAATAGCAGGTATTGATATTCCAAAGAATAAAAGAGGTGTTATCGCTTTAACTTACATCTTTGGTATAGGAGACAGCAGAGCAAAAGAAATTTTAGCAACTGCAAAAATAGACGAAAGTATCAAAGTTCAAGATTGGACAGATGATCAAATTGCAGCGATTCGTGAGCAAGTAGGAACTTTTACTATAGAAGGTGAATTACGTTCAGAAGTTCAATTAAACATTAAACGTTTAATGGACATAGGATGTCAAAGAGGTATTCGTCACAGACTTGGTCTTCCTTTAAGAGGGCAAAGAACTAAGAATAACTCTCGTACAAGAAAAGGTAAGAGAAAAACTGTAGCTAACAAGAAAAAATAAGTTAGATAAGTAATAAAGATCTAACAGTGGTTATTATAACCATAAGGTTAGAAAACTAAATTACTAAAACTATAATAATCATGGCAAAGTCTAAAGTAACAAAAAAACGTAAAGTTGTAATAGAATCAGTTGGTGAAGCTCACGTAACTGCATCTTTCAACAATATTATTATTTCTTTAACAAACAAAAAAGGTGACGTTATATCTTGGTCATCTGCAGGTAAAATGGGTTTCAGAGGTTCAAAAAAGAACACTCCGTATGCAGCTCAATTAGCCGCAGAAGATTGTGCTAACGTAGCAAAAGAAGCAGGTTTACGTAAAGTAAAGGTGTATGTTAAAGGGCCTGGTAACGGTAGAGAATCTGCAATCAGATCTATCCACAATGCAGGAATCGAAGTAACAGAAATTATTGATGTTACGCCAATTCCTCACAACGGATGTCGTCCTCCAAAAAGAAGAAGAGTATAAGTTGATATAAATCAACTTATACTTTTATTTAGCGTATTTTTGTACGCGCAAAAAAAAGTATTTTAACTAAAGTAGGAATACGATTATCGAAGGAGTAAGCCTTAATTCATAATCCCTACTAAAACAATAAGAAATGGCAAGATATACAGGACCAAAAACTAAAATTGCTCGTAAGTTTGGTGAAGCAATTTTTGGAGATGATAAAAACTTTGAAAAAAGAAATTACCCTCCAGGACAACATGGAAACGCAAGAAGAAGAGGTAAGAAATCTGAATATGCGACTCAGTTAATGGAGAAGCAAAAAGCTAAATACTCTTATGGTATTTTAGAGCGTCAGTTTAGTAACTTATTTAAAAAAGCATCTGCATCTAAAGGTATTACAGGTGAGGTTTTATTACAATTATGTGAATCTCGTTTAGATAACGTTGTTTTCCGTTTAGGAATTGCTAACTCAAGAAGAGGTGGACGTCAATTAGTATCTCACCGTCACATTACTGTGAACGGAGAAATTGTTAACATTCCATCATACAGCTTACAAGCAGGAGATGTTGTGGCAGTAAGAGAAAAATCTAAATCATTAGTAGCTATTGAAGATTCTTTAGCATCAAACAGTAATGTTTATGAATGGTTAAGCTGGAACTCTGATCAAAAGTCAGGAACTTTTATTAAAGCTCCAGAAAGATTACAAATTCCTGAAAATATCAAGGAACAATTAATCGTAGAATTATATTCTAAATAATAAATTATTTACATTGTTGTATAGCCAAAGGGTTTATCTGTATTTCTTCAAACTAATAAACCGCGCAACTAAACAACAATTAAAACGAAGAAAAATATGGCAATTTTAAATTTTCAGAAGCCTGATAAAGTAATAATGATTGAATCTACTGACTTTTCAGGAAGATTCGAATTTAGACCTCTTGAACCAGGTTTTGGATTAACAATAGGAAATGCTTTAAGAAGAGTTTTATTATCTTCTTTAGAAGGATTTGCTATCACATCATTAAGAGTAGATGGTGTAGATCATGAGTTTTCAACAATTCAAGGTGTTGTAGAAGATGTTACAGAAATCATCTTAAACTTAAAACAAGTTCGTTTTAAGAAACAAATTGAAGAAACTGATAGAGAAACAGTATCTATAGCAGTATCAGGACAAGAACAATTAACTGCAGGAGATTTACAAAAATTTACTTCAGGTTTTCAAGTACTAAATCCAGATTTAGTAATTTGTAACATGGATAAATCAGTGAATTTTAATGCTGAAATCACTATCGAAAAAGGTAGAGGTTTTGTGCCAGCAGAAGAAAACAAAAGAGCAGGTGCTCCATTAGGAACAATTTTTACAGATTCTATTTACACTCCTATAAAGAATGTAAAATATGCTGTTGAAAATTTTCGTGTAGAACAAAAGACCGATTATGAAAAATTAGTTTTTGATATCGATACAGACGGTTCTATCAACCCTAAGGATGCCTTAACAGAAGCTGCTAAAATTTTAATCCACCACTTTATGTTGTTCTCAGATGAGCGTATCACTTTAGAGGCAGATGAAATTGCACAAACTGAAACATATGATGAAGAATCATTACACATGCGTCAGTTATTGAAGACGAAATTAGTAGATATGGATTTATCTGTTCGTGCTTTAAACTGTTTAAAAGCAGCAGAAGTTGATACTTTAGGAGACTTAGTATCGTTCAACAAAAGTGATTTAATGAAATTTAGAAACTTTGGTAAAAAATCATTAACTGAATTAGATGAGTTAGTGGCTAATAAAAACCTTAATTTCGGAATGGACTTAAGCAAATACAAATTAGATAGAGATTAACCTTTCATAATTTGCTCCCTTAAAAGGTAGTAGCAAGATGAGAGCTAAAAACCAAATGTCATGAGACACGGAAAGAAATTTAATCATTTAGGAAGACAAACAGCGCACAGAAAGGCGATGTTAGCAAATATGGGGTGTTCTTTAATAGAGCACAAACGTATAAACACAACTTTAGCAAAAGCGAAAGCTTTACGTATGTTTATAGAGCCTATAATTACTAAGTCTAAATCAGATACTACTCATAATCGCCGTACAGTATTTAGCTATTTACGTAGCAAAGAAGCTGTAACAGAATTATTTAAAGAAGTTTCTGTAAAAGTAGCAGATCGTCCAGGAGGATATGTTCGTATTATCAAATTAGGAAACCGTCAGGGAGATAACGCTTCTATGGCAATGGTTGAATTAGTTGATTACAACGAATTATACAACCCGAAAGGAAACAAAGCTAAAAAGAACACTCGTCGTAGCCGTCGTGGTGGTGCAAAAACTACAGCTGCAGCAGTTGAAACTCAAACTTCAAACGAAGAAGAATAAAAATGAAAATTTTTATAAATTATATCAAAGGGATAAACATTTAATGTTTGTCCCTTTTTTTATATATTTTTGCAATCAAATTACACAACACACACTAAATGAAATATCAGCAACGTAAAAAAGCACTAGTTTTATTAGCAGATGGAACTATTTTCTATGGAAAGTCTATAGGAATCGAAGGTACTTCAACAGGGGAAATCTGTTTTAATACAGGAATGACAGGCTACCAAGAAGTATTTACTGATCCTTCTTATTTTGGACAATTAATGATAACTACCAATGCTCATATAGGTAATTATGGTGTTAATAATGAAGAAGTAGAATCAGAAGGAATAAAAATATCAGGATTAATTTGTCGTAACTTTAGTTTTACACATTCACGTGTAGATTCTGATGGTAACTTATTTGACTGGTTTAAAGAACATAATTTAGTTGCCATATCTGATGTAGACACTAGAGCTTTGGTATCATATATTAGAGATAATGGTGCAATGAATGCTATTATATCTACAGATGTAGATAATGTAGAGGGGTTAAAAAAACAGTTAGCAGCTACACCTAATATGGAAGGTTTAGAACTGGCCTCAAAAGTATCAACAAAAGAGCCTTATTTTGTAGGAGATGAAAACGCACCAATAAAAGTATCGGCTTTAGATATTGGTATTAAAAAGAACATTTTAAGAAATTTAGTAAAAAGAGGTGCTTATATAAAAGTGTACCCATACAATGCTACTTTCGAACAAATGAGTGATTTTAATCCAGATGGTTACTTCATTTCTAACGGACCTGGTGATCCAGAACCACTTTCAGACGCAATTAATACAGCAAAAGATATTATCAAAAATGATAAACCTCTTTTTGGTATTTGTTTAGGACACCAAGTTATTGCATTAGCTAACGGAATTTCTACTTATAAAATGCATAATGGTCACAGAGGAATCAATCATCCTGTAAAGAATTTAATAACAGGAAAAGGTGAAATAACTTCTCAAAATCATGGTTTTGCGATTAATAAAGAAGAAACTGAAGCGCATAACGATGTTGAAATTTCACATGTTCACTTAAACGATCATACAGTGGCAGGTATTAGAATGAAATCTAAAAATGTATTTTCTGTGCAATATCATCCAGAAGCTAGCCCAGGACCACATGATGCCGAATACCTTTTTGATGAGTTTATCGAAAATATCAAGAAAGTAAAAATTGAAGCGTAATCGTTTTCGTAATTCTTAAATAAGAAACACTACACAATCAATTACAATTATTAAATTAGCAAGTATATAAAATTAGCATTCCCGTGAGTTCATATTCACGGGAATCTATATTAAAAATAAACAATTATGAGTATTATAATCAACATTCACGCACGTCAAATTTTCGATTCAAGAGGTAACCCAACTGTAGAAGTAGATGTTACTACTGAAAACGGTGTAATAGGTAGAGCAGCAGTTCCATCAGGAGCATCAACAGGAGAACATGAAGCGGTTGAATTACGTGACGGAGGAAGTGATTACATGGGTAAAGGTGTATTAAATGCTGTAAACAATGTAAATACTTTAATTGCACAAGAGTTATTAGGTGTATCTGTTTTTGAACAAAATATGATTGATCAAATGATGATTGATTTAGATGGAACATCAAATAAATCTAAATTAGGTGCAAATGCTATTTTAGGGGTTTCTTTAGCCGCAGCAAAAGCCGCAGCAAATGAGTTAGGTTTGCCTTTATATAGATATGTTGGCGGAGTATCTGCAAATACCTTACCAGTACCGATGATGAATATCATTAACGGAGGTTCACATTCAGATGCACCAATTGCATTTCAAGAATTTATGGTAATGCCAGTAAAAGCTAAAAACTTTACAGAAGCAATGCAAGTTGGTTCTGAAATATTCCATAATTTAAAGAAGGTTTTACACGATCGTAATTTATCAACAGCCGTTGGTGATGAAGGAGGTTTTGCACCAACTTTAGATGGTACAGAAGACGCAATTGAAACCATTGCGTTGGCAACTAAAAATGCTGGATATAAATTTGGAGAAGAAGTAATGATCGCTTTAGATTGTGCTGCTGCCGAATTTTTTGTTGATGGAAAATATGATTATACAAAGTTTGAAGGAGCAAAAGGAAAAGTACGTTCAAGTAAAGAACAAGCTGATTACTTAGCTGAATTAGCAGAAAAATATCCTATTATTTCTATTGAAGATGGAATGGATGAAAATGACTGGGAAGGATGGAAGTATTTAACTGAAATTTGCGGAGATAAAGTACAGTTAGTTGGTGACGATTTATTTGTAACCAACGTAGAGCGTTTATCTAGAGGTATTGAAAACGGAATTGCAAACTCTATTTTAATTAAAGTAAATCAAATAGGAACGTTAACTGAAACTATTGCAGCTGTAAATATGGCACATAATGCAGGATATACATCGGTTATGAGTCACCGCTCTGGTGAAACAGAAGACAATACAATTGCTGATTTAGCAGTGGCATTAAACTGTGGTCAAATTAAAACAGGTTCAGCTTCTCGATCTGATCGTATGGCAAAATACAATCAATTATTGCGTATTGAAGAGCAATTAGATGGTGTTGCTTTTTATCCACAAGAAAAAGCTTTTAAAATAAAGTAATTTAACTATTCTTATAAGAATCAATATTTAAAACCTTGTCATTTAAACGGCAAGGTTTTTGATTTTATATAGCTTCTATAAAAAAAAATAAAAATAGTAAGGCTTTTATTTAAAAAACATGCTACTATTTAATGCTTTAAACAAACAAAACTATGAAAAAACTAGTATCAATTATTTTACTGTTAACAATAACAGTGATTAATGCACAAGAAAAAAATACTGAAAAAGCATGGCGAGTTAATTTTTTAAATCCAGGAGTAGAATACGAAATGCCTACGGGAAATAATACAACACTTTCTGTTGGAGCGGGTGTTGGTTATAGTGTAAGTTATCCACATACAGATTTAGGAGCTGGTTCTGGAGCAATAACTTCTTTCAATCCTTTTGTAGATATACAACACAAATGGTTTTATAATTTTGATAAGCGTAAAGAGAAAGGTTTAAAAACTGCAAATAATGCAGGTAATTTTGTGTCAGCAAGATTTTTAACTAGAAGTGAGTCTTTGTTTGGTAATTCTAACGGAACTGATGGATTAGATTTTGCAGTTGGGCCTACCTGGGGAATTCAACGAACTTATGGTAAAAACTTTCACCTTTTGTTTGATATGGGACCAATTTATTATTTTGATACCAACGGTAAAGGATATTATTTCCCGTTAATGATTCAGTTAAATTTAGGGTTTGATTTATAACAACATAAAAGAGACTGTTGTAAACAGTCTCTTTTTAAGATAATTAAAATATAATATGAAAAAGATATTTGCCTTACTAATAGTTATAACTTTTACAGCGTGCCACTCTACAAAATACACACATTCAGGAAATGTAAATTCGCGTTTAGATTTTAAAAAAGGTAAATGGTTGTTACATACTGTTGAAGCTCCTAAAAGTATAAAAGAAAGCTTAACGAATATAGCGAGCGAAAAATTTACTGAGCTATTAGGAAATCGTTTTTCTGATGTAAATACTATTAGAGGAATTTTATTACCAGCTAATATAACCACTAATCTTAGTAAAGCTGATTTAAAAGATATTAAAAACGGAACAGGATATGATTTTTTTATAAAGATTAACGCTACTGTAATTTCTGATGAAGTTGGAATTTTAGGACAAGGAAATATAATGTCTTCTTCAGAAAATAGAGGCGAAGTAACAGTAACTATTTACGATTTAAATTTACTTGAAGAAATGTATTCTCAATCAGTTGTAGGTAATGTTTTTGTTCCAGAAAACTATGATAATTTGGCTTTAACAAAAAGTACAAGGAGTATAATTATAAAAGGTTTTAAACGAATTATGAAAAATATTCATAAAAATCAGATTAAAAACTAAACTAGCGAATCTTTAAATCGGTTTCTAATTTGAATTATAATCTAACATAATAACACATCAGTTTAAATTTACTTCATAATCACATTATTATCATAAATAGTATTTCATGATGAGGGTTTGAAACAATTTTTGCTTAAGTAAATAATAAAAATATATAAAATAATACTATTTTTAGATAGTAAAAAACTATTAAAACTCACTTTTAAAATACTACAAAAAATGGTATCTTCGCAATTCACTTGAATCATAAAAAATTAAGAGATAAAAATGGCAGATATAGCAAAACTACAAATTGGTGAAAAGACGTATGAGTTCCCGTTAATTAAAGGAACAGAAAATGAAACTGCAATTGATATAAAAACATTAAGAGGAGCTTCTGAAGGAGTTATTACTATCGATCCAGGATATAAGAATACAGGTTCTTGCCAAAGTGCTATTACATTTTTAAATGGTGAAGAAGGAGTTTTACGTTACAGAGGATATTCAATTGAAGAATTGGCAGAAAAAGCTGATTTTTTAGAAGTCGCTTATGCGCTTATTTTTGGAAATTTACCAACACAAGAACAGTTAGATAAATTTCATTCAGATATCAGATCTAAATCTGTAGTTGATGATGATGTTAAAAAAATATTAGATGCTTTTCCTAAAAATGCGCATCCAATGGGTGTATTATCATCTTTAACATCAGCACTAACAGCATTTAATCCAAGTTCAGTAAATGTAGATTCAGAGGAAGAAATGTACAATGCTATTGTAAAAATATTAGGAAAATTTCCAGTATTAGTAGCATGGGCAATGCGTAAAAAACAAGGATTACCGTTAAATTACGGAACAAAATCTTTAGGATATGTAGAAAATATTTTAAAAATGATGTTTGAGCAACCAAATGAAGAGTATGTTCAAAATCCAATTTTAGTAAATGCATTAGATAAATTATTAATCTTACATGCAGATCATGAGCAAAACTGTTCAACATCAACGGTAAGAATTGTAGGTTCTTCACATGCAGGATTATTCGCTTCACTTTCAGCAGGAATTTCTGCACTTTGGGGACCATTACATGGTGGTGCAAACCAAGCAGTTTTAGAAATGCTAGAAGCTATTAAAGAAGATGGTGGCGATACTAAAAAATATATGGCAAAAGCAAAAGATAAAAACGACCCTTTCCGTTTAATGGGATTCGGACACCGTGTTTATAAAAACTTTGACCCAAGAGCAAAAATTATAAAAGTTGCTGCCGATGAAGTGTTAAAAGAATTAGGAGTTGAAGACCCTATTTTAGCTGTAGCAAAAGGATTAGAGCAAGAAGCATTAAACGATCCTTATTTTGTAGACAGAAAATTATATCCTAATGTAGATTTTTACTCAGGTATTATTTACCGAGCAATGGGGATTCCAGTTGAAATGTTTACAGTAATGTTTGCTTTAGGACGTTTACCAGGATGGATTGCACAATGGAAAGAAATGAGAGAAAACAAAGAACCTATTGGAAGACCTCGTCAAATTTATACAGGAGAAAATCTTAGAGAATTTGTAGAAGTTAGTAAAAGATAAATTAACAAAAATGTCATTTAAATTTTAAATGACATTTTTTTATTAAAATAAATGAAGATGAAAGAAATAAAAATTATAAAAAACAGGTCAGATATTGGTGCAGGTACACGTGGTTCTGATATGGGAGTTGATGCTATAGAAATTGCAGCCATCAATGAAAATAATGATTTTTTTAATCGTTTTGAATCAGAAGATGTTATTACAGAAAATGAATCTATTTATGATAAAAAGAATAACTCATTTGGTAAGCAAATAAATAGTGTATTTAATCAATGTAAAAGATTAAGTAATCATGTAAAAGTAAATTTGCAAGAAGATAAATTCCCAATAGTTTTATCAGGAGACCATTCATCAGCCTTAGGAACCATAAGTGGTATTAAAGCAGCAAACCCAACTAAAAAAATAGGAGTTATTTGGATTGACGCCCATGGAGATTTACATACACCATACACCTCACCTTCAGGAAACATACATGGTATGCCATTAGGAGCTGCTATTTCTGATGATAATTTAGATTGTCAAATAAATGATGTAGATAGAGAAACGGCTGAGTTGTGGGATCGAATGAAAAATATAGGAATACCAGAACAAAAAGTTTTACCAGAAAATATTGTTTTTTTTGGAGTCCGAGATACTGAAGAACCAGAAGATAAACAAATAGAAAAATACGGTATAAAAAACTATATGGTTGCCGAAGTTCGCTACCGCGGATTAGAAGTTTGTGTAAATGAAGCTTTAGAAAAATTAACAGATTGTGATATTATTTATGTTTCTTTTGATGTAGATTCTATGGATTGTGATATGATTTCTTATGGTACCGGAACACCAGTGCCAAAAGGTTTTGATGATAAAGAAATTGTTGAAATTATAAATGGATTATTAGCAAGTAAAAAAGTAGCTTGTGTTGAATTTGTCGAAGTAAATCCTTTATTAGATTTAAAAGGAAATAAAATGGCAGAAACTGCTTTTAAAGTTTTAGAAGAAGTAACAAAAACAATTGAAGCATTATAAAAGTTATTAATTAAAATAAGCCAGTCTTTTAAAAAAGACTGGCTTATTTTTTTATAACCTTGTAATACCAGTAATATGAGGTTTAACATCACCTAAGGGTTGAAAAATTTCAACAATAGCTTCCCACATAACCTCGGCAGGAGGTATAGAAGCATTACACTTAAAACGATAGTTTGTTCCAGCAACAACTTGAGTAGATACAGCTGTCGGTTCATAATTTACTCCAACAAAACCATTAAGTGCTTCATCAAATACTTTGCGATCTTCTGTCGTTAAAGAACCATAAGATGTCCATCCTCCAAGAAGAGTTTCTTTTGCTTTTAAAGTTTCAGTACTCATAATAAATTTGTTTAGTTTACCTACTCATAAGGCTTTTCGGTTACCTCCTTCTGTAACAAGTTTTACAGAAAAACCGTTTTTTAACGTGATCGCTGCTTCACAGTTTCAAATTTATAAGAAACATTAACTTGAGTTAAAAAAAATGACATAATCGCATAAAATTTAAGCATAAGTGAATAAAAATCAAGAATAAAAAATAAATTCATATTAAAAATGCGGTGTTTTTTAATTTAAAGCATACATTTGCTTTCGTAAACTTTAGGAGTAGCTATTAAATTAGTTTGAGAAAAATCCTTAGAACCTGATTTGGTTAATACCAACGGAGGGAAAAGTTATCTTCGATATAATTTTGTCGAGCTACTACCATTTGGTTTACAGTAATATTTTATAAATATGATTACTATAAAAGTAAACCAAGAAGACCATCAAGTTTTAGAAAACGTAACACTACAAGAGTTTATTGAATTATTAAAAATTCAAACAAACGGAATAGCAATTGCTATAAATAGTACTGTTATAAAACGATCAGATTGGTCTTTAAAGTTACTTCAAAACAATGATGATATTTTAATTATAAAATCAACCCAAGGAGGATGATTTTTATTTTAAAAACTAACAAACACTAAGTATCAGATGAAGAACAAAGACACAGCTCCAAAACAAGACGGAATAACAAGAAACCCGTTTCCGAATTCGAAAAAAATTTACGTAAACGGAAAAATTCACCCGCAAATTAAAGTAGCAATGCGTGAAATTTCGTTAAGTGATACGGTAGATTCTATGACCAAAAAGAAAACACCAAACGAACCAGTTACTGTTTACGATACTTCAGGCCCATATACTGATCCTAATAAAGAAATCGATATTCATAGCGGTATAGAGCGTATTCGTGAATCTTGGATAAAAGAGCGTGGTGATGTTGAAGAACTTGATTCATACTCATCAGAATATTGTAACGAACGTTTAAACGATAAAAGTTTAGATCACATGCGTTTTAAGTTACTTAAAAAACCTATGCGCGCTAAAAAAGGGCAAAATGTAACACAATTGCATTATGCTAAAAAAGGAATAATTACCCCAGAAATGGAATACATTGCTATTCGTGAAAATCAACGAATAGATGAAATGACTGAAATAAGAAAGCAACATAAAGGGGAACATTTTGGTGCTTCTATTCCAGAAAAAATTACACCAGAATTTGTACGATCAGAAGTAGCAAGAGGACGTGCAATTATTCCATCAAATATTAATCACCCAGAAGCCGAACCTATGATTTTAGGGCGTAACTTCTTAGTAAAAATTAATGCCAATATTGGTAACTCCGCGGTTACTTCATCAATTGAAGAAGAAGTAGAAAAAGCCGTTTGGGCTTGTCGTTGGGGAGCAGATAATATTATGGATCTATCCACCGGAGAAAATATCCATGAAACTCGTGAGTGGATTATCCGTAATTCACCAGTTCCAGTAGGTACCGTGCCAATATATCAAGCTTTAGAAAAAGTAAACGGAGTTGCAGAGGATTTAACGTGGGAGATTTTCCGCGATACGTTAATTGAACAAGCAGAACAAGGAGTAGATTACTTTACCATCCATGCCGGAGTTTTGTTACGTTACGTACCAATGACTGCAAAACGTGTTACAGGTATTGTGTCTCGTGGAGGTTCAATTATGGCAAAATGGTGTTTAGCACATCATAAAGAAAGTTTTTTATACACACATTTCGAAGATATTTGTGAAATATTAAAGCAATATGATGTTGCCTTTTCTTTAGGTGACGGATTACGACCAGGCTCGGTTGCTGATGCAAATGACGAAGCACAATTTGCGGAGTTAGAGACCTTGGGTGAGTTAACTCAGATTGCTCGTAAGCATGAAGTTCAGTGTTTTATTGAAGGGCCAGGACATGTGCCAATGCACATGATTAAAGAAAATATGGAGAAGCAAATTGAAGTTTGTGACGAAGCTCCTTTTTATACTTTAGGGCCTTTAACAACTGATATTGCACCAGGTTACGATCATATTACTTCGGGTATCGGAGCCGCTATGATTGGTTGGTATGGTTGTGCCATGTTGTGTTACGTAACGCCAAAAGAACATTTAGGACTGCCTAATAAAGAGGATGTACGTGTAGGTGTTGTAACTTATAAATTAGCAGCCCATGCAGCCGATTTAGCAAAAGGGCATCCAGGTTCTCAGCACAGAGATAATGCGTTGAGTATGGCGCGTTTCGAGTTCCGTTGGGAAGATCAATTTAATTTAGGATTAGACCCAGAGCGGGCTCGTGAATATCACGATGAAACGTTACCAGCTGCAGGTGCAAAAATTGCACACTTTTGTTCTATGTGTGGTCCAAAATTCTGTTCTATGAAAATTTCGCAAGAAGTACGTGATTTTGCTGCTGAGAATGAAATTGATGAGAATAACGAAATCTTCCAAAAAGGAATGGACGAAAAGTCGAAAGAATTTAAAGAAAAAGGTTCAGAAGTATATTTATAAAATAATTAGGAGGTTCCTACGCCTTTTTATTAAGGCGTAGGCGGGCTTTCCGTTATATCTTTTGCAAGTTCTCGATACTAATTTATTTCGTTCTACTGCATAAATTAACTCGAACAAAATGCAAAAGGATGCCACTGCAATCCCTAACCCGAAAAATAATAACTGCGATAACAGGCAGTAAACGATAAGCTAAATCTGCTATTTCAAGATTAAATTAGGTTATTTTTACACAAAATTAAAAGCGACTAAATTCAACGAATATGATTGTACTTATAGCTCCAGAAAAAGATGTAGCAAACGAAATTAAAATACTACATCAATTATTTGAAGCAGGTTTAGAATATTATCATTTAAGAAAACCGTTTAAAGATTTAGAAGCGCATGTTTCATATTTAAATAAAATTGATAAAAAATATCATAATAAGATAATCGTACATTATTTTCATGAATTAACGAATGAATTTAATTTAAAAGGAATTCATTTTCAAGAACAAAAAAGACGAGACGCTTTAGAAAATGGAAGTAGATATTTTATAGGATTAAACATGTTGGGTAAAACAATGAGTAGTTCCTTTCACGAACCTATAGATATTGAAGTTTGTGATATTGAATTCGATTATCATTTATTGAGTCCAGTTTTTTCATCTATTTCTAAAAAAGGATATGAAGGAAGAGGTTTTGATGTAAACCATATCGATAAATCAATTTTAGGAATGGGCGGAATTAACTCTAAAACCATTGCAAAAACAATCGACTTAGGATTTAAAGGAATTGGTGTTTTAGGTGGTGTTTGGAATGTCGAAAATCCTGTTGAATGTTTTAAAGAGATACAACAGTGTTACGATGAAAATATATCAAAATAATAGAGTAAAATATTAGTTCGAGCGTTGTGGAAAACTAATATTAAATAAAAATAACATTACCTCAACCAAAATTTATTTCAGGTTTACATTCAAATAAATCATCGAAAAAAAGAGTCAAAAAAAAGAGTCAAAAAAAAGAGTATTGAGTAAAAACAACTACATATTAACCATTGCAGGACTAGATCCGTCAAGTGGCGCAGGTATTACTTCAGATATTAAAACATTTGAAGCGCATGGTTTATACGGATTGTCAGTATGCACAGCTGTAACTATTCAAAATGATATTGACTTTAAAAGTTGTGTATGGATGGAAAAAAAAGTTATTATTTCACAAATAACAACTTTGTTTGACCGATTTTCAATATCTGCAGTAAAAATAGGAATTATTGAATCTTGGGAAATCTTAATAGAAGTAATTCAGACTTTAAAACGATTAAATCCGAAAATAAAAATAGTGTTAGATCCTATTTTAAAAGCTAGTGCAGGATTTGAATTTCATACAAGTCAAAACTTAAAAACACTCGAAAATGTATTAGAGAATTGTAATTTTGTTACACCAAATTATAATGAAATAAAAGCATTATTTCCTGATAAAAATATTGAAGAAACTATTGAATTTATTGCTAGTAAAACAAACCTTTATTTAAAAGGAGGGCATAGAAAAGATAAAAAAGGATGGGATGAAGTGTATTATAATGAAATAGTACAATTAAATATTTCACCAATAGCGAATAAAGTATATGAAAAACACGGAAGTGGTTGTGTTTTGTCCTCCGCATTAACGGCTAATTTAGCGTTAGAACTTTCTTTAGAAGATACCTGTAAAAACACAAAACGATATACAGAACAATTTTTAAATTCGAACGATTCCTTGTTAGGAACTCACAACTGCAAATAAAATGGTAAGTAAATTACATTATATAACACAAGGAAATACACCTCAAGAGCATTTGGAAAATATTCAAAGAGCTTGTGCTTCGGGTGTGGAATGGGTGCAATTACGATTAAAAAAAGTTGATCCGAAAACCTTATTAGAAACTGCAAAAAAAGCACGAGAAATTACAGGGCATTTTCAAACTAGATTAATTATTAATGATCATTATAAAGTAGCTAAAGAAGTAAATGCTGACGGTGTTCATTTAGGTAAATCAGATGCTTGTCCGTTAAAAGTTCGTGCATATTTAGGTAAATTTTACAGTATTGGCGGAACGGCAAATACCTTAGAGGATTGTAAAACATTACTAGAAAAAAAAGTAGATTATATAGGTTTAGGGCCTTTTCAGTTTACAGAAACAAAAAAGAACTTAAGTCCTGTTTTAGGAACCGTAGGTTATCAAGTATTGTTAGATGAACTACAAACTGAAACTCCAATTATAGCGGTAGGTGGAATTACGTTAGATGATACCACAAAAATTATACAAACAGGTGTATACGGTGTTGCTGTATCAGCAGCAATAACCAACGATTTTACAAGTATACCTGTTTTTCATAAAATATTAAACGCGCCAAGTACACAAGAACAAGTGTATAAAATGGACGATAAGTAGCCTAAAAAAATAATGAACAAAGTATTAAAAATAGCCGATAAAGAATTTAACTCAAGACTGTTTACAGGAACAGGAAAGTTTAGTTCTTCACAATTAATGAAAGAATCATTAGTAGCATCAGAAAGTGAATTAGTAACCGTTGCTTTAAAACGAGTAGATGTTAAAGATAAAGAAGATGATATTTTAACACACTTAAATCATTCGAGAATAAATTTATTACCGAATACATCTGGAGTTAGAACTGCAAAAGAAGCCGTATTTGCGGCAGAATTATCAAGAGAAGCTTTAGAAACCAATTGGGTAAAATTAGAAATACATCCCGATCCGAGGTATTTATTACCAGATCCTATAGAAACTTTAAAAGCTGCTGAAGAATTGGTTAAAAAAGGATTTGTGGTAATGCCATATATTCATGCCGATCCTGTTTTATGTAAACGATTGGAAGATGTGGGTACACAATGTGTAATGCCTTTAGGTGCGCCGATTGGAAGTAATAAAGGGTTAAAGAC
The DNA here is from genome assembly GCF_030549005.1 of Tenacibaculum soleae. Lineage (NCBI taxonomy): Bacteria > Pseudomonadati > Bacteroidota > Flavobacteriia > Flavobacteriales > Flavobacteriaceae > Tenacibaculum > Tenacibaculum soleae. The sequence continues at coordinate 230,275 of NZ_JAUOSW010000005.1, forward strand.
GGTAGAGTTTTTAGATATAATTATTGAGCAATCTAACGTTCCGGTAATTGTTGATGCAGGTATTGGTGCACCATCACATGCAGCACAAGCCATGGAAATTGGTGCCGATGCGGTTTTGGTAAACACCGCAATAGCAGTGTCAGAAAACCCAGTAGCAATGGCAAAAGCATTTAAAATGGCAGTAGAAGCGGGTAGAATGGCATACGAAGCAAAGTTAGCTCCTATAAGATCGGAAGCCGAGGCAAGTAGCCCGTTAACATCGTTTTTAAATTAAAAAATGAGTAAATTTAAAGAGCTTTTCGATACGTATAGTTGGGATGATACCTTAAAAAGTATTTTTAATAAAACTACTGATGAGGTAATGCGTGCTTTATCGAAAGAAAAAATTGATTTAGAAGATTTTAAAGCATTGATATCTCCTGCTGCACGCCCGTATATCGAGCAAATGGCACAAAAAAGTAGCTTACTTACTAAAAAACGATTTGGTAACACAATACAAATGTATGCGCCAATGTATTTGAGTAACGAATGCCAAAATATTTGTACATACTGTGGTTTTAGTATGACTAATAAAATACCTAGACGAACGTTAACCGACGCTGAAATTTTAAAAGAAGTAGCTTTTTTAAAAGAAAAAGGATACGATCATATTTTGTTGGTTACTGGTGAAGCAAATAAAACGGTTGGCGTTAATTATATTAAAAATGCAATCGAATTAATACGTTCGCAATTTTCAAATATTACGATTGAAGTGCAACCTTTAGATCAGGATGAATATGAATCGTTAATTGAAGCAGGATTGTACGCTGTATTAGTTTATCAAGAAACGTATCATAGAGATGAGTATAAGAAACATCATCCGAAGGGAAAAAAATCTAATTTTGATTACCGTTTAGATACACCAGATAGATTAGGGAAAGCAGGGATTCATAAAATAGGTTTAGGTGCTTTATTCGGATTAGAAGATTGGCGTGCTGATAGTTTTTTTACAGCATTACATTTAAAATATTTGCAAAAAACATATTGGAAAACAAAGTATTCTATCTCTTTTCCGAGGTTACGACCACACTCAGGAGGATTAGAACCAAAGGTTGAAATGACTGATGCTGATTTGGTACAATTAATTTGTGCATTTCGCTTGTTTGATGAAGATGTTGAATTGTCAATGTCAACCAGAGAAAGTGAAGTTTTTAGAAATAATATTGTTAATTTAGGAGCTACGTCTATTAGTGCCGAATCTAAAACAAATCCTGGAGGATATTCAGTAGAACCACAATCTTTAGAGCAATTTGAAATCTCTGATGAACGAAATACAGAACAAGTGGTGAAAATGTTAAAAGACAGAGGTTTAGAAGTGGTTTGGAAAGATTGGGCACATTTTGAGTCAATAAAAAACTAATGAATTTAAGTAACGAAGAACAAAAACAATACAATCGCCATCTTATTCTAGATAAAATAGGAGAAAAAGGGCAGCTAAAATTAAAACGAGCAAAAGTTTTAGTGATTGGTGCTGGCGGATTGGGTTGCCCTGTATTACAATATTTAACAGCAGCGGGTGTTGGAAACATCGGAATTATAGATGATGATGTAGTTGATCAAAGTAATTTGCAGCGTCAAATTTTATATACCATTGATGATATTGGCTTGTCGAAAGCAGCAACAGCAGCAAAACGTTTATCAAAATTAAATCCCTTTGTAAATTTTTCTGTTTATAAAGAAAAATTGACGAGAGAAAATGCCATTTCATTATTCAATAAATATGATGTAATTGTAGATGGAAGTGATAATTTTTCGACCCGTTATTTAACCAACGATGCAGCGGTTATAACAAATAAGCCTTTAGTGTATGGTGCAATTTTTAAGTTTGAAGGCCAAGTAAGTGTTTTTAATTATAAAGAAAGTGCAACTTATAGATGTTTATACCCAACGCCACCAAAACCAGATGAATCTCCAAATTGCTCTCAAATAGGTGTTGTAGGTGTTTTACCAGGAATTATAGGAAGTTTACAAGCAAACGAAGCAATTAAAATTATTTGTGAAATAGGAGAAGTACTTGCTAATAAATTATTGATGTATGATACGTTGACTATGCGCCAAATGATTTTAAAATTAGAGAAATCAAGTAATATTATTGTAACAGCGTTAGAAAAAGATTATGATTTTTTCTGTGGAATAAAAGCTGTGAAAAATGAAATTACTTTTGAGGAACTTCAAAATGATTTACCGAAATATAATTTATTAGATGTGCGTGAAAATTGGGAGCGTGAACAACATCATATAAACGGACAGCATATTCCTTTGGGAGAATTATCAAATCGATTTAAAGAGTTGCATATTGATAAACCTTTAGTTGTGTATTGTAAATCGGGAATAAGAAGTAAAAAAGCAATTACCTTTTTAGAAGAACAGTTTAAGAATATTGTTTTTTTGAACCTAAAAAATGGACTGAATTAAATTATTAGAGGTTTTCTTTTACTTGTAAAGAAAACCTCTAATAATTTTTACGGATTGGTTGACCATAAAGATGCACCTTTAAGCATAGCTCTTCTAGGTAAACTTAAACCAGCTACAATTAACTCGGCGAAATCATCTGGCTGTAATACTTTTTCTGTATTTCCATCGGTAATACCTAATTCTAAAGACATGTCAGAAGCAATTGTACTAGGGGTAAGAGTGCATACTCTAATATTGTTTTTACGAACTTCTTTCATTAATGATTCGGACATTCCGATTACAGCAAATTTAGAGGCTGAATATGCTGAGGTCGTTGCATTTCCGTTTAAGCCTGCAGTAGAAGCAATATTAATAATATCACCTTCGTTTTTTTCAATTAAATAAGGTAAAACTTCTTTGGTAACATAATACATTCCCATTAAATTGGTTTGTATAATTTGTGTCCAATCTTCAACGGGCATTTCGTTTAGCGAACCAAAAGCAGCAATACCTGCATTATTTACTAAAATATCAACAGTGCCAAAAGTAGTTATAATGTCTTTTATCCCTTTTTGAACTTCGTTGTAATTGCTTACGTCAAAAACAGCGTAAGTTGCTTGTATGTTATATTTTTTTAATTCTTTAACAGTGCTAAGTAAACGTTCTTCATTTCTACCAGTTATAGCAACGTTTATTCCTTTTTTAGCAAAAGCAATTGCGGTAGCTTTTCCTAAACCTCTACCACCTCCAGTTATGATAGCTTTTTTGTTAGTTAAATTTTCCATGTGTTATTTTTTAGTGAAAGATATTGATTTTTTAGTCTTTGATGTAATTAAAAGGTTAAAAAAAAACTCACCAAATGGCGAGTTTTTATGTAAGAAATATGTTTGTTACTTTGCTTTTTCCCCTTTGTCAACAATAACACGATTATCACGATTTGCAAGCTCCCAAGCAGTATGAAAAACTAAACGAGTTCTGTTTTCTAACATCTCGTAGTTGATTTTATCAGGTGTGTCTGTTGGTTGATGGTAGTCATCATGAGTACCGTTAAAATAAAAAATAACAGGAATGTTATTTTTTGCAAAGTTATAATGATCAGAACGATAGTAGTAACGGTTTGGGTCGTTTTCATCGTTATACTTATAATCTAAAGCAACATTTGTGTATTTTTTATTTATAGCTTCAGAAATATTATGTAGCTCAGTACTTAATTTATCAGCGCCGATTAAATATACATAATTAGGATTCCCTTTATGACGATCATCAACTCTACCAATCATATCAATGTTTAAATTGGTAACAGTATTTGCTAAAGGAAAAATTGGGTTTTCTGTATAATATTTAGAACCTAATAATCCTTTTTCTTCACCAGTTACGTGTAAAAATAAAATAGAACGTTTTGGTTTTTTACCTTCGTTATAAGCTTGTTTAAAAGCTTCTGCAATTTCTAAAATAGCAACAGTTCCAGATCCATCATCATCAGCACCATTGTATATTTTTCCATTTTTTACACCTTCGTGATCTAAATGAGCGGAAATTACTAAAATTTCTTCTGGTTTTTCTGTTCCTTCAATAAAAGCAACAACATTTTCAGAATCTTTTAATTTCATTCCTCTACGATTATTACTTAAATATTCAGAAGGGACTTTTTGAAAATAATTATTGTTACCTAAAGGAGATATAATACCTTCATTTTTATAAAAATCTCTTAAATAATTGACTGCTTTTTTTTGCCCAGGCTCACCTGTGTCACGTCCTTCAAACTCATCAGAAGCATATACAAATAAGTGTTTACCTAAATCTTTAGCGGTAATTGTTTTAGCATATTTAGCAGCGTAATCTATATTAGTATCATTTTTATGCTCATTATTTGCAGTGTCTTTACTTGCTCCACAAGCAGTAAGTGCTATTGCACTTGCTATATAAAGTAATTTTTTCATTAATTTAAGGTTTGATTGATGTTCAAAAATAACATATTGTTATAATTAGCCAAATTTAATTTTTCTTGATGACGAATTGTTCTAATGTTTTGTTAAAGTTAATTAATTCTTTAGGAAATAATTGGTCAAAAGCATTTTGATTGATTAACTCTTTTGCAGTTCCATTATAAATTTGTTGTTCAGAAAGTAAAATAAATTCATCAGCTAATTGAATAGCAAGGTTTACTTCATGTGTAGAAATAATGATTGTTTTTCCTGTTTTTTCAACTAATTGCTTTAATAAAGAAAAAACTTTAAAGGTATGATGAATGTCTAAGTGTGCGGTAGGCTCATCTAAAATAATAATTTCGGTATCTTGAGCTAAAGCACGAGCAATAAGAACGCGCTGTAATTGTCCGTCACTTAATTCATAAAAACGTTTATTCTTTAAGTGATCGATATTTGTCTGTTCGATAGCCCAGAGAACTTTTTTTAGATCTTTTGCTGATAATTTATCAATCCAATTAGTATAAGGTTGCCTACCTAAAGCAATTAATTCGAAAACGGTAAGTTGGCTTTGTGGTAAACGTTCGGTTAATACTAAACTTAATGATATTGCTAATTCTTGATTAGAGTATTTAAGAATGTTTTTTTGATTAACTTCAATAATTCCGCTTAACGGATTTTGTACTTTAGATAGTGTACGTAATAAGGTAGATTTCCCTATTCCGTTTTTACCTAATAAGGCTACAAATTTTCCTTTTTCAACAGAAAAATTAAGATTATCAGCAATAACAGTTTGTTGTTTTTTATTTTGATAACCTATTGAAAGCTTATCAGCTTTAAGAACGATATGTTTTTTAAGGTTATTCAATTTTATACATAAATTTTCTTTTTTCTCACTAATAACCAAATAACAACAGGTGCACCAAATAATGATGTAATTGCATTTATAGGTAAGGTAAATTCACTTGTAGGTAACTGAGCAATTGAATCGCAAATTAATAAAGCAATAGCACCAATAAGTGCGGCTGCTGGGAGTAATATTTTGTGATTAGAAGTTACAAAAATCATTTTAGCAATGTGTGGTATGGCAATACCAATAAAAGCAATAGGTCCTGAAAAGGCTGTAATAACACCAGTTAATAAGCTGGTAATTATTAAAATAATATTTCTACTTTTTTTAATGTTTATACCCAGGCTTTTAGCATAATTTTCACCTAATAAAAAACTATTTAAAGGTTTTATAATGGTAAATGTACTTAACATGCCAATAAGGTAAATAAACCCGAAAACAGTAAGTTCTGTCCATGATAAGTTACCTAAGCTACCAAAGCTCCAAAACATATATTGTTGAATTTGTTCGGCTTCACTAAAGTACGATAAAACACTTATTATGGCTGAAGTTAAAGAGCCAAACATTAACCCTATAATTAAAATAGACATGGTATTTCTAACTCTACTAGCAGCTATAATTACTGCTGTTAAAACAATAAACGAGCCTAAACTTGCAGCGATAGCCATTGCCCAATTTGAAAAAGATATTGAAATAAACAAACCTCCAAATAAACTCGTTCCTAAAATAAGCAAAGCAACTCCTAAACTAGCTCCAGATGATATTCCTAATACAAATGGTCCAGCAAGAGGGTTTCTAAATAAAGTTTGCATTAATAACCCGCAAATAGACAGGCCTGAACCTACCATAATAGCTGTGATTGCTTTGGGTAAGCGAAAGTTTAAAATGATAGTTTGCCAACTATCTTTAGATGCAACACCGCCTGTTAGTGAATTGAAAATATCTTTAAAAGGAATTGAAACAGAACCCAGACTGGTGTTTAAAAAGAAAAATAATATCAGTAAAACCGATAAAATAATAAAATAATTATTGTTGTTAGAAGTATTCAATTAGTTGATTGATTTTAAAAATTCAACTAATTTACGAATTGCTAATCCACGATGGCTAATGTTATTTTTTTCATCCGAGGTCATTTCAGCAAACGAGGTGTTAAATCCGTCTGGTTGAAAAATTGGATCGTAGCCAAAACCTTTTTCTCCTTGTTTTTGAGTTAAAATAACACCTTTACAAATGCCATCAAATAGAAATTGTTTTCCGTTTAAATTTAAACAAATAGAGGTTCTAAACTGTGCGTTTCTATTTTCTTTTTTGTTTAATTCGGTCAATGCTTTTTGCATATTTTTTTCCGAATTACTAGGTTCACCAGCATAACGAGCAGAATATACTCCAGGAGCTCCTTGTAAACTTTCAATTTCTAAACCAGTATCATCAGCAAAACAATTATAGCCATAGTTTTTTGTAATATGATCTGCTTTAATTTTAGCATTACCTTCCAGAGTACTAGCAGTTTCTTCAATGTCATCAAAACAACTAATATCTTTTAAAGAAAGTAGCTCAATAGTATTAGGAAGCATTTTTTGTACTTCGGCTAGTTTATTTAAATTATTTGTAGCAAATACAAGTTTCATTAATCAATTTTTTACTAACAAATGTATCAATTTTTATCATCTTTGTAAGTAGTTATTTAATTATTTATAAAAATAAAAAATTGCTGTAAGTATTGGTTATAGTGCATTGTCGTTATAATGTCGGGTTAAAATCAATTAAAAAACTTTATCAAATCAAAAAGCAAAAGTAACATTGTATGGAAAATAAAAATTTACTTACCATGAAACAACCAGCATTAGGAAAAAAGATTTTTGAATTAAGAAAACAAAAAGGATTAACACAAGAAGAGTTAGTTGAAAAATGTAATATTAATGTGCGAACAATTCAGCGAATAGAAGCAGGAGAAACCACACCGAGGAGTTTTACTATTAAGGTTATTTTAGAAGCATTGGATACTAATATTGATGAAAGTTTTTTAAACGATGTAGAAATAAATAGTCAAGATAAAAAAGTGTTGAATTTAGCTTGGGTTTTTGGAATCGTTTATTTTATTTTTGGATTTATAGAGGCTATAGCTGATGTGTTTCAGTTTGCAAAAGATACTGCTATTTTTAATAATTTTTTATATACAGGTGTTAAAGCTGTTTCTGCATTAACGTTTGTGTTTTTTTTTAGAGGGTTTTTAAAAATAGCGAAACTATATTCACATAAATTATTAAAAATAATTGTGTTAATTTTTATGGTTACTTATGTTCTTTTTGCAGTATATGACGTGTTTCTTGTAAACTTATCAGATGAAATTATTGCAATATCAATTGTTGTTAAATTATTGGTTTTTGGAATTGTTCAAATAATTTTCGGAATAAGTTTATTGCAATTAAAACAACAATTGGGAACTTTAATTCAAGTAAACGGAATTGTAGAAATTGTAACAGGTATTTGTTTAACAACGGTTATTTTGGCTACTTTAGGATTGTTTTTATTAATACCTACTATTATTATTGAGGTAATTGTACTGTATAAGTTGGCTAAAAACTAGTAGTATAAAAAAGCGAAATTTAGATTATTCTAAATTTCGCTTTTTTTTATAAAATAATTAAAAAGTGATTATGCTTTTAGTTTTGCTAACTCTACCTTTTTAGTATTTATTTCGTTTTGAATTTTGTTTAAACGCTCTTGAATTTTAACAATAATAGCTTCTTTACGAGCAATACTTTCTTTAGAAGTAGTAGGGTCTTTTTTAGCAGTCTCTAATTTTGCTTTCATTTTAGCTAAACCTTCTTTACCACTAATTAAAATTTCTTCATTAATACTAATGTCATCCTCATAATCGCTAATTAAAGTTCCTTTTTCTTTAATAATAGATTTTTCTTCAGCTTTAATTTGATTATCTAATTGCTCTAATTTTTCAACCTCTAAACGCAAAGCTTCCTGTTCTTTTAAATATGCAATTTCTTTAGCTTTACGGCTTTCTTCTATTTTTCTGCGAGCTTCTTCAAGCTTTTGCTTACGTATAGCTAATTCACTTACGTTATCTTTTATAGGAGTTTCTACATTATTTTTAGCTTTTTGAGTAGCCGTTTTTTTAGGAGTGCTCTTCTTTGTTTTTCTTGCAAGTTTTCTTTCAAGTGAAGCTAGATTTTCTTTTTGATTATCAATCTGAGAGTTTAATTTTGTTAGTCTATCTTGCATGTTTGCAACGATTTTTTCTTTTCTATTAACCTCATTTTTAGTAGCTTTTTTGCTCTTTTTAAAGTCTTCTAAATTAGCTGTAACTCTTTTTAAAGCTTTAATTCCGCTCATTAAAATCTCTTCATTAGCGCTAACTTGGTCTTTTTTTACCTTTATCTGAGTTTTTAACTCTTTAAAATCATTTTGAGCATTTATTTGCTGTGTTCCAATTATGTTTATAAAAAAAACAGTAAGTAATAAAAATTTTAATGTATTCATTTTGATTTGTTTATTGGGGTGTTTCAAGTATTTTTTTCGGGCGACAAAATTACAGTTTTTTTATAAATTAATAAAAGAAATAAGGATAAATTTACTCGTGATGATATGGTTCATTTCGTAAAATTGTAAATCCACGATAAATCTGTTCAGTAACAAATAATCGAATCATTTGGTGAGAAAAAGTCATTTTTGATAATGAAATTTTTCCTTGTGCCTTCTTATAAACAGCATCTGAAAATCCGTATGGTCCACCAATCACTAAAACTAACTGTTTAATACCCGAATTCATCTTTTTTTGAAGATACTTAGAAAACTCAACAGAGGTGAAATCCTTTCCCTTATCATCCAATAAAATTAGTTGATCAGTGTTTTGAAGTTTTGTTAAAATTAAAGTACCTTCTTTTTCTTTTTGCTGTGGTTCACTAAGGTTTTTAACATTTTTGATATCTGGTATAATTTCTAACTCAAACTTCACATAATGTTTTAATCTATTCTGATAATTTTGAATCAATTGAACCAAATTTTTATCATCAGTTTTACCAATGGCAAGTAGTTTTATTTTCATGCGCCAAAATTAGTAATTAAATGTATTAATTGGGTAATACATCATTCGTAATTCATAATTAAAATAGTATTTTTACGTCATAATTATTGAAAATATGATATCAAAAGAACAATTTAATAAAGAGTTAGATTTAATAATTACAAATGCCATTCGTGAAGATATAGGCGATGGCGATCATACTTCACTTTCTTGTATTCCTTCGGATGCAACAGGTAAAGCAAAATTATTAGTTAAAGATGACGGAGTTATTGCTGGAGTTGAGTTTGCTAAAATGGTTTTTAAATATGTAGATGCTAATTTACAAGTTGAAACATTACTTAATGATGGAGATGAAGTAAAATATGGAGATATTGTTTTTTATGTTACCGGTAAATCACAATCAATATTAATGGCAGAACGTTTAGTGTTAAATGCTATGCAACGTATGAGTGCCATTGCTACTAAAACAAAGTTTTTTGCTAATTTATTAGATGGTACAAAAACCAAAGTGTTAGATACTCGTAAAACCACGCCAGGTATTCGCGCATTAGAAAAATGGGCAGTAAAAATTGGAGGTGGAGAAAATCATCGATTTGCTTTATACGATATGGTAATGATTAAAGACAATCATATTGATTTTGCAGGCGGAATTACCCAAGCAATTACTAAAACAAAAAAATATTTAGCAGCAAAAAATTTAGATATTAAAATTATTGTTGAAGCGCGTAGTTTAGAAGAAATTAAAGAAATTTTATCAAACAAAGGCGTGTATAGAATCTTAATAGATAATTTTAATTACGAAGATACTCGTAAAGCTGTTGCTTTAATTGGTGATACTTGTTTAACTGAATCTTCGGGAGGAATTAACGAAGAAACCATACGTAAATATGCCGATTGTGGAGTCGATTTTATATCATCAGGAGCCTTAACACACTCTGTATATAATTTAGATTTAAGTTTAAAAGCAGTTGATTAATTTAATTTTATTAAAATGAAAAAACATATAATTATAGTAGCAACTTTAGTATTGGCAATTTCTTGTAATACTAAAGAAACTAAAAAAGAATCAAAAACAAATATGGTTGTAGAAAATCCGTTATTGGTAAAAAGCACCTTAGATTATGGTGCGCCAGATTTTACTAAAATTAAAGATGAACATTTTATGCCTGCTATTTTAAAAGGGATGAAATTACAGAACGAAGCAATTGATAAAATTGTATCAAATGTTGATGTTCCAACCTTTGAAAATACCATTTTAGCTTTAGAAGAAAGTAGCAAAACTTTGGATAATGTAACTGCTGTTTTTTATGCTTTAGCTGGAGCAAACACCAATGATGTTATTAAAGATGTTCAAAAAGAGTTAGCGCCTAAGTTTTCTAAACATAACGATGATATTTTATTAAACACGCAGTTGTTTGCTAAGTTAAAAGTAGTTTATGATAATTTAGAAGGATTAGAACTTGACGCAGAATCAAAACATTTAGTAAAGGAGTATTATAAAAACTTTACAAAAGCTGGAGCTAATTTATCAGAAGATAAAAAAGAGCAACTAAAAAAGATTAATTCTGAAATAGCAACCTTATCAAACGATTTTGGTAAAAAACTATTAGATGCCAGTAAAAAAGGTGGTGTTGTAGTTGCTGATAAAGAAAAATTAAAAGGATTTTCTGAAGAAAAAATTAAATCGATTGCAAAAGATAATAAGTTTGAAATTCAGTTGATAAATACCACACAACAACCATCATTACAAACATTAGAAAACAGAGAAGTTCGTAAAGAGTTATTCGAAAAGTCAATCCATAGGTCCGATGCTGGAGAATACGATACAAGCGAATTGGTTAAAAAAATGGTGGCTTTAAGGGCTCAAAAAGCACAAATTTTAGGTTTTGATAATTATGCAAGTTGGAGCTTACAAGGCACTATGGCATCAACACCAGCTAAAGTTTTTGAAATGTTTGATGGTTTAATTCCTGGTGCTTTAACTAAAGTAGCCTCAGAAACTAAAGAAATTCAAGCTGAAATTAATAAAGAAGGAAAAGACTTTAAATTAACAGCATATGATTGGAATCATTATGCTGAGAAAGTACGTAAATCTAAATACAATTTAAACGAAGCAGCAATAAAACCTTACTTCGAATTGACAAATGTTTTAGAAAAAGGAGTGTTTTTTGCAGCAACAAAATTATACGGAATCACTTTTAAAAAACGTACCGATATTCCTGTTTATCATCCAGATGTTGTGGTATATGAGTTGTTTGAAGAAGACGGAAGTAAATTAGGATTGTTTTATGGTGATTTCTTTGCAAGAGATAGCAAGCGTGGCGGAGCTTGGATGAGTGCTTTTGTAAAACAATCAAAATTACGTAACCAAAAACCGGTGGTTTATAATGTATGTAATTCGCCAAAACCAGCAGCAGGAGAACCTGCTTTAATTAGTTTTGATGAGGTAGAAACGATGTTTCACGAGTTTGGTCACGCATTACACGGTTTGTTTGGTAATCAACAATATGCATCAATTTCAGGAACAAGTACGGCGAGAGATTTTGTAGAGTTTCCGTCGCAGTTTAATGAAAACTGGTCAACACATCCAGCCGTTTTAAATAATTACGCAGTACATTATAAAACAGGAGAAGTGATTCCTGCCGAATTATTACAAAAAATTAAAGATGCCGGAACTTTTAATCAAGGATATTCAATGATTGAAAACTTAGCTTCTTCTAGTTTAGATATGAAATGGCATACAGTTTCTGTTGATACAAAAATTGAAGATGTTGCTAAGTTTGAAGCAGCGGCATTAGAAAAAATGAAATTAAAAGTATCTGAAGTACCGCCAAGATATCGTTCTACTTATTTTGCACACATTTTTAGTGGTGGTTATGCTGCTGGATATTACTCATATTTATGGACAGAAATGTTAAGTCACGATGCTTTTGATTGGTTTAAAAACAACGGATTGTTAACACGAGCAAACGGAGATAAGTTTAGAAAAGAAGTGTTATCAAAAGGAAATACGATGGATTATGCGAAGATGTATAATGTTTTTGCAGGAAGAGACCCGAAAGCAGCACCAATGTTAAAAGCTAGAGGATTAAAATAATGAATGATTATTTTGATAGTGAAACATTTAATAAAGTTGATTTTTCGGTAGCAAAAATCAAAAAAGGAGAATATGATAATTGTACGTTCACCGATTGTAATTTCGAGAACGTACATGCATCTAATATTCAGTTTGTCGACTGTGAATTTATCAACTGTAACTTTAGCAATGCAATTGTAGCAAATACAGCTTTTAAAGACGTATCGTTTATCAATTGTAAAATGATAGGTGTAAAATTTAATAAATGTGATTCGTTTTTATTACAGTTTAGTTTTAAAGATTGTCAATTAAATTTTTCATCGTTTTATCAACTTAAAATTCCGAAAACAAAATTTACAAACTGTAGTTTACAAGAAGTAGATTTTACCGAAACAAATATTACGAGTGCACTTTTTGATAATTGTGATTTAAAAAGCGCAATTTTTGATCGTTCAATTATAGAAAAATCAAATTTTAGAACAGCAGTTAATTTTACAATCAATCCTGAAACAAATCAACTAAAAGGAGCACAGTTTAGTAAAGAAAATATAATAGGATTATTACAGAAGTATAATATTATTATTGGATGATAAAAGAAATAGAAAATAACCTAGAAAAAATACCAGTAATAAACCTCTTGGTAAAATTCGGGAAGAAAATAAAAATTCCGGGTTTACAAGGTATGTCATTATATGATGTAATAGAAATGTATGTAATAGGTATTGTAAAAGGAGCTTTAACAACGCGTGCAGGCGGAATTGCATTCAGTTTTTTTATGGCAATTTTTCCGTTTATGCTTTTTATACTATCTTTAATTCCATACATACCAATTGAAGGATTTCAAGACAATCTTTTTTGGTTAATTCAAGAGATGTTGCCTCCAAAAACTTTTGACGCAGTGGATTTGGTGTTAAAAGATATTATTAATAATCAATATAGCGGATTGTTGTCTTTTGGGTTTTTGGCGTCTATTTTTTTAATGACAAACGGTGTAAATGCTATTTTTGGAGGATTTGAGTACTCATACCATGTAACAGAAATAAGAAGTGTTTTTTTAGCGTATATTGTTTCTTTAGGGGTTTCGTTGTTAATGTCTTTGTTTTTAATAATAACAGTAATAGCTATTATTTTTTATCAGTTAGCTTTAATTAGAATAGGTAATATTAGTTGGTTAAATACAAGTGATTTAAACTTACTTTATTGGGGGAGAGGTCTGTTATTTTTAATAATGATTTTTACCATTGTATCCTTATTATTTCGTTTCGGAACCAAGCAAGGAAAAGAAGTTAAGTTTTTCTCAGTAGGAGCAATTTTAACAACAATATTGTCGTTGTTTTCTTTTTACCTTTTTGGTATTTATGTAGATAAATTTGCTACTTATAATCAATTATACGGTTCAATAGGTACACTTTTAATATTAATGTTGTTTGTTTGGTTAAATTCAATTATACTTCTTTTAGGCTTTGAGTTAAATGCATCATTATATAGATTAAAACGAATAAATAAAACTTCGTAATTCGCCTATAAATTCAGATATTTGCCAACTAAGTTAGATTAAGTATTTTACTCTTATAAAAACTTAATTTGAAGTAACAGAATACAAACGTTTAAAAAAATAAGTATTTTAAGTTTTGAGAAGAATCTCATAATTTAGAATCTATAATTCATAATTATTTACATGAAACCATCAATCCCAAAAGGAACCAGAGATTTTTCATCAAATGAAGTAGCAAAAAGAAATTATATTTTTAATATAATAAAACACTCGTTTGAAAATTTTGGATTTCAACCTATCGAAACTCCAAGTTTCGAAAACTCATCAACCTTAATGGGCAAATATGGAGAAGAAGGCGATCGTTTAATTTTTAAGATTTTAAATTCTGGAGATTATTTAAAAGATGTAAAAAGAAATGTAATTGATACTGCTAATTTGTCAGCAATTCTTTTTATGATATTTGACGGCCTAATTGAAACGACTAAAAGAGGAAATGAAATCGGTCAAGAAACAATAGATAATATAAAAGAAGTAATAGATAATAATAAAAGCATAAATTCTTCAAATAGGGCTTTTTTATATCATTTTTATGAAGAAAATAAAGAAGATATGATAAATTATTTTGGAGCATTAAAAACTCTTGTAGGAGATAATCTTTTTTTTGAAGAATCTTCAGCAAAGAAAACAAGTCATTTTGAAAAATTTTATAGTAAGTTTATTGAAGATGTAAAAGTTTTAGATTCAAAAAAGAATACATCACTAATTTCAGAAAAAGCCTTACGTTACGACTTAACAGTGCCTTTTGCGCGTTACGTGGTACAACACCAAAACGATATTACTTTTCCTTTTAAAAGGTATCAAATTCAACCAGTTTGGAGAGCTGATCGTCCACAAAAAGGACGTTTTAGAGAGTTTTACCAATGTGATGCCGATGTGGTAGGAAGCAAATCATTATTACAGGAAGTAGAGTTTGTACAATTATATGATACCGTGTTTAGTAAGTTAGGACTACTTGGTACGACTATCAAAATAAATAACAGAAAAATTTTATCTGGAATAGCTGAGGTAATTGGAGCTTCGGATAAATTAATCGATTTTACAGTTGCTTTAGATAAGTTAGATAAAATTGGTAAAGAAGGTGTAGTAAAAGAAATGCTTGAAAAAGGAATTTCTGAAGAAGCTATTGTAAAAGTAGCTCCGTTGTTTAATTTTTCAGGAAGTAATCAAGATAAGCTAGTTTCTTTGCAAGAAATGTTACAAACTTCGGATAAAGGCTTAGCAGGTGTACAAGAATTACGTACCGTTGTAAACATGATTGAAGAGATTGGTTTAGCCTCAGCAACCTTAACTTTAGATGTAACCTTAGCTCGTGGTTTAAATTATTATACCGGAGCTATTTATGAAGTCAGCGCTCCTGAAGGTGTAAAAATGGGGTCAATTGGCGGTGGAGGTCGTTATGATGATTTAACAGGTATCTTCGGGTTAAAAGATGTGAGTGGTGTAGGTATTTCTTTTGGATTGGATAGAATTTATTTGGTAATGGAAGAATTAAATTTATTTGAAGAGGTTGAGTTGCCAAAACCACGCGTATTATTTTTAAATTTTGATGAGGGTGAAAATTTATCAAAAATAAAAGCAATAAAAACATTAAGAGAAAACAACATAAAATCAGAATTATATCCTGATACAGCAACAAGTAATAAACAACAAAAAAAACAATGGAAATATGTTACAAATAGAAACATACAATTTGTTGTAACTAATGTTGATAATAATACATTTGTTTTAAAAAATATGACAAATGGTGAGCAAATTACTTGCTCTTTAAACGAATTGATAAGTAAAGTACAGTAAATTAGCAACAAAGTTGTAAATTTGCGTCTTAATAATTGAACGAAATGTTTGAAGTGAACAACAACAAAATGAATGACGAGAGAATAGACGAAATAGGAGAGAATCACATTGCGACATCGGCAGAATCGCCAATACGTAAAGATGCTTTTGATATTTCTGATGAAGAAAAAATAGCAAGAATTGAAGAAAGTGTTAAAGATATTTTAATCACTTTAGGAATGGATTTAACAGATGATAGCATGCAAGGAACGCCTAAACGTGTTGCTAAGGCTTATGTTAATGAACTATTTATGGGGTTAAACCCTAAAAATATGCCAAAGGCATCTACATTTGACAATAACTATAATTATGGAGAAATGTTAGTAGAAAAGAATATCGTTGTATATTCTACCTGCGAACATCACTTATTACCAATTATAGGAAGAGCACATGTGGCTTATATATCTAACGGAAAAGTTATTGGACTTTCTAAAATGAATCGTATTGTAGAGTATTTTTCTAAAAGACCACAAGTACAAGAGCGTTTAACAATGCAAATTGTACAAGCCATGCAAGAAGCATTAGGTACTGAAGATGTTGCTTGTATTGTAGATGCAAAACACCTATGTGTAAATTCGCGTGGAATAAAAGATATTGAAAGTAGTACTGTAACAGCTGAATTTGGTGGAGCTTTTAAGAATAAAGACACTAAACGTGAGTTTTTAGATTACGTAAAAATGGATACTAAATTTGATTAGTATTTTTTATTATTAAAAAAGAGCAAAAAACCTTAACTAAATAGTTAAGGTTTTTTTATTACGTAACAATTTTATTACACTAAAATAGCATTATGAAAAAGTTTTCTTAATATTCAAAAGTTTACAAATAGTAAAAAATACATTTGATTTGCAGTGTATAATTTAACTATTGTAAAACTATAAAAATGAATAATTTAAAATTTTTAATAAGTACGGTATTAATTCTTATTATAAATAATACAACTTACTCTCAAGAGTCTACAATTTTGGGTATTGTAAGTGATGGTAATTACCCTTTACCAGGAGCAAGTGTTGTTGTAAAAGGAACAGCAAAAGGAGTAAATACAGATTTTGATGGAAACTTTGTATTAAGTAAAATACCAAAAGGAGATGTAAAGTTAGAAATATCTTACATTGGTTTTAAAACAAAAGTATTAGATGTTGTTGTAACAGGTACTACAAATAATAACATGGGTACAATAGCTTTACTACCGTCAGCAGAAGTATTAGGAGTTGTGCATATAAATGCTAAATCTAGAAGAAATACAGAAGCAAAGGCTTTAAGTATTCAAAAAAAATCAATGAGTATTATGAATGTTATCGCTGCAGATGGTATAGGGAAATTACCTGATCGTAATGCAGCAGAAACTGTACAGCGTATTCAAGGATTGTCAATTGAAAGAGATCAAGGTGAAGGGCGTTTTGTATCAATTAGAGGATTACCGCCATATTGGACATCTACAACAATTAATGGAAATAGAATTCCTACTGCTGAAGAAGAAACTACATCGCGCGCCACAGCATTTGATTTTTTTCCTTCAGAATTAATATCATACGTACAAGCAGCTAAAGCTTACACTCCAGATATGGAAGCTGATGGTATTGCGGGAGGTGTTAATTTTATAACACAAACAGCACCAACAAAAGAAATTTTAAATGTAAATATAGGCGGTGGATTTAACGAAAAATCAGGAGCACCTATTTACAATGCATCTATAACTTATGGAAACAAAAGTGAAGATGGTAAATTTGGGTATATTATCAACGGTTCATATTGGAATAGAAGTTGGGGAACTGATAATTTTGAAGCGCGTAGAAAAGGAGATGAAGGTGTTTTTAGAATAGAACTTAGAGATTACAACGGTGTAAGAGTAACTACTGGCTTAAACGGAGCAATGGAATATAACTTTACGCCAGCTCATAAAATGTATTTTAGAGGAGTTTATGGAACTTTGTCAGACACTGAAGAACATTATAAACACAGAATACGTTTTGATAAATTTGATGAAACATCTAGTACGGCTAGGGTAGAATTACAAAATATTCACAATGAATTAATAACAGAAATGTTTGGTGGTGAAATAGGAGGAAAGCACAATTTAGAAAATGGAAAATTAGATTGGAGTATTGCTTCTTACGCAAATGAGTTTAGGTATGGAAACATTCCAACTCCTGAAGATAAAAGTTATTTTGTAGTAAAATTTAAACAAGATGGTGTTGGTATTAATGGTAATTATTTAGATGTTAGGCCATCGGCAGGAGATCATAGGGCATATTGGAAAGCAGATGGTGGAAAGTTAGATTATAATGACACTGATGCTTTATTTGGTTTTTTTAGCAACGATAACTTTAAAATGGATCCAACCAAAATGAAGTTTTATGATTTAGAATTATACAAAATAGCTATAACAGAAAAAGATAACATAGTTTCTTCTTTAAATTATGAGCATACTGTTAATGACGTTTTTAAAATTAAGGTAGGAACAAAATATAGAGATAAAGAGCGCACCGCTACTTTTGAAGATTTATATTATGGTTGGAATGGAGCAGGAGATACACCTGTGTTATCAGATTACTCTAAATACTTAATTAATCAACCAGGAGCGGCAGATTATTTGAAAGAAATGAATACAAGTATAAACACGTCATTTGGAAGTGTTTTGTCTACCCAAGGGATGCAAAATTTTTGGATCACTAATAAAACTAATTTAGCTGTTTTAGAAGATGACTCTTCTGCATTACAATATAATAGTGGGTTAGGACGTAATTTTAATGTTAACGAAACTCATTTATCTTTTTATGGAATGGGAACTTTAAAAGCTACTGAAAAATTAACAATTTTAGCAGGTTTAAGAGCTACTAAAACAACAACAAAAGTAGATGGATATGTAGTTGAAAATGATGTTTTAACCAAATCAGTAAAAACAAAAAAATACTGGGCTGTTTTACCAATGTTACACGTTAAGTATTCTCCTAAAAAAGATTTAAACATTCGTTTTGCAGCAACAAGAAGTTTTTCAAGACCAAATTTTGGAGACATTTCACCATCTGGAACTTTTATTTCTTTTGACAACGAATTTAAAGGAGGTAATCCTAATTTAGACCCTACTTTTTCATGGAATTTTGATTTATTAGGAGAGTATTACTTTCAAAATGTAGGAGTTATAAATGCAGGTGTTTTTTATAAATCTATTACCAACCCAATATTTAATGATACTTATCAAGGTCCTTATAATGGTATACAAGGAGTAGAATTTAGCACACCTATAAACGGAGCTGATGCTTGGATTGGTGGAGTAGAGTTAGGTATAAATAGACGTTTTGACTTTTTACCAGGGTTTTTACAATATTTTGGAGCAAACTTAAACGCAACGTTTATGGATTCAGAAATGATTAAGCCTAGTGGTAGAAAAGTAACTACACCATACCAAGCAAAAAGCTTATTTAATGCGCAATTGTTTTTTGAAAAAGGAGGCTTTAACACAAGATTAGCCTTTAATCATAAAGGAAAATATGCAATTGCTTTTGGTGAAAGAGATATAGATGACGTGTATTATGGTAAGTATAATACATTAGATTTTTCAGCATCTTATCAAATAGGAAACAAATGGACAATTTATACAGATGTAAATAATATATTAAATAATCCCCTGATTTATCATTATGGTAATAGCCAAGACAGGCCTAAGCAAGTAGAATACTACGGAGTCAAAGGAAGTATTGGTGTTAAGTTTTCTCTTTAATATTTGAATTAAGTGCAAAATTTAGCTCTCAAGAAATTGAGAGCTAAATCTATATAAAAAAATAATATATGCGTTTACGTTTTTTATTACAAGCTTCTATTGCTGCATTTGGTACTTATTTTTGCATGTATGCTTTTAGAAAGCCATTTACAGTTGCAACTTTTGAAAACTTAGCTTTTTTAGGTATAAACTATAAAATATTATTAATAATAGCTCAGGTTGTAGGATATACATTATCAAAGTTTGTAGGCATAAAAGTAATTTCAGAAATGAAATCAAATAAAAGAATGTACTATTTAATAGGTTTCATTCTTTTTGCAGAGCTTTCTTTATTGGGGTTTGCGGTTGTACCAGCACCTTATAATATAATTTTTCTGTTTTTAAACGGATTACCTTTAGGTATGATTTGGGGAATTGTTTTTTCATACTTAGAAGGAAGAAAAGCAACTGAGTTACTAGGGGTAATCTTATCATCAAGTTTTATTGTATCCTCAGGAGCAGTTAAAACAATAGGAAAATTGGTACTTGATAAATTTCAAATTAATGAATTTTGGATGCCATTTGTAACAGGAGTTATTTTTATTTTACCCTTATTGTTTTTTGCCTGGATGTTAGAAAAGTTACCAGCTCCAACTAAAACAGACAAACTATTAAGAGCTGTAAGAAAACCATTAAATAAACAAGAGCGAAAACAGCTATTTAAAAACTATGCTTTGCCCTTAAGTTTAATTGTTTTCTTTTTTATGTTACTTACTTCAATAAGAGATTTTAGAGACAACTTTGCAAGAGAAATATGGGATGCACTAGGCTATACAGATGCTACAATATACAGTATTTCTGAAATACCAATAGCAATAATAGTACTAGTTGTTTTAGGGGTGATAGGTAGTGTAACTAAAAATTATAAAGCATTTATATATTATCATTATGTATTAATAGTAGGTTGTTTTTCAATTTTAGTATCAACTTACTTATACCAACAGCAGATAATTACCCCTTTAGTTTGGATGGTTGTTTCAGGTTTAGGCCTGTATAGTTGTTATGTGCCTTTTAATGGAATCTTTTTTGATAGAATGATAGCCACCTTTAAAATAAAAGGAAATGTAGGTTTTTTAATTTACATAGCAGATGCTTTCGGTTATTTAGGTAGCATACTTATTTTATTATATAAAAATTTTGGGAAAGGTGATATTTCATGGCTCTCGTTTTTTATACAAGCACTTTATTTATTAGCAATTATAGGGTTAGGAGTATCAGTTTATTGCTATCATTTTTTTAAAAACAAATATAAAAAACCAATAGAAATACAAAAATTAGTATATGAACAATAAATATGATTTAATTGTTGTTGGCGGAGGAGTTTTAGGAACTTTTCATGCCTTTCATGCAGCAAAAAAAGGATTGTCTGTGGCAATTTTAGAAAGAGATAGTAGGCCTCAAGGAGCTACAGTACGTAATTTTGGACAAGTTGTACCTTCAGGAATGAATCAAAAATGGCAAGATTTTGGAAGAGAAACTTTGTCTATTTATAAAGATATTCAAAGTCAATTTGATATTACTATTAGACAAAATGGAACTGTATATTTAGCTTCAAATGATGAAGAAGTACAGTTGATTGAAGAACTACATCAAATAAATAAAAATAATAATTACACATCGCAATTATTAAATAAAAAGCAATGTTTAGATAAGTATGCTGGTTTGCGATCAGATTACTGTAAAGCTGGATTATTTTTTCCGGATGAGGTTACAGTAGAGCCTAAAACGATGATAAATAGATTACACACTTTTTTATCAGCACAAAATAATATTCAAATTAATTACAATACTACCGTAATTAACACGCAAGAAGTAAATAACCATGTTGTTGTGACAGCTTCAAACGGCATTGATTATAAAGCATCTAAAGTTATTATTTGTAATGGAGCAGATTTTAAAATATTATATCCATCAATTTATAACAATAGCGATTTAGTAGTTTCTAAATTGCAAATGATGCAAACGAAACCTCAAAAAAACTACACTTTAGATGGTTCTATTTTAACAGGTTTAACGATCCGAAGATATGAAGCTTTTGAAGAGTGCGCTTCTTGGAAGCAGATAAAAGCTAAGGAAGACCCTAATAGTTTTCAAGAAAAATATGGTATTCATATTTTATTTAAACAAGCTACTGATGGTTCTGTTATAATAGGTGATTCACATGAGTATGCATCAGCCCAAAATATAAACGACCTAGGGTTTGATTTAAATGAAAAAATAGATGATTACATGATTGCAGAAGCTAAAAAAATAATTGATTTACCAACTTATGATATTCAATATAAGTGGGCTGGTTTTTATAGTCAATGTAAAGAAAAAGACATTTTTGAATATAATGTAAGCGATAATGTACATGTTATAACTGGTATAGGAGGTAAGGGAATGACAGGAAGCGCAGGGTTTTCAAAGGTTAACATTAATAAAATTTTTAATAAGTAATGATAAAAAAAGAATTACAAATGGTTGTTTTTGATATGGCAGGGACAACAGTAGATGAGCAAAATGTTGTATATAAAACATTACATAAATCAATTGTAGCAGCTAATGTTGAGGTAAGTTTAGAAACTGTTTTAAAATATGGTGCAGGAAAGGAAAAGCATCAAGCAATTAAAGATATTTTAAAGTACTTAAAGTCTGATAAAATAAAAGAATCTGAATTAATATTTAATAATTTTAAACAATTATTGAGTATTGCCTATGCTACACTAGAGGTTAAACCTATAAAGGGAGTTGAAAAATTTTTGTTAGATTTAAGGTCGGAGGGAATAAAAGTAGTTTTAAATACAGGCTATGATAGAAAAACAGCAACCTTGTTAATAGAAAAACTTAAATGGGATGAAAAAGTACATTTTGATGCTCTAGTAACTGCAACAGATGTTAAAAAAGGACGACCACATCCTGATATGATATTTAAAGCAATGGAACTGTTAAATGTTACTGATGTTTCAAAGGTTTTAAAAGCGGGTGATTCAGCTATTGATATAGAGGAAGGTAAAAACGCAGGTTGCGGTATTACAGTAGGTGTCTTATCTGGAGCACAAACGAAAGAGCAGTTGGAGGAACAAAAACCAACATATATTTTTGAATCGTTGGTTAGTTTAAAGGATATTGTTTTAAATAATTTTAACTAGCATCAATAAAAAAATACAGCACAAGCATTGTGCAATCTTGTGCTGTATGATTATAAGGTAAATGAGGTGTTTTTCCATTAAAGTATAAAGAATCACCTTTGTTTACAATAATTTTATCTTCTCCAATATAATAAGTGCAACTGCCACTAATTATGTATTTAAACTCCCAAGCATCAGTAACTACTTTTTCTCTTTTTGAGTTTGGTGTTATGTTTAAAATAACAGCTTCAAAACCTATAGCAGATAAACTTTTACTAAAAATATGATGATAAGTAAAACCTTCAGCTTCAACTTCTTTTTCAATTAATTGCTGTTGTTTTTTAGAAATATGAATATATTTTCTTGATTGAGAATTTTCTATATCTTTAAAAAAAGTACTTGCATCAATTTTTAAAGCACTTATTAACTCTAGTAAAACAGGTAAGGAAGGTATTGTTCTACCATTTTCTATTCTAGAAATTAAACCGTTAGATACACCAGCGTTTGTGGCAACCTCATTAATAGTAAGTTTTTGTTTTTTTCTGATTATTTTGATACGCTTACCAATTCCTATTAAAAAATTATTCATGCATAAATAAGTTTAACAATATAAAAATATACAAAATGGATGGGTTTTCTTAAGTTTAAAAAAAAATAAATAAAAAATGTTTTTTAAGCTGATATTAATAATTTTGGCATTACATTTGCATAATAATAAACGTTGCGGGCACTTAAGCAAGTAACACATAATTTTTTACAATGAATAAAGGTACTGTAAAATTCTTCAACGAATCAAAAGGATTCGGATTTATTACTGAAGAAGGATCAAACAAAGAGCATTTTGTACATGTTTCAGGATTAATCGACGAGATTCGTGAAAACGACGAAGTTGAATTCGAATTACAAGATGGAAGAAAAGGATTAAACGCTGTTAACGTAAGAGTATTATAATATATATTTTACCAGAGTAAACTTTTTAATAAGAAGCCTATCAATTTATTGATAGGCTTCTTTACTTTTGTTAAAAAACTATTACTAAATGAAAAACGGTACAAATAGAAAAGATGTTACCATAGGAGCAACGGTTAAGGTTGTTCAAAAAAATCATCAAAGAACAGGTAAGTTAACCGAGGGTATTGTAAGTAGGTTGCTAACAAAATCAGCAATGCATCCACATGGAATAAAGGTACAATTAGAATCTGGTATTGTTGGGCGGGTAAAAGTAATTGAAGATTAAATTGAAATTAACTTTCTTTTTGTTGTTTTAGTTTTTTTATCCCATCTACAATAAACCAATACGAAAATAAGAGTCTTATTAATAGAAAAATATATTTGTTTTCTGTTTTAAAATTAAATAAGACCCTATAGCTTTCTTGATTTTGAAAAAATTGAAAAAAAGTTCCAATTAAAATAAAACTACCAAATGTTATGTATATAAAAGGAATCGCTTTTTTCATTAATTTGGTATTTTAATTTCGTAAAGCTTTCTACTTTTATTATTTAATTTATTTTCGCGTAACCATGAATTATGAAGTTTAAGGTCTTTATAAGTAGTTCCGTGCTTCTTAGCAAACAAAGCAATGTTGGTAATGGCAGTATCTACTTTAACAATATGAGTTGAAGGTAAAGTATATAAATCATCTTCATCAAATTCAAAACCATATTTTTTAGGGTTTGAAATAATTTCTTTTAAAGCTAAAACTCTAAATACATAACGTTCGGTTTCATCAGGTAATAAAGCATCATAATAACTAGTTACACCCTGTGCTTTTAATCTTTTTCCAACACCGTGGTTTCCTGCATTATAAGCAGCTGCAGCAAGGGTCCATGAATTAAAACGTTTGTAAGCTTTTTTTAAATACTCGGCAGCGACTTTGGTAGATTTTTCTATATGATAACGTTCGTCTACATTTTTATTAATTTCTAAACCATATTCTAAACCTGTTCTTTTCATAAAATGCCACATACCTGCAGCTCCTACAGATGAGGTTTCATCAATAAAACCACTTTCAGCCAAAGCTAAAAATTTAAAATCGTCAGGTAAACCATGTTTTACTAATAAAGGTTCAAGAATAGGAAAATATTTATGTGCACGTTTTATAAGTAATAACCCGTTTGATTGCCAGTAAGTGTTTACGAGTAATTCTCTATCCATACGTTCTTTAATGTCGTGTTTTTCTATCGGAACTCGTTCGCCAGCTAAATTCAAGGTAGCTGGTAATTTTACAGCTTTTATTTGATAACTTTCAGCTACATTTTTAATTAACGGTTCGTTAGATTGGCTAATGGTGTTGGTAAATAATACCGCTACAAATACTACGGTTATGATTGATAAAAAACGTATTGATTTATTCATTTTCTTTTAATTTTTATAATTGATTCTTTTTCTCGTTTAATTTTTGTGTTACTCTAACTGTATCTTGTTGTAATATAAATTGTTTAATTACTAAATTAAATTCTAAATATTGATCCTTAAATTAATCAATCAAAAAACATTCCTTTTCTAATAATTTAGAAATTTTTTTAGCTTTATTTAAAATCATTACATGTGTGCCATTTTCTATTTCGATACTATTTTTGATATGTTTTATAGGAAAAACCTCGTCTTTTTTTCCATGAATATGTACAATATTGGCTAATACTTTATTTTGTTGCCAATGTAATACATTATATATTGCCCATTGTAAATAATTTGGGTCTCTAACAGATAAATATATTTTGTATAATTCTGCTCTCTTTTTTAAATAATCATTAAAAAAGTAATGCTCATATTTTTCAATATTTGCGATAATTTTTGAAGGGAAAAGTTTATAAACTTTAGTAATTAAAGCTAATTTTAATCGTTTAGGAAGCTCTTTATTACTTTTTACACTTGATATAATAATGACTTTTTTACAAGGAATAATTTTACTCATTTCTTGAACTAAAATTCCGCCAAAAGAAACCCCAATCAGTATTGGATTTTTATGCTGTATATTGGCACACATTCTTTGTGCGTATGTTTCAATACTTTCATTTATTGAGTTAGGAATGAGCCATTCTAAAAAATGAATTTCAAAAACTTTTTCTGGTAAAGAAAGATACTCAAATATTTTAGAACTGGCAGCTAAACCAGGCATAAAATAGAGGTGAGTTTTAGTCATTAGTCAATGAATTTTTTATCAAGTAAAATTCCTTCAATATATTCGTGAATATTAATTAGTTCATCCGGAATATTATTCCATAGTCTAATTTGTATTTGTTTTCCATTACTTATAATATATGTACTTGGTAAATCGGTTATTTTTGGGTCGTCATACACATCTTTAAACTCGTTAAAATCTTTTTCAGCAAGCATTTTAGTAAGTTTTTTAAAGGCTATTTCAGGAAGTGTGAATTCACGAATTCCTTTTTCTAATACGTAATCTATTCCATTATAAATTACATTTCCTTTTTTATCAATCGTTAAAGTATACACAGCACAGTCGCCAAAACAAGGTGTTTTACGAATGCTAATAAGCGTGTTTTCTTCTTTTTCTATTAAATTTTTCAGTGTGTTTTTAGTATTGATAGCAACTTCTTTAAAGGCTTTTGTTTTTTGTAATTTATCTAGCCAAAAAGTTCTTTTTCCTTCGGGAATCCTAACAATTCCGATTTTATAATTTTGTTTATCATATGCCATTTTATGAAAATTTAAACCACTATTTTTAAGTAATGACTTGGCATCTTCAATTTTTTTAGGATTTTTAAAAACTACAATTAATTCGTTTTTAATTAAGTTAGGTTCTTTTACGATTATTGTTTTTTCCTTTTTTGGGGTGTTCGTTTTTTTTTCAATTTCTTTTTTAGGAACATTACAAGCTAATAGCAATGCAAAAAAAGTGAATAGCAAATATTTCATAGTTGTTTATTTTAATAACAAATAAATAATATCCACAATTTAAGCAATAACTTGGTCTTTAACAAAGTTAAAACGAACAATACCATCTTCATCAATTTCGGTTAATGTAATTGTATGTAACGTATTTACTAATTCAGGATTCCACGGTGTTTTCACTTTTACGTAGTTTTGAGTAAATCCGTGAATATAACCTTCTTTATTTTCGCTTTCAAAAAGTACTGTTAAAGTATTTCCTATTTGCGTTTCATAAAAAGCTCTACGTTTTTTAACAGATAATCCGCGTAACATTTTGCTTCGTTTTGCACGCACTTTTTTAGCAACTACACCATCCATATCAACAGCTTCTGTATTGGGCCTTTCAGAGTAAGTAAAAACATGTAAATACGAAATATCCATTTCGTTTAAATAGTTGTAAGTTTCTAAAAACAACTCATCTGTTTCGCCAGGAAAACCAACAATTACATCAACCCCAATACAAGCATTTGGCATTACTTCTTTTATTTTAGTAACCCTGTTTGTATAGGTTTGTGTTAGGTAACGACGCTTCATTTTTTTTAATAACTCATCACTACCAGATTGCAACGGAATATGAAAATGAGGCACAAAAGTGTTAGACTTTGATACAAAATCAATCGTTTCATCTTTTAATAAATTAGGTTCGATAGATGAAATTCGTAAACGATGAATTCCATCAACTTTGTCAAGTTCTTTAACTAATTCTAAAAAAGTATGTTCGTGTTTTTTATTACCAAACTCTCCTTTACCATAATCACCAATATTTACGCCGGTTAAAACGATTTCTTTAATTCCTTTTGCTGATATTTCTTTGGCATTTTTTAAAACATTATCTAAGGTGTCAGACCTTGAAATCCCTCGTGCTAACGGAATTGTACAATAGGTACATTTATAATCGCAACCATCTTGAACTTTTAAGAAAGCGCGAGTACGATCGCCAATTGAATAAGCGCCAACATAAGAGTCTGCTTCTTCAATTTCGCACGAATGTACCTCACCAATATCATTTTTAGTTAAATCGTTGATATAACTAGTAACGTTAAATTTTTCGGTAGCACCTAAAACTAAATCAACTCCATCAACATTAGCTAATTCTTCAGGCTTTAATTGTGCATAACAACCTACGCCAATAATAAAAGCATCCTCATTTTGTTTTAAAGCAGATTTTACAATCGATTTAAAACGTTTATCAGCATTATCAGTAACCGAACAAGTGTTAATTACATAGATAGCTGCTTTTTCATCAAATTCAACCCGTTTAAAACCTTCATTCACAAAATTACGAGCAATGGTTGAGGTTTCAGAGAAATTTAATTTACATCCTAAAGTGTAAAAAGCTACTTTTTTATCTACATTCATTCTTTTAATATCCTTAATAAAAAGCAAAAGGCTTGTGTAAGTCTTTAATTTTTTAGAAGTTCGTATGGTATATTTTTATAAATCTGTTAAAACAGTATTTATCAACTGCAAAAATACGATAATAATCATGATTTTTGAAACCAAAAATTTACTTGTTAGAAAACTAAAATTAACAGACGTAAATGATTTTTTTAATTTAGAAAGCAACCCGAAGGTTTTGCAATATGCAACAGGAAATGTGAAAACAATGGCTGCATGTAAAGTAGAACTTAAAGAGTTGATAGAAAAGTATTATAAACCTAAAAATGATTTTTGGATTTATGCAATTGAGCGAAAATTGGATAAAAACTTTATAGGAACTGTAGCTTTAGTAAAAGATACTATTGATGATGAAATAGGCTACCGATTTATTGAAAATTATTGGGGAAATGGATATGCTACTGAAATTTGTGAAGGCTTAATTTCTTATTGTAAACTCGTAGGGATGAAAAAAATTGTAGGCTATGTGGTTGATAAAAATATAGCTTCTGCTAAAATATTAAAACGATTTAATTTTACAGAAGTAAAAAAGTTTATAAGCGAAGATATCGGCTTGCCAGAAACCAAATACGAATTATTTTTATGATAGAAGACGGATTAACACCACCTTATTACGCAGTTATTTTTACCACTATTTTAACTGACGATTTATCAGGATATACTGATATGGCTAACAGCATGGAAGCTTTAGCAAAACAACAAGAAGGGTATTTAGGGATTGAATCAGCTCGATCGGATGTAGGAATTACGGTCTCTTATTGGAGAAGTTTGGAATCTATCACTCTATGGAAAAACAATTTATTGCATATTGAAGCAAGGAACTTAGGACGCGAAAAATGGTATAAAAAATACCAACTTCGAATTTGTAAAGTTGAGCGTGAGTATGGATTTGAAAAATAAAGACAACTAAATGTACGCAGCAATATCAAAGATTTTAAGTAGTTTTTTAAAGCAAAGTACTATTTTTAAATATGGATTTAATGTTTCGCCAATGTATCGAAGATCTACCGGTAAAATTATTGAAGTATCAGAGGATTTGTTTAACGTAAAAGTTAAAATTCCTATTAGTTATAAAAATAAAAACTATGTAGGCTCTGTATTTGGTGGAAGTTTATTTTCAGCTACCGATCCTATTTTTATGATTCAACTGATGAATATTTTAGGAAATGATTATGTAGTTTGGGATAAAAGTGCCAATATTAAGTTTAAAAGACCCGCAAGAGAAACATCGTATGTTGATTTTGTTTTCACAGTAAATGAAATTCAACAAATAAAAGAGCGTGTAAAAAACGAGCAAGAAATAGACTTGCAAAAAGAAATTAATATTACAAATAAAGAAGCTTCTGTTATATATGCCGAGATTTCTAAAACTATATACATTGCAAATAAATCATACTATAAAAATAAGCGGAATAAAAAGTAGCATACTTGTTTTATTGGTTGTTTTCTTCGGTTTATACTCATGTACTAAGAAAAAAAATAAATTTACCGACTCGCAAGTTTTTCGTTACAATGAGCATTCAAATATAACCTCTTTAGACCCTGCTTTTGCAAAAGATCAACGAAATATTTGGGCGGTAAATCAGTTGTTTAATGGTTTAGTGCAGTTAGATGATAGTTTACATGTACAACCAGATATAGCTAAAAGTTGGACAATTTCTGAGGATGGAAAAACATATAAGTTTCCTTTAAGAAAAGATGTGAAGTTTCATAAACATTCGCTGTTTGGAAAAGATTCGACAAGAAATGTTATTGCTTATGATTTTGAATATTCATTTAATAGATTGTTAGCTAAAAATGTAGCTTCTCCTGGTGGTTGGGTTTTACAAAATGTAGCAAATTTTAAAGCAGTAAGTGATTCACTTTTTACCATCAATTTGAAACAACCATTTCCTCCTTTTTTAGGGCTGTTGGCAATGAAATATTGTTCGGTAGTTCCTAAAGAGGCAATTGAATTTTTTGGGAATAATTTTAGAGCAAACCCAATTGGTACAGGGCCTTTTAAATTTAAATTATGGGTAGAAAACACGAAGTTGGTATTGCGTAAAAATCCGTTGTTTTATGAAAAAGATATCAAAGGAAATAAATTACCTTATTTAGAAGCTGTTGCCATTACTTTTTTACCAGATAAGCAAAGTGAATTTTTACAGTTTATTCAAGGGAATATTGATTTTATGAAAAGCTTAGACGCTTCTTATAAAGATGATATTTTAAATACAAACGGAACCTTAAAAGATAAATACGTAGGTAAAATTAAGATGGAAACTGGAGCGTATTTAAATACTGAATATTTAGGGATTTATTTAGATAACGAAAATGAGTATCCAACAAAATCAAAATTAATTAGACAGGCAATAAATTACGGATTTGATCGAAAAAAAATGATTAAATTTTTAAGAAACGGAATTGGTACACCAGCCACAAGCGGATTTATACCAAAAGGTTTACCATCGTTTAATAATCAAAAAGGATATTCATATCAACCAGAAAAAGCAACAGCGCTAGTTGCCAGATATGTAAAGGAAACAGGGGATAAGAACCCAGAAATTACGATTACGACCAACGGAAATTATTTAGATTTATGTGAATTTATTCAGCGAGAATTACAAAATGTTGGCTTGCAAACAAAAGTAGATGTAATTCCACCATCAACTTTAAGACAAGGAAAGTCGAGTGGGAAATTGCCAATTTTTAGAGCGAGTTGGATTGCTGATTATCCTGATGCAGAAAATTATGTGTCGTTATTTTATAGTAAAAATTTTACTCCCAATGGACCAAACTATACACATTTTAAAAATGATATGTTTGATGATTTATATGAGCAATCTATAAAAGAAATTAATGTTGAAAAACGCTATCAATTGTATCAAAAAATGGATAGTATCATTATTCAAGAGGCTCCAATTGTTCCATTATATTATGATGAAGTAATACGTTTTAGTCAAAAAAACATTCAAGGATTAGGGATTAACCCAATTGATTTATTGAATTTAAAAAGAGTTAAAAAAGATTAAAATTAATCATAAAAAAAAGACACCATTTAAACTATTTATATGGTGTCTTTTTATTTACTATCGATTAAGAAACTAACGATTTTATCTTATTTTTAATGGTTTGTTTAATGTCTTTAGGGTAAGAACGTTTACCGTGAAAAACATCAGCCATTGCTTCACTAAATCGTTGTCCATATTTTTTTAATAATAAATTACGGATTGTTTTTTGTTCATAAAACCATTTAGAAAGCCACAAGCCAGTATTTAGTTCTGGTAGTAATTTTTCATCTAATTTATTAAGATATAATTTTTCAGCATCTTTAGAGTTTAATTGGCTTTCAATTATTGCTTCAGCAGCTAGTTTACCACTATAAATAGCATTTGAAATACCTTCAGCAGTAATAGGATCAGCAAAACCAGCAGCATCTCCAATTAAAAAAACATTGTTTTTTACAAAGCCATCAGTTCTGGGTGATACTGGTATTTGAAAGCCATGTTGCGATTCACTAATTACGTTAGTAATTTTAAGTGTTTCCATGTACTCTTTGTAAAATTTCTTTAAATTTATCTTTGTTCTTCTTGCTGACGCAACACCTATTGATAAATGATTTTTTTTAGGAAAACTCCAAGCATAGCCATAAGGTATGGCATCAATATCAAATCGAACTTCATTTTTTAAGCGATTAAAATCATCTTCAGAAACTTCTACTTCATACTCTAAAGCAGGGATTAGTTTTCTTGTGTCTTCTTTCCAACCAGCCATTTTAGCGGTAGGACTTAAAGCACCATCTGCAGCAATTACAAAATTTGCAGTTAAGTTTCCTTGAGATGTTTCTAAATTAATTTTATCATCAGAAAAATGTAATTTATTTAATTTATGATTTTCTAATAAAGTAACACCAAGGTCTTTTGCTTTATCTACAATTAGGTGATCAAAAGAATCTCTCATAATCATGGTAACAGTAGGATCTTCTCTATGTGTTTGAAAATGTAATTTTTCGCCTAAGTATATATCTATTGTATTAAATTCTCTTTCAACAACAGAAGAAATATCAAAAGGTAAATCTTTTCTACCTCTAAAAACAAATCCGCCTCCACAGGTTTTGTACCTGGGTAATGTTTCTTTTTCTATTAATACGGTTGATATTCCGTTTTTGGCTAAATGAAATGCGGTAGAAGCACCTGATGGTCCACTACCAATAATTGCCACATCAAAATGTTTCATAGTTGATTGTTTGAATTTGTAATATACAGATTACTTCCAATGTAAACGTGTCATTATAGGATAATGATCTGATAATTTAATATTGTCGTATGTTTTATATTGGTTTATAATTGCTTTTGCATCGCTAAAAATAAAATCAATACGCATTGGGTAAATATACCTAAAAGATTTTCCTGAGCCAGTACCAGCTTGTAAAAAAGCATCTTTTTTGTTTTTAGAAAGTTTTTTATAAACCCATGAATATGCCGTGTTATTAAAATCACCACACATAATTTTTTTCCCTTTCCATGAATATTCGTGTTGTAAAATAAGTTCAGTTTGGCTTACTTGCTTTTCAAAACCATTTGCTAAGCGTTTAAATAGACGTTCAGAATCTTGTTCACCAAAATTTACTTTTTCAGGATTTATTTTTAAAGATTCTAAATGTACATTGTATACGCGTATGGTATCTTTATTTTTAACAATATCTACAAAAATGGTGTTGTTAGCACTGTTTTTAAAGTTTAATGAACCTGAATTTACTATTGGGTGTTTTGAATAAATGGCGAGCCCGAATTTATTAGCTTTGGTTTTAGTTTTAATATACTTGTAAGGAAGTTTTATGTTTAATAAATTCGACTGATAAAACTCTTGCATAGCAATAATGTCAGGGTTTTCATCATTAATAAATTCATATATTTTTTGTTCAGTAGTAATATCTTCTATGTGTTTATAATGATTAAATAAGCGAACATTGTAGCTCATTATTTTTAAATCTTTATTTAAGATAATTTCTTTACCTGAAAATTTGATAAGTGGTGGAGTGCTAAACCATCCAATTGCCAATACAAGTAGTGATAGTAAGGCATTTTTATGAAGCTTAAGTAGCCAATACACAAAAAAAATAGTATTTAAAACTACAAGTAGTGGTACAAATAAACTAAAAACAGCAACAGCAGGAATTGTTTTTGGCGATATAAGCGGTAAAATATAAGATAGTAACAAAACAGTTGCGAAAACTGAATTGATAAAGAATAATAACTTATGTATGATCGAATATTTTTTCATTTATTTATCTACCTTGTTTAAATAAGAAATCTTTTTCGGTTTTAGTTAACGTATCATAACCAGATTTACTTATTTTGTCTAAAATAGCATCTATTTCTTGTTGATTTTCTGATTTTTTAGAGGTGGTATTCTTTGTTTTTTTTCCTGATTTATATACTGTTTTTAAAGGTTTTTCTTTCTTTTCAAAAAACTTTTTTAAAGGTTTTAAAATTTCCAATTCTTTATTACTAGTCTTAACCACATATAAAAAACCAAAAAGTGCACCGCCAATGTGAGCAAGATGGCCACCAGCATTACCAGCTGGTATTTGAATAATATCAACGGCAATCCAAACACAAGCTAAAACATAAAGTTTTACATAACCAATTAGTGGAAATTTTAATTCGTAATTAGGAATGTAAGTAGCAATTCCTATAAAAATTGCCGAAATTCCGGCAGAGGCCCCTAACAAAACACTATTGTCTGCAACGCGCTGTAATGCAGGAAAAAAATTATAACTAGTAATAAAAATAATTCCTCCAAAAAGCGTTCCTAAAAGATAAAAATTAAGGAGTTGTTTAGCGGTAAAATATTGTTTAAATAAATGCCCAATATAAAATAAGGCAATTAAATTTAAAAGAATATGTAAAAAACTGGTGTGTAAAAAACCATAAGTAATAATTGTCCACGGTTTTGATAAAAAATCATTAAAACTGGCAGGTAAAGAAAACCATTCAACAAATAAATTAGTGTTGGCTTGAAATAAAAAACCAAAAGTGTTGCTAATAAAAACGAGTAAAAAAACAGCAAGGTTTACATAAATTAATTGTTCTACAATACCAGCGTTTTTAAATCGATATTTTAAGTTTTCTAAAATGTTCATTTAAATTTTCTTTTTCTTAACAGAAACTAAAGATACTAAATTAAAGAGTTTTAAACTGATTTTTTTTCCAATACCAAGCAATAATAAAACCGATAATAGCACCTCCAATATGTGCAAAATGTGCTACATTTCCAATAGAGTACTTTGTTACGCCAAAAAATAAATCACCAAAAATCATTAAAGGGATAAAGTATTTTGCAGCAACAGGTACGGGGAAAAAAATTAAAGCCAATTTTGCATTTGGAAAAGCTAACCCAAAGGCAACTAAAATACCATAAACAGCCCCTGAAGCTCCAACAGCAGGCGTGTGATACAGACTGTAAAACTCACTCATTGTTTTGTTAGAAAGTGTTATTAAAGTATCGTTGTATTGCCCTGTATTTAAAATGTTTTGTATTTCTGAAGGTGAAATTCCTAGTGCAGCTATTTGCTCATAAATTCCGTTAAATTGATAATAATTTACCAAAGTATAAATAAGCCCTGCACCGATACCTGCCGAAAAATAAAAAAATAAAAACTTATTTCTGCCCCACATTTGCTCTAAAGGTGTACCAAATGCCCATAAAGCATACATGTTAAAAATTAAATGCATTGTGCTTCCATGCATAAAAGTATGGGTGGCATACTGCCACACACCAAAATGTTCGTTTTGTGGATAATGTAATGCAAAAATGTTGGTAAGGTCTAATTTTAATAACTGCGGTGCAAAGTACATAATCACGTTAATGATTATCAGATGTTTTATAGCGTTTGTTAATTTAGGCATAGTTTTATTTTTTATTTATTAAAAATAGCGTCAATTTCGTTTAATGCCAAAGTTTTAAATGTTGGTTTTCCAAAAGGTGATGTATTAGGTTCTTTACAAGAAAATAAATCATCCACTAAGTTTTCTTGTTCTTTAACGGCAAGTACGGTTCCGGTTTTTATGGCTAATGATTTTGCAAAAGATTTTGCCATTACATCAAAATGACTAAAACTTGTATCTGGTACTTCTAATTTAATGTCGTCTAAAAGTTGTTCTAAAATTAAGGTAATTTGACTTTCGATAATTGAAGTTGGTATTCCACCAATAACAACACTTTCTTTAGTAAATTCATCAAACATAAAACCAGCGCTTTCTAAGTCTGATTTTATGGTGTAAATCATTTCAATATCTGCTTTAGAAAAAGAAATGCTTACCGGAAATAATAGTTGTTGACTACTAGCTTCTTTTACGGTGATGTTTTCTAAAAATTCTTCGTACAAAATACGCTGATGTGCTAACGATTGATTTATTAACACAACTCCTGATTTAATTGAACTTAATAAATATTTTCGTTGAATTTGAAAGGTTTTGCCTGTTTCAGTTTCTTGTTGACTTTCAAAAAGTTGTTCTTGTTTTGTAGATTCAAACGATTCGGTATTTGTATATAAAGCTTCCCAATTACCAGTATCTTTTTTAAGGTTAGATTGATAACTTACCGAACTTGATTTACCAGCATTATTTGATTTTGATTCGAAACTTGTTTCAGTTTTAAAAGGATTAAATGTAGGATCTACAGTAATCGGAGGAACAGAAGGAGACGATAAAGTTTCTTTTTTGCTATAATCATAAGGTGTGTCAAGCGTTGCATCACGATTAAAATCTAATACAGGTGCTACATTGTACTGCCCTAAACTATGTTTAACAGTTGCCCGTAATATTGCATATAAAGCTTTTTCATTATCAAATTTAATTTCCGTTTTTGTGGGATGTATGTTTATGTCAATACTACTTGGCGGAACTTCAAGGTATAAAAAGTAAGAAGGATGTGATCCGTTTTCAAGTAATCCTTCAAAAGCATTTACTACTGCATGATTTAAGTACGAACTTTTTATAAAACGATTGTTTACAAAAAAGTACTGTTCGCCACGTTTTTTCTTTGCAAACTCTGGTTTAGCGGTAAATCCGTTTATCGTAATAATATCAGTTTGTTCAGCAATAGGAACTAATTTTTCATTCATTTTGGCCCCAAAAATAGCTACAATACGTTTGCGTAAATTACTTTTTTTTAAATGATAAACTTCGGTGTTATTATGATGTAGTAAAAACGAAATATTAGGATGTGCTAAAGCTACTCGTTGAAATTCATCAACAATATGACGAGTTTCAATTGTGTCTGATTTTAAAAAATTTCGTCGTGCAGGAATATTATAAAATAAATTTTTAACAGCAATACTAGTTCCTTTTGATGTTGAAATGGCATCCTGACAAACAATTTTACTTCCTTCTATTTTTATTTGTGTACCAAGTTCTTCATTTTCTTGTTTTGTTTTTAACTCAACATGTGCAATAGCTGCAATAGAAGCTAAGGCTTCACCACGAAAACCTTTGGTATTTAAGTTAAATAGATCTTGAGCATCTTTAATTTTTGAAGTAGCGTGGCGTTCAAAACTTAAACGGGCGTCGGTGCCACTCATACCTTTACCATCATCAATTACTTGAATTAAGGTTTTACCAGCATCTTTTAATAGGAGTTTGATAGAGGTTGCTCCGGCATCAATAGAGTTTTCAACCAATTCTTTTACTACAGAAGCAGGGCGTTGTACTACTTCGCCTGCGGCTATTTGATTTGCCACATGATCAGGTAGCAATTGTATAATATCTGACATTAGTTGTTTTTAGGTAAAAATATAGAAAGATCAAAGTCGATAAAAACTAAAAATAAAAACACGAAAAAAGCAATTAAAATAACAATTGTTTTATTAAAACCACCATTTTCTGAAGCTTTAAATTCATCTAAAGCTGCATTAAATTTTCCTTTTAAACCTTTGGTTTTACCTACTGTTGTACGAAATTCGTCGAATTTATGTTTTACTTGATACGGGTTTCCTTCTCCTTTATAGTAGGTAGGTTTGTAATCAAATTTTTTATTTTCTCTTTTAATAAATCCCATAAAATATAGCTTTTATAATACTGTAGTGCTACAAAAATCACACCAAAATAAGACGAAATTCAAAGTTACTGAATTATCAATAAGTGGTCAAAAATTATAACTAAATTAAAGTTAAAAAAGCATCAAAATGTATAACACTTTGATGCTTTGATATTGTATTAGTTTTGTAAATGTTTTAAAACCCTAAAGAACCAGAAGGTTTATCTGTGTTTTTAATGGCAGCCATTTTAATAGCGGCTATGGCACATTCAATACCTTTGTTACCTAATTTACCGCCAGATCTGTCTATTGATTGCTGCTTGGTGTTATCTGTTAAAACACAGAAAATTACCGGAACATCGTATTTAATATTTAAATCTACAATTCCTTGTGTAACACCTTCACAAACAAAATCAAAATGTTTTGTTTCTCCTTGAATTACATTTCCGATGGCAATAATAGCATCAACTTTTTGTGATTCTATCATTTTTTTACAGCCGTATACTAATTCAAAACTTCCTGGTACCTCCCAAGAAACAATGTTTTCTTTTTGCGTTCCACAATCTAAAAGAGCTTCAATAGCACCTTTGTGTAGGTTGCCTGTAATTTCAGGATTCCATTCAGAAACAACAATCCCAAATCGAAAAGATTTCGCATTTGGGATTGAAGCTTTATCGTAATAAGATAAATTTGTTGTAGCCATTATTGAGCGTATTTTGCGCTATTGATATATTTTTCGATATCTCTACCTTGATCAGTAGTAGCATATTTTTCTTTAATGGTTGAAAATAATTTTTCAGCTTTGCTATAGTTTTTTAAATTCATTGCAATTTGACCTGCTTTGAATAAAAATAAAGGAGCTGTAAATTCGTTGTCTTTTTTATTAGCGGCTTTTTCATAGTATGTTAAAGCATCTTCTGGTTGATTGATGTCTGCAAAAGCATCACCAATAGCACCTAAAGCAGTTGGTCCTAGTAATTCATCATCAGAATTAAAAGCACTTAAATATTCAATTGCTTCTTCGTATTTTTTCATTTTTAAGTAAGAAATACCTGCATAGTAATTGGCTAAATTCCCAGCTTTAGTTCCGCTAAACTCATCAGCAATATCCGTAAATCCGTATTTTCCATCACCTCCAGTTAATCCTAAATTATATAAAGAATCAGCTGCAACTCCAGCAGAAGTACTTGCTTTAGCAAAAAAAGTTCTTGGGTAAGCTAATTCGTTTGAAGCTTCTTTTTCATTTGGCTCTAAAACAAAACTAGTGTATGCCAAATAACCTAAAATTAAAGCAGCAATAGTAACTAAACCATAAAATAATGGCTTGCTGTTATTTTCAATCCATTGCTCTGATTTATTCGCTGTATCATCTAAAGTGTTAAATACTTCAGCAGTAGTACTTTGCGACTCGTCAAAATTTTCTTCAACTTCTTGTGCAAACTTTTCTTTTTTAGGTTTGTAACCTCTTTTTTTGTATGTAGCCATAATTGCTTAAAAATTAGTGGCGACAAAAATAGCTTTTTAAATTGGATTTTAAAAATCGATTATTCGTAAAAAAAACTATAATTTGCGCTTTCTTTTTTGAAATAATCTTCATTCATGTATTTGCAGAAAATAGCATTAGTAAATTTTAAAAATATTGAAACACAATCTTTTGATTTTCAGAAGAAAATAAATTGTTTTGTAGGTAATAACGGAATTGGAAAAACCAATGTGTTAGATGCTATTTACTATTTGTCTTTCGCAAAAAGTTATTTTAATTCGGTCGCTGGGCAAAATATTCGCCACGGTCAAGATTTTTTTATGATCGAGGGAGATTACCTATTAAATGATCGGAATGAAAAAATTTTATGTTCTTTAAAAAGAGGGCAAAAAAAAATACTAAAAAGAAACGGAAAGGCTTATGAAAAGTTTTCTGAACATATAGGGCAGTTACCATTGGTGATAATATCGCCTGCAGATAGAGATTTAATTGTAGAAGGAAGCGATACACGTAGAAAGTTTATTGATGGTGTTATTTCACAACAAGATAAAAACTATTTACAAGGGTTAATTGCGTATAATAAAATTATAAGTCAGCGAAATGCCTTGTTAAAATATTTTGCAGCTAACAGAACTTTTGATGCTTTAAATTTAAAAGTATATGATGAGCAATTAGTTGAATACGGAACCGTGATTTATAACAAGAGAAAGGCTTTTTTAGAAGAATTTGTGCCTATTTTTAACGAAAAGCACCAAATTATATCGGGCGCAAAAGAAACAGTGGATTTGCGTTATAAAAGCCAGTTACACGATACTTCTTTGGTTGATTTATTTACCCAAAGTTTAGAAAAAGATAGAATGTTGCAATATACATCGTCAGGAATTCATAAAGATGATTTGAGTTTTGAGATAGAGGAGTATCCTATTAAAAAATTTGGATCTCAGGGGCAACAAAAATCGTATCTTATCGCTTTAAAATTAGCGCAGTTTGAGTTTATTAAAAAACAATCAAACGTGACACCGATTTTATTATTAGATGATATTTTTGATAAATTGGACGAAAATAGAGTTGCGCAAATAGTAGATTTAGTAAATAATGATGCTTTTGGGCAAATATTTATTACTGATACACATTTTAATCGTACTGAGAATGTATTAAAAAATAGTAACCAAGAATATCAAATTTTTAAGTTAGGGTAAGAAATGGCAAAGAGAGAAAACGATAGCTTTTCAATTAAAGATTTATTGGGGAGTTATATAAAAGAGGGGAATTTAAATAAAGGGTTTCAAAAAATTCATATTGATGAAGCTTGGGCAAAAATGATGGGGCCAGGTGTTGTGTCGTACACAAGTGAAGTGAAATTACAAAACGGAACTTTAATTGTTCGTTTAACATCATCAGCTTTAAGAGAGCAATTAGGTTATGGTAAAGATAAAATTATAAAAATGATTAATGAAGAGATGGGAGAAATATTGGTTAATAAATTGATGTTGGTTTAATAGTTTTGCTAATGTGTTTGTATAAGTTTAGTTGCGTGGTTTGAGCACATAATTTACTAAATAAAAAACGAACGGCAAGAAGTCCGAAGGATTTCATAAGTGAGCCATAATTAGCAATAAATTATATATTGTATTGTGCTTAGTTCTTTTCCGTAAAGTTTGTGTATTTATCTAAATTTTCCAAAATATATTTCGGGTTATTTCCAATGAATATATCAAAATATGCTGTATGAGTTGCTCCCATAATGATTAAAACTCGGTCGTTTTTTGTTAACGGAATATCTGAAAAATTTGTGTACATCCTCAAATTCCTTTTGTAGAAATCCGCTATAATATCTGAGCCTTCAAAATTATTTGGGTTGTGCATAGTTGCTAGAAAATTATATAAGTTAAATGTTTCCATTTTGTACTTAGTAGTATTTATTTCGGTGAATTGTTCAAGTAGTGTTTTTTTGTTTAGAGTTGCATAACTCTCCATAATTTTTTGAACATATAAACTATCGGAATAATTTTTATTCGCCATTTCAATGAGGCTAGGATAGTCAAAGCTTATTGGATTGTCAATTCCATATATTTTTTTTGTTCCACTCAAACGAGCGACTTCAAGCCCAATTACATTCACTTCTTCAGAGTAGTTAATTCTCTTACTCTGGTCAATTTTATATTTCTGATAGGTCTCATTTATAAAATCTGTGCTTTCTGGCGGTATTTCTACACAGATTATAGTTGGTTTGAATTTCGCTAATCGGTCAACTATTTTTTTTATATCCGCTTTAACATTTGGATTACTTACATCTGAAATAGAAGAATAGGCATCAGAACTTCCGCTCAAATGAACCGAACCAAAATTTAAAACACTTACTTTGTCTGTTTCATTCTCTTTTTTTACTTCTACTTTTGATTCTGAATTACAAGAAAAAAAAGAAAATATTAAAATGGATATAATAAGTTTTTTCATTAATTATAAGTTTTTTTGAATTAAGCACAACTTTATTGATATGTCGAGTTTGAATTCGTTATATCAGGAGTTAGCGAAGTTATTAGAATTTAAACCAAGAATCAAGATAAATTTTAAAACAAAAAACTCGTTACATAAAATGTAACGAGTTTTTTATATATTTTAAAGAAGTGTGTTCTTAGAACATTTCTCTACCAGAAAAATGGAAAGCACCTTCGATAGCAGCGTTTTCATCAGAATCAGATCCGTGAACCGCGTTTTCACCAATAGAAGTTGCAAACATTTTACGAATAGTTCCTTCAGCAGCCTCCGCAGGATTTGTAGCACCAATTAAAGTTCTAAAATCTTCAACAGCGTTGTCTTTTTCTAAAATTGCAGCAATAATTGGTCCGCGAGTCATAAACTCAACTAATTCACCAAAAAATGGACGTTCGTTGTGCACAGCATAAAAAGCTTCAGCATCACGCTTAGTCATTTGAGTTTTCTTCATTGCTACGATTCTAAAACCAGCAGCATTAATTTTGTCTAAAATAGCACCAGTGTGTCCGTTTTCAACACCATCTGGTTTAATCATTGTAAAAGTTCTATTTGTTGCCATTGCTATAAATTTCTATAAATAAAGTAAATAAAAAATGTAAGTGCGCACCTCGCACAAATCGGCGCGAAATTACATAATTTTTTTAATTTAATTGTATATTCGCCACTTATGATTTTAAAACAATTTACAGAACTTAAAGAATTTTTATCAAAACCTAAAAACATTGTAGTTATAGGTCATAGAAACCCTGATGGAGATGCAGTAGGTTCAACCTTAGGGTTAAAGCATTATTTAGATAAAAAAGGACATACCGTTCAGGTTGTAATGCCTAATGAATATCCTGATTTTTTACATTGGATACCAGGTTCTGAAACCGTATATCGATTTGATCGTCAAAATAAACAAAGTGTACGATCATTAAAAAACTCAGAAATAGTTTTTTTGTTAGATTTTAATGCCTTGCACAGAGTTGGTAGCGATATGCAAAACACATTAGAGCAGTATACAAATGATTTTGCATTGATAGATCATCATCAACAACCCGATGATTTTGAATATATGTACTCTGATACCACCATGTCATCAACCTGTCAAATGGTGTATAATTTTATTGAAATGATGGGAGATGTTGCTTTGATTGACAAAAACATAGCTACTTGTTTGTATACTGGCATTATGACGGATACTGGATCTTTTCGTTTTAGATCAACCACAAGTACCACGCATCGTATTATTGCAGATTTAATTGATAAAGGTGCAGAAAATGATAAGATTCATAGCAATGTGTTAGATGCAAATTCATATAGTCGTTTGTTATTGTTAGGACAAGCGTTGAGTAATATGAAGTTATTACCAGCATATAAAACAGCATTTATAACTTTATCAGAAGCAGAAAAGAAAAAATTCAATTACGAAAAAGGAGACACAGAGGGTGTTGTAAACTATGCCCTTTCTTTAAAAGGAATTGTGTTTGCTGCTATTTTTATTGAAGATAAAGAGCAAGGTATTATTAAAATGTCACTTCGTAGTAAAGGAAGTTTTTCTGTAAATCAATTTGCTAGAAATCATTTTAATGGTGGTGGGCATGATAATGCAGCTGGTGGTAAAAGTTTAGAGTCGATGGAAGATACGATTGCAACATTTACAGCGTTATTACCTAAATATCAAAAAGAATTAGAAGTGTCTTATGAAGTTTAAAGTTGTTTTTTTATTATCAATGTTTTTAGGGTTGGTTTCGTGTAAAGAACCTGAAGCAAGAAGACCTAAAAAACAAGGAACCGTTAATTTTTATAATGAAGTAATTAAAAAGAATAAAAAATTAAATGCTTTAGAAAAAAGACGTTTAGAAAATTGGATAGCTAAAGATACTATAAATAAGTATAACGTTTCTGAAAACGGATTTTGGTATAGATATATTGTTAAAGACTCTGTAAATAGCCAGAAGCCAAAAACTGATAATATTGTTTTAATTTCTTATGATATTTCAGATATTGCAGGAAATATTATTTATCCAAAGCAAGAAAGAAATTATAAAATAGATAAAGAAGATTTTATTCCGGCATTACAAGAAGGAATAAAGTTGATGAAAAAAGGAGAAACAGTTACATTTGTAATTCCGTCATATAGTGCTTTTGGAGTAACTGGAGATGGAAATCAAATAAAAGTAAATCAACCAATACAAAGTACCGTAACATTAATCGAAATTAAATAACAAATAAATAAAAATGAAATTAACTAAATTTTTAGCAGTAGCAGTTGTAACCTTATCAATTGTATCATGTGGTAATAGCCAATTTAAAACAAAAAGTTCATTAGCAACAGAAGTAGATTCAGTAAGCTATAGTTTAGGTTTAGATATGGCAAATAAAATT
Source organism: Tenacibaculum soleae (assembly GCF_030549005.1). NCBI lineage: Bacteria > Pseudomonadati > Bacteroidota > Flavobacteriia > Flavobacteriales > Flavobacteriaceae > Tenacibaculum > Tenacibaculum soleae. The sequence goes on from NZ_JAUOSW010000005.1 coordinate 273,522, forward strand.
AAAATGAATTTTGAAGATTTAGATCAAGATTTATTTGTGCAAGGATTTAAAAACGGAATGGATTCTACCAACCTTTTAGTTGAATCTAAAGATATTAATAATATCTTAAGAACTTTTTTTCAAAAGCAACAACAAGAAAAAATGAAAGAACAACAAGAAGCACAAGCAAAAAAAGCTGAAGCTGAGTTTGGAGAATATAAAAAAGAAGGAGAAAAATTTTTAGCAGATAATAAAGTAAAAGACGGTGTAAAAACTACAGCTTCTGGTTTACAATATATTGTTTTAAAAGAAGGAAAGGGAGATGCGCCAACGGCTACTTCACGTGTTAAAGTTCATTACCATGGTACATTAACAGACGGAACTGTTTTTGATAGTTCTGTTGATAGAGGAGAACCAACAGAGTTTGGAGTAAACCAAGTTATTAAAGGTTGGACAGAAGGGTTGCAATTGATGAAGCCAGGTGCTAAATTTAAGTTTTTTATTCCTCAAGATTTGGCTTACGGAGCACAGCAAAGAGGTGCAAAAATTAAACCTTTTTCAGCTTTAGTCTTTGAAGTAGAATTGCTTGAAGTTAAGTAATAAAAATATAAATAATAAATAATTAGTTAGGTTAACACATTGTGTTAACCTAACTAATTGTTTATAAGAGAATCTAAAAATATAAGTGAATGAAAATTTATAAAATTTTAATAGCAATTGTTGTGTTGTTTTCAGCATGTAAATCGGTGAAATACCCAGATTTAGAAAACGGTTTATATGCAGATATTCAAACAAATAAAGGAGATGTTTTAATAAAGTTGCATGAAAAAGAAGTGCCGATGACGGTGGCAAACTTTGTGTCATTAGCTGAAGGTGATAACCCTAAAATGACAGATTCTTTAAAAGGGAAACCTTATTACAATAGTACGAAGTTTCATAGGGTAATTAAAGATTTTATGATTCAAGGAGGAGATATAACAGGTACCGGAGCAGGTAATGCTGGGTATAGGTTTGGAGATGAATTTCCTATGGATGAGAACGGAGAATTGATTTATAAGCACGATAGTGCAGGGGTTTTATCGATGGCAAATTCAGGTAAAGCAACAAATTCTAGTCAGTTCTTTATAACTCATAAAGAAACTCCTTGGTTAGATGGTATGCATTCAGTTTTTGGAAAAGTTTTAATTGGTCAAAACATTGTTGATGTAATTCAGAAAAACGATTATATTAAAGAAGTTAATATAATTAGAGTTGGTAGCGAGGCTAAAAAATTTAAAGCAGCCACTGTATTTGAATATGAGTTGTCAAAAGAAGAAGAAAGAAAAGCAGAGCGTGAAAGAGTAATAGCGGAAGCAAAACGTAAATTTCAGGAAGATAAAGGGATTAAAAATGCAATTGCAACAGATTCGGGTTTAAAAGTATTGCAATTGCAAAAAGGAAATGGCAAAAAAGTAAATCCGGCATTATCTACCACAGTTCATTATACATTGTATTTAGATAGTGGAAAAAAAGTAGCGTCAAGTCTTGATAAAAAAGAACCTTTTGTATTTACAATAAATAATTCTGAATTACCTTTAATTCCAGGTTGGAAAGAAGGTGTAAAAACAATGCGAGAAGGTGATAAGTCAATATTCTTTATTCCTTATTACTTAGGGTATGGAGAAGAAGGTTTAGGGCCAATTTTAGGAAAGTCAGATTTAGTTTTTGAAGTAGAAGTATTAAAAGTAGGAAAATAGTTTGATAGAAAGAATTATACAAAAAGATAAAGAGCTTCTTATTTATTTAAATAATTTAGGAAGCGAGCAATGGGATGGGTTTTGGTTGGTAATAACCAATCAATTTAGTTGGACACCATTATTTTTATTAATGCTGTTTTTAGTGTTTAAGTATTTAGGATGGAAAAAAGGACTGTTTACGATGTTATTTATAGCTGTATTGGTTGCTTTTTCAGATCAACTTACAAACGTTATAAGAGGTGTTTTTGAAAGGTTAAGACCAAATAATGATCCAGAGATAAAAGAGTTGTTAAGAACTTTAATAAGACCACAGAGTTATAGTTTTGCCTCTGGGCATGCTACTACATCTACAGTAGTATCAGTGTATTTGATTATGCTCTTAAAAAAACATATTGAATGGGTTAAGTTTTTGGTGTTTTTTCCTTTAATATTTGCGTATAGTAGATTGTATTTAGGAGTGCATTTTCCTATAGATATATTAGTGGGTTTTGTAAATGGAATAATAATAGGTTATTCAGCATTTAAGTTATATCAATTTTTAGTAAAAAAGATATTTAATTAGTTTAAGAGTTTTAATCTATATAGCCATTCAATTTTAATAAGTTGAATGGCTATTTTTGTAGTATAGGTATTTATAAAATAGAAAAAAGCTTACATCTGTAAGCTTTTTTTCTTTAATAATCCCCTAAAAAAAAGCCGAAGCGTTAGCTTCGGCTTTGCGGAGAAAGAGGGATTCGAACCCCCGGTCCTGTTACAGACAACGGTTTTCAAGACCGCCGCATTCGACCACTCTGCCATTTCTCCAGGCATGCTATCAAGTAATCCCTGATTGCGGGTGCAAATATACAACCATTTTTCACTTCTAAAAAAAAAATGACACTTTTTTTTATTAAAATTTACCGTAAATAAAGGGTTTGCAGTGTAATTGTTTTTTTATCAGGTAGTTATGTTTGAAATAAAAATAAATTTATTTTCTGTAAATCTCCTTTCATGTTTTTTTATCTATAATAAAATAACATTTGCTTATTGTTCTAAGTAAATGTTGGTTTTAAAATCATGTAATTATCATGTAAAAGTGATAGTTTTTATTGTAAATAAATTACTTTCGTTTAAAATAGTGAAAGTATGTTTAATTCGTTTGGAAATATTTTAAAATTGACCACTTTTGGTGAGTCGCACGGAATTGCAATTGGAGGAGTTATAGATGGTTTTCCTGCAGGAGTAGATGTTGACTTAATAGCAATTCAAAAAGAATTAGATCGTCGTAAACCTGGACAATCTAAAATTGTAACGCAACGTAAGGAACCAGATACGGTTGAGTTTTTATCAGGAATTTTTGAAGGTAAAACAACAGGAGCTTCTATTGGTTTTCAAATTAAAAACACCAATCAAAAAAGTAAAGATTATAATCATAATACAAATGTATATCGCCCTTCACATGCCGATTATACATATGATAAAAAATATGGTGTAAGAGATCATAGAGGAGGAGGTAGAACATCTGCTCGTGAAACTGCCAATTGGGTAGTTGCTGGTGCTTTAGCAAAACAATTAATTAAACATATTAATATAAACGCATTTACATCATCAGTAGGTGATGTTTTTATGATGAAACCTTATCAGGAAGTAGATTTTTCTAAAATTGAAGATAATATCGTTCGTTGTCCTGATGATGCATCCGCAGAAAAAATGATCGCTAAAATTAAAGAAATTAAAAAAGCTGGTGATACTATTGGAGGTACCATAACTTGTGTAGCTCAAAATATGCCAGTTGGTTTAGGTGAGCCTATTTTTAATAAATTACATGCTGAGCTTGGTAAAGCAATGTTATCAATAAATGCTGTAAAAGGTTTTGAGTTTGGAAGTGGTTTTTGTGGTGCAAAAATGCAAGGGTCTGAGCATAATGATGTTTTTAATGAAGATGGAACTACACAATCAAATTTGTCGGGAGGAATTCAAGGAGGAATTTCAAACGGAATGGATGTGTATTTTAGAGTAGCTTTTAAGCCAGTGGCTACAATTATGCAAAATCAACAAACGATTAATTCAGAAGGTGACCTTACCCAGATTATGGGTAAAGGTCGTCATGATCCATGTGTGGTTCCAAGAGCTGTACCAATTGTTGAAGCTTTAACGGCATTGGTTTTAGCTGATTTTTATTTATTGAATAAAACAAGGAGAATATAGCGTTTATTTATGAATTTACTTGAACAGTTATATGCGGCGTTGTTACCTTTTTGGGAGCAAGAAATTGACCTGAAAAGAAACGATTTTATAGCTGTTCCTGGTGATGTAAATACCAATATGTATTTTGTAGTTGACGGAAGTTTACGAGTGTTTGTTGAAAGTGACGTTGAAGAACATACTATTCGTTTTGGTTATAAAAACTCATTTATAACAGCATTAGATTCGTTTTTAAAAGATATTCCAACTGTTTTTTATATACAAGCAATAAAAAAATGTACACTTAAGGTGATTTCAAAAGAAAATTATTTAAAGTGTATAAACGCATCTAAAGAAAATCAACAAATATGGCAAACACTTTTACAGGAATTTGTGTATCAGCAAATAGAGCGTGAAAATGATTTAATTATTAATTCTCCTCAAAAAAGATTTGAAAGAGTGTTTAAGAGGAGTCCACAGTTATTTCAGGAAATACCTCAAAAGTATATTGCTTCTTATTTAAGAATGACGCCAGAAACCTTGTCTAGAATTATCAAAAAGTATTGATTTAAATCAAGTTTTATATTTAAGATGCATTTTAATTTTGAAAAAAAATAAAATTATGGTTTATAATAGTAGTGAAGTAATTAAAGATTTAATATTGATGACTACATCGCATATTAATTATGCAAAAAAATTAGTAGAAGTTTCTGGTGAAAAATTACAGCATAAACAATCATCTAAATCATGGAGTGTTTTAGAATGTTTAGAGCATTTAAATAGATATGCATTTTTTTATAATATTGAGATCAATAAAAAAATGATCGCATCATCATTACCTTTTTCTGAGACTTTTAAAAGCGGTTTTTTAGGTAATAAATTTGCCAATGATATGTTGCCTAAAGAGGGAATGACAACAATGAATACTTTTAAAAGTAAAAACCCTAATAATTCAAAATTAAATAAAGAAAAAGTATTGCTTGATTTTATAGCGCTTCAAGAAGAATTACTAGACTTATTAGAGGTTGCTAAAAATAAAAACGTAGATAAAATAAAAACAAAAACTACTTTGCCTTTAGTGAAATTTAAACTAGGTGATACTTTACGTTTTGTTATTCATCATAATGAACGACATATAGTGCAAGCTAAAAAAGCATTGATTTAAATAAAAAAAGCTCGCAATTTGCGAGCTTTTTTTATAGAGTGTTATTTTAAAAACTATGCTAACATAGTAACAGGGTTTTCAATATAAGTTTTTAGTGTTTGTAAAAACTGAGCTCCAACTGCACCATCAACGGTTCTGTGGTCGCAGGCTAAAGTTAACTTCATGGTATTACCAACTACAATTTCTCCGTTTTTAACAACTGGTTTTTGCACAATTGCTCCAACCGATAAAATTGCTGAATTAGGTTGATTAATGATTGATGTAAAACTTTCAATACCAAACATTCCTAGGTTAGAAACCGTAAAAGTACTTCCTTGCATTTCAGCTGGTGTAATTTTCTTGTGTCTTGCTTTGCCTGCTAAATCACGAACCGAAGCTCCGATTTGAGTTAAGCTTAAAGCATCAGTATGTTTTACTACCGGTACAACTAAGCCTTCATCAACAGCTACAGCAACACCAATATGGATGTGACTATGAAATAACGTGTTATTATCTGTCCAGCTAGTATTTACATTTGGATGCTTTTTTAATGCCATAGCACAAGCTTTTACAACCATATCGTTAAATGATACTTTTATATCAGGAATCGCATTGATTGTTTTACGAGAAGCCATTGCATTATCCATATCTACTTCAATATTTAAGTAGAAATGAGGAGCAGAGAATTTAGAGTTTCCTAATGCTTTAGCGATAGCCTTACGCATTTGAGAGTTTTTAACCTCCGAAGTGTTTTCTTCTCCAGCAATTGCAAAATTAGTTACGGTTGTAGAGGCATCATTAGAAGTGGTGCTAGAAACAGCTTGCGTTGTAGCAGTTTTTGTAGCTGGAGTATAGTTTTCTACATCTTTTTTAATAATACGTCCGTTTTCACCAGAGCCGTTAATATTTGCTAAATTAATTCCTTTATCTTTTGCTATTTTTTTAGCTAAAGGAGAAGCAAATATTCTTCCTCCTGAAGAATTAGTTGTTACAGTTTCAGCTTTAACCTCTTCTTTATTAGGAGTTGGTTTGTTTTCTTCTTCTTCTTTAGATGTATTAGCAGCAATGTTGCTTCCTGAGCTTTGAGCGGCTAATACAGTAGCTACATCTGTTCCTTCTTTACCAATAACGGCAAGTAAACTATCTACGGGTGCGGTTTTTCCTTCTTCAACACCGATGTGTAATAAAACACCTTCGTTAAAAGATTCGAATTCCATCGTAGCTTTATCAGTTTCAATTTCCGCTAAAATATCACCTTCTTCAACTTTATCACCTACTTTTTTTAACCAAGAAGCTACGGTTCCTTCTTCCATAGTATCACTTAAACGAGGCATGTTAATAACAGTTGCTCCTTCTGGCATTGCTACAGTATCGTTTTGTGTTGTAGTTTGGTTGTTGGTTGTTTCAGGTTTCGGTTTTTCTGTAGTTTCGGTTGCAGTTGCTCCGCTTAATAGAGCAGAAATATCTTCACCTTCTTCACCAATAATGGCTAATAACGTATCTACCGGAGATGTTTCACCTTCTTGCACACCGATATGTAGCAAAGTACCTTCGTTAAAAGATTCAAATTCCATCGTAGCTTTATCAGTTTCGATTTCGGCTAAAATATCACCTTCTTCAACTTTATCGCCTACTTTTTTTAACCAAGAAGCTACCACTCCTTCTTCCATCGTGTCGCTTAAGCGAGGCATGTTTATAATTATAGCCATGGTTTACTTAGATTTTATAAATGGATAATCTTCTTGTTCGTATACCATATCATGTAATTGATTTAATTCTGGATATGGAGAGTCTTCAGCAAATTTTTCGCATTCTTTTACTGAATCTTTTACTTCTTGTTTTATAGCTTCAATTTCATCTTCAGAAGCATATTTATTTTCTTTAATGATGTCTAAAACTTGTGTAATAGGATCAATTTTTTTGTATTCCTCAACTTCGTCTTTTGTACGATAGTGTTGTGCATCAGACATTGAGTGACCTCTATAACGGTATGTTTTCATTTCTAAGAAAGTTGGTCCTTCGCCACGACGAGCTCTTTGGATAGCTTCATCAACAGCCTCGGCAACTTTAATAGGGTTCATTCCGTCAACTGGACCACAAGGCATTTCGTATCCTAAACCAAGTTTCCAAATATCTGTGTGGTTTGCAGTTCTTTCAACAGAAGTTCCCATTGCGTAACCGTTGTTTTCAACAATAAAAATCACTGGTAATTTCCAGTTCATTGCCATGTTAAAAGTTTCATGTAAAGAACCCTGACGCGCAGCTCCATCACCAAAATAACATAAAGTTACTGCATCATTACCTTTAAATTTGTCACCAAAAGCTAATCCTGCTCCTAATGGAATTTGACCACCTACAATTCCGTGACCTCCATAAAAACGGTGTTCTTTAGAAAAAATATGCATAGACCCACCCATACCTTTAGAGGTACCAGTAACTTTACCATATAATTCTGCCATTACACGTTTAGGATCTTCACCCATACCAATTGGTTGTACGTGGTTACGATATGCGGTAATCATTTTGTCTTTAGTTAAATCCATTGCATGCAATGAACCTGCTAAAACAGCCTCTTGACCGTTATATAAGTGTAAAAAACCTCTTACTTTTTGTTGAATGTAAACAGCTGCTAGTTTATCTTCAAACTTTCTCCAAAATAGCATGTCTCTATACCAATTGATATAGGTTTCTTTGGTTATTTTATTCATTATATATTAGTTGTTTATTTAAAGTTTGTTTGTTTTTATTGTTGTAAAACGTAACTACAAAAGTAAGTAGTTTTTGGTAATTTTAAAAAAGTTCTTTTGAAAAATTATTGCTAGCTTTTTATAAAGTTAAAACTTCTAATATTATTTCTTTTCTTTAGCTATAATAATTGAAGCTTTGGCTCCTGTAGCTAAATTCCATTGATTAGATGAGATTACCATTCCGGCATCATTAAAAATCTTAAAACCCGCAGTGTTGGGTCCAGACGAACCTTGGTTTAGGGCTATAATATCTATTGTATTTATTCCATCATCTAAAGGAATATTAAAGGATTGATAATTTTGTTTAAGGGTTACACTACTAACTACTGGAATATTATTTACAAGAATCATTACTTTATCTCCGTCTGGATATTGAAAATCACGACAAATAATATTTACATTTTTAGATTTTGTGCTAAAACTACCTAAATCTTGATCGATAACAGGGTAGTTGTATAGTCCATTTATTTTTTGAAAAGATTTTAAGTATTGTTGTTCAGCTATTTTAGCTTTGGTTAAAATACCTTTGTTCTCAAAATTACTTTCAGCTTGTTTTTTTTTAATTTTTTTTTGTTCTTCTCTATGAGCGTTTTTAAAACCATTATTATTTTTAAAATCTAATGATTTAGGTTTTTTTACATCTTTTGATGAAGAAGATACAATACCAAAGGATGTGTTATTACTTTTTTTATTTCCAAAACCACTATCTAGTTGTGCAAAACCATAAGAGTTTACACAAAGTACACATATAAATAAAAAATAATTTAAGCTTTTTTTCATATCAAAATAAATATGAGCAAATATAATGCCGATGTTTTTTGTTTTTCTAAACAAAGCGTTAAAAATTAGTTTGTTGAAATAAAAAATATAAATAGTTTATTTAACAGGAAAGCTAAAATAAGTTTTAGGAAAAGGTTCGTGACGCAAAGTAAAATGCCACCATTCTTTACTATATGACCTAAAATTATTTTTATTCATTATTGTTTGCAATAACTGTCTGTTTTTTTTCTGATGATTGGTTAATTTAGGGTAAGCAACATGAGATGATACACCAAAAAAATCAAACGGACTTCCCATATCTAATTCTTTATTTGTTTTTATATTAACTATAGTTAAGTCGACAGTACTTCCTCTAGAATGGCCAGACCTAGATGAAATATATCCTTTTTTAAATAAATGACGTTTGTTTATAGTAGGGTAGTACTCTTGTTTTTTTAAGGTGTCGTTAATAACACGTGCCCATTTTACAAAATGATTAACAGCAGTTTGCGGGCGGTAAGCATCAAAAACTTTAAGGCTTAAACCTTTTTTTACAAGTTCATTTTGTACTTTTTTTAAAGCATTAGCAGCTACTGTAGTAATGATAAGTTTGCTTTCTTGATAGCCATTTATGGAGGTGCCAATAAAATTGTTGTTTGAACAGTATCTTAGTTCTTGCTGAATACTAGGTGCAATATCGTTTATATAAGAAAAACCTTTTGGGAGTTTTTGAGCGTTTACAATGTATGATGATAGTATTAGTAAGTAAAAAAGCTGTTTCATTAGATAAAAATAATAAAATAGATTTAAAGAAAACGAATAAGGGTAAGATACTTAAAATGTATAACGCGTTTTATCAAAAGTAGATGTTGTGTGTTTTGTGTTTTTATGGGTTTAAAAATAGGTATTTGTGTTGTTTTTTTTAGTTAAAACGTGTATATTCACAAAATATTATTTGTTTTTGTGCTAAAAGCATAATTTTAAGTAATGAGTTATGTAACCTATAAAACCCCCAATTATATGAATACAATTAATGATATTAAAGTGATTGAAAAAGAGTGTATTAAATTTTTAACTTTTTCAAAAAATGAAGTTTTAGGAAGAAAAGAAGAAAGACTTAATCGAATTTTAGATTTAAAAAGAGCTTTGGCACTTGGTAATTTAGAAAAAGAAAAAGTAAAAATAACTTTTGTAGATGATACAGGTTTAAAAATGGTTGAAACTACCATTTGGGGATTAACTGATAAATCGGTAATCTTAAAACAAGCCACTATTATTCCGTTACAAAGAATTTTAGGAGTCGCTTAAATAACAAAAAAACTCACTTTATAAAGTGAGTTTTTTTTGTGAAAAGTTAATAATTTATAGAAATGGGTTTTTTATCCGTATCAATAGCTACAAATGTAAATGATCCTTCTATAGCTTTTTCTCTTTGCTTACTATACATTTGCTCAATATAAATAGCTACGTTTACTTTTAAGCTGGTGTTTCCTACGTGAATAACAGTACCAATTAATTCTATAATCGTTCCGGCGGGAATAGGTTTTTTAAAATCAATTTTATCACTACTAACCGTTACCATTTTTTGCCGACTAAAACGGGTTGCGGTAATAAAAGCAACTTCATCCATAAGATGTAATGCAGTGCCTCCAAAAAGAGTATCGTAATGATTTGTGGTGCTAGGAAAAACAGCTTTAAAAATACGTGTTTCTGATTTTTTAATTTTTTCGTTAAAAGTCATTTTAATATATAAATAACCCAAGGTGCACTAGTTTTGGGGATGGGTTTGCACCTTGGGCAGGGATTATTTACTGTGATAATTTAATTGTGCTTCTTTTGCGGCAGCAACCATTTCAATTAAAGCTTTTTTAGTTTCATCCCAATGACGTGTTTTTAAACCGCAATCTGGATTTACCCATAATTGATCTCCAGGAATAACTTTTTTTGCTTTTTCTAAAAGTAGTACCATTTCTTTTTTTGATGGAATTCTTGGAGAGTGAATATCATAAACACCTGGACCAATTTCGTTTGGATATTTAAAATCAGCAAAAGCATCTAATAACTCCATTTGCGAACGAGAGCATTCAATGGTTATTACGTCAGCATCCATGTCTGAAATATTTTTAATAATATCATTAAATTCAGAATAGCACATATGGGTGTGAATTTGAGTCTCATCCTTTACGCCACTAGCTGATATTTTAAAAGCATTTACTGCCCATTGTAAATAGTTTTGCCATTCTTTTTTTCGCAAAGGCAAACCTTCTCTAATTGCAGGTTCATCAATTTGAATAATATTGATGCCTGCTTTTTCTAAATCAATCACTTCATCTCTAATTGCTAAAGCTATTTGGTTACAGGTTATGTTGCGAGGTTGGTCGTTACGAACAAAAGACCATTGTAAAATGGTAACAGGTCCTGTTAACATTCCTTTTACCAATTTTTTTGTTAAAGATTGGGCAAAGTTAGTCCAATAAACAGTCATTGGATTAGGTCTGTGCACGTCTCCGTAAATAATTGGAGGTTTCACACACCTACTACCATAACTTTGTACCCAGCCTTTTTTTGTAAAAGTAAACCAGCCAATTGTTCACCAAAATACTCTACCATATCATTACGTTCAAACTCTCCATGAACTAGCACGTCAATATCAATTTCTTCTTGCCAGCGAATGGATTTTTCGGTTTCTTTTTTTAGTAAAGCATTGTATTCTGAATTAGAAAGTTCACCTTTTTTAAATCGAGCCCTCCAACTTCTAACTTCTTTTGTTTGCGGAAAAGAACCAATAGTTGTGGTTGGAAACAAAGGTAAGTTTAGTGTTTTTTTCTGTGATATTTTACGAACAGAAAAAGGATTATTTCTTGTAGCGTCTTTTAATGTTATTGCATTTACTCTATCTTTTACTTTTGTGTTGTGGATAAGTTTAGAGGTGGCGCGGTTTTTTATAACTTCTTTATTAGCTGCTAATTTAATTTTAGCTTCCTTACTTACATTTTTAGCGCTTAATGTTTTTAAAACTACAACTTCACTTATTTTTTGTTTAGCAAAAGCCATCCATTGTTTAATTTCTGATGATAAAGTTTTTTCATCAGTTTCTAAATCTAAATCACATGGAGTATGTAAAAGTGAGCAAGATGGAGCAATTAATACACGATCTTCTCCAATTTTATCAATCGCTTTTTTGATGAAAGATAGCGATTTTTCGAAATCATTTTTCCATATATTTCTACCATCAACAACACCTAAAGATAAGCTTAACTGTTCAGGGAATGTATTTAAAACATCGGCTAATTGCTCAGGGTTACGAACTAGATCAATATGTAAAGCACATACAGGTAATGAGGTTGCTAAGGATACATTGTTCTTTAAACCATCAAAATAAGTGGCTACCAATATTTTTAATTTAGGAAACTCATTTTTTAACGTTGCGTAAACATGTTGATACGCTTTTTTTGTTTTTTCATTAATATCTAATGCTAAAAAAGGCTCATCAAATTGAATCCATTCGGCACCTTTTGCGGATAATTCTTTTAAGATGTTAATGTATACAGGTAAAAGATTTTCAACTATATCGAGTTTGTCAAAATTTTCTTCTTTTTCTTTTCCTAAAAGTAAATACGAAACTAGTCCAATAATTACAGGTTTAGCGTTTATACCAACTTGTTTTGCTCCTACAAATTCGTTGATGATTTTGTTTGAAAAAAGTTTAAATTCTTGATTTTTATAAAATTCAGGAACTATGTAATGGTAGTTGGTATCAAACCATTTGGTCATCTCCATAGCAGTAATATCAATACCATCTTTTTGATACCCTCTTGCCATGGCAAAGTATAAATCGAGTTCATTAGTCGATTTTTTTAAAGCTATTTCATTGTATCGTTTTGGAATAGCACCAACGGTTAACGACATGTCTAAAACTTGATCATAATAAGAAAAATCATTACAAGGAATTAAATCGATTCCTGCTTTTTGTTGAGTTTTCCAATTTTTAATGGTAAGATTTTTTCCTACGTTTAGCAATTCATCTGCTAAAATTTTGCCTGACCAATATTGCTCGCAGGCTTTTTTGAGTTCTCTGTTGCTACCAATTCGCGGATAGCCAAGATTGTGCGTTTGCATTTTCTTTTAACTTTAAATGATTAATAAATTAGTTAAAAGCTCTTTTTTAAGCACTTCGCAATGCTTTTTTGAGAGAAAAATTAAGAAAGAAAATGCATTTAGGAGCAAACAAGGCATAACTATCCTATTCAAGTAGTTGGCTTGTAAAAGATGCATCTGTCTGACTAAAAGCTTCAAATCGCGAAAGCATTGTCAATTCGGAATAGGCAGGTCTCCTGACTTGTAACAGTTTTATTTTCCTTCCCATTTTAATTAAAAAACAGTGGATTTTTAGTAATAAAACCTTTGGTGTGTTACTTACAGTTGCGCGACAGTTCGTGATTTGCACACGATTCCCTATTAATCTACAGCTAAGTAAAACCTTTCCGGTTGATGAAGTATGTAAAGAACTTATTGGGATCAAATGTAACTATAATTTTAAAAGAATAGCTTTTTTTATTTAGGATAAGTATAAATTAGTTTTTTAATAAGTTGTGTTTTTTGTAAATAGCATAAAAAAGCCAAAAGCAATAAAGCTTTGGCTTAATAAAACCAAGTATTAGTATCATTGGAGTTAGCTATAACAAATGACCTAATTTTTTTAGGGTTAACTATATTTTAATGTAGGCTAATAACTTTTGTTATTTTCCATTGTTTGTTTTCTTGTTTCCAAATTACAATAAATTTACTAGGAACTGATTTTTCGTTTGGTTGTTGATTATTATAAAATTTATGATAACCAATTTGTATGGCTCCGTAATTTTTTATCGGATAAACTTCAATACTTCCTTTTACTAAAGTTCGGGTTACTTTACCACAAATGTTTTTTTCTAAAGCTTTTAAAAGATTTTCTTTAGATGTTGATAAACCTGCCTTGTCATGAAAAAATTCTAAATCTTTATCATAAAAATTTGCTTGGGTTTTCATGTCACAAGTATTGTATGCGGTAAAATAAATACTGTCCATTTTTACAATTTCATTGTGTAACCCAATGTCTACAGCTTTGTAATTAGGAATTTCATGCACTTGTCCGTTGGTTATCCAACTAAATAATAACGTATACAAAAGGGTAATGAGTTTTAGAAAAAAATTACCTTTAAAGAAAAAATCAAAAATAGTTCCCATAATTTTAATTTACCAAATTTTAAAGGTTATAGAATCATTTTCGTTATAACTTCTTGTAAAACCATGTTTTCTATTACCAACAATTATACTTTTTGTAAGCTTTTTTGTTTTTCCTTTAAAACCATCATTACAATCAACTTTTAAGGAGTATGTTTTTATCTTTCCGTTATCATAAAAGCTTGATTCTGAAAAATCAATATCAATATTTTTGCGGTCTTTAAACCAGCGAGCTAATTTTTTTAATTCGTTTCTGGTGGTTTCTTTTGTGATAATAAGTTCTGATTTCACCTCATTTATGGTGCTGTTAAACATAAAACTAATCTCATCATCGTTATCCGAATCCCAATTATTAGTATCGGTTTCATTAATAGAGCAATCAGTACATTCAAAACCTTTTGAGGTCATTTTGAAATAATGGTTAGCCATATCGCGGTCGTAAATATTATTTGTATTTTTAACATCGTCTAAAAATCTACGTGAAGAATTTTCAAAATAAACTATGGTTCCTTCAGGTATAAATACGGTAGCTTTAATTTCTTCATCTTTCCAAATATTTTTATATTCACTTAAAAAGAAAGCATCAAAAACTATGGTGTTTTTTGCTGTTTTAAAATTGTACTGAATTGCCTTAGCATTATCATTGGCATTATTACGTTTTCTGCCTTCTGATGTTTTTTTAATTTCTATATAAGCGTTGTTAGTTTCGCTTTTACGAACGTCAATATTTATATCGTTTGAGTATTTTAACTCTTTATTGTTAATATAAACTGATATTGCATTATTTCTGTTACGTAAATTATGATTATAATGAATGTTATCATTATTAACAACTCTAATTTTTAAAGGTTCTTCTTTAATGTAGTTAATACTATGTTTGCTTACGTTTGTGCCGTTATACGCGTGTGTTGTTGCGTATTCGATACCTGAAAAAGCAACAGCTAATAAAGATACTAACCAAATTCCTAATAATGTTAAAATAGCAGCGGTGCTTAATTTTTTAATATTAGGTGATAGTATTCGTAATCCTAAAATAAATAATACGATAAACGGAATTCCTATTAAAACAAATAATGCAGTAGATAATAGCCATTTAGGTAAAGTAGCATCGTAAAAAAATGGAGGATAATGCACAAAATCACTATCAACATTTAAAAACTCTAAACTACCTATTGAAAATATACCTAAAAGCAATGATATAATGGTAATACCAGCAATAAAAATTAATAGTATTCCGATAAATTTACCAAAAACTTTAAAAAGGGTTAGCAATATTTTACCCATAGTATCTATGAAATCTTGAAAACCTGATTTTGTTTGCGCTCGCATTTTTTCGTAATCGGCACTCGAAATTTTCTCTGAAATTCCTGTTGCTCCATCTTTTATTTTTGTTGAAAAAGATTCAAACTCGTCACGAATTTTTTTTTCGATGTTATCAATATTTACAGCTTCACCTTCCATTTGTAATTTTTCAGAAGTTGTTATTGCTTCAGGTAATAGCACCCATAAAATAACATAAGCTAAAGGAGAAAATCCAGAAGCAACTAAAACGATAAAAGCAATGCGAATCCAAATAACATCAATATTAAAATAATGTGCAATACCAGCACAAACACCACCTAAAAATTTATCATCTCCATCTCTAAATAATTTTTTTGAAGATTGGTTTCTTTTTCGGTTTTTATATGAGGTTTCTTCATTGTATGAGCCTTCAGCTTCAGCATAATCTTCTGGTTGACCCATTATAGTGATAACCTCTTCAATGTCGTTTTCATTTATTACTTGACGAGCATCGGTAATACGTTCAGATAAAAGTTCGCTAATACGTGCTTCAATATCTGAAATAATTTCATCCTTTCCCTGCGGATCATCACTTAAAGAACGCGAAATGGCTTCTAAATAACGTTTTAATTTTTGATAAGCAATTTCATCTATATGAAAGAAGAATCCACCTAAGTTTATATTTATTGTCTTATTCATTGTTAGTTGATTTTGTACTTGTTACTAGGTTTACTGCGTTTACTAAATTACTCCAGGTTTTGTTTAATTCTTTTAAAAACATTCCGCCATTTTCTGTTAAAACGTAATATTTTCTTGGAGGTCCAGAGGTTGATTCTTCCCATCTATAGCTTAGTAATCCTGCATTTTTTAAGCGGGTTAGTAGCGGATAAATAGTTCCTTCAACCACAATCATTTCTGCACTTTTTAATGTTGAAAGTATTTCAGAAGTATAAGCATCACCATTTTGTAAAATTGATAAAATGCAGTATTCTAAAACACCTTTACGCATTTGTGCTTTTGTATTTTCTATCTTCATATAATGCGGTTTATGAGGTTATTTTATAAAATTAATTGTAAAAGGATATTTATATTCTTCTCCTTTATTGGCTTTCATGGCAGCTATAATTATTAAAGCTATTTTAATAAGTGAAATAACACTTACTAAAGAGGCGATTCCAATAAAGCTAAAAAAGCCATTGTATGAATGATGTCCTCCAAAGTCAATATCTATTCCGTTAAAAATATCTAAAAAACTTCCGAAAAAGAAAGAGAAGAATGAAGCACTTAATATAAATATATACAAGCCAAAGCTAATGTTAAAGTTTACAGCTTCTTTTCCATGCTCATCTAAAAAATTGCTTTTATCTTTTAAAGTTTGCCATAAAACTAAAGGAGTTATAATACTACCTAATGGAAATAAATATCCTGCGAATGCAGATATATGTATTAAAAAAGCGTTGGTGTTTTCTTTGTTTTGTTGCATGGTTAAATATTTTATATAATACTGTACTATGCAAATATATTTCTTTTAAAAGGTATTATGCAATACATAGTACTTTAATTAACATTTATTTAACATATTTTATTTTTGTGAAGTTTTATAAAAAAGCTGTAAATTGCCCATAAATACTGATAAAATGAAGTTTACACCTCGAAAAATTAATTTTTTTACCTTATTTAAATTACCGTCTGCTTATATATGCGGAATTAAAGTAAAGTCGATTACAGAAGAGAAATCGATGGTAACAGTAAAGCATAGATGGATTAATCAAAACCCTTTTAAGAGTATGTTTTGGGCAGTACAAGGTATGGCAGCAGAATTAACTACCGGCATTTTAGTAATGCAAGCTATTGATAGATCAAATAAAAAGGTATCAATGTTGGTTACAAATATGAATGCGACGTTTACTAAAAAAGCGACAGGTAGAATTGTATTTGTGTGTAATGATGGAATAGCGATAAAAGAAGCAATTCAAAAATCGGTAGTAACAGGCGAGGGACAAACTGTTCAGGTAACTTCAGAGGGCGTAAATAAAGACGGAATTTCTGTGTCTAAATTTGAATTTGAATGGAGTTTAAAAGTGAAAGCGTAACAAATGAGAGTTTTTAACGTCTAATTATTGAATATTAATAATTAAACTATGAACGCACACGAAATAGATTACCGCATTTTTGGAGAGGAAATGCAATATGTAGAAATTGAATTAGACCCGCAAGAAGGAGTTGTTGCAGAAAGTGGAAGTTTTATGATGATGGATGCTGAGGTGAAAATGAATACTATTTTTGGCGATGGTTCTAATCAAGAAAAAGGGTTATTAGGTAAGATATTCTCGGCAGGAAAAAGAATTCTTACTGGAGAAAGTTTGTTTATGACTGTTTTTACAAATGATGGTCAAGGAAAAAAACAAGTTTCATTTGCTTCACCATACCCAGGAAAAATAATTCCGATTGATTTATCTGAGTTTGGGGGAAAGTTTATTTGTCAGAAAGATGCCTTTTTATGTGCTGCAAAAGGTGTGTCTATAGGAATAGAGTTTTCTAAACGTTTAGGAAGAGGTTTGTTTGGTGGTGAAGGTTTTATAATGCAAAAGATGGAAGGTGATGGTATCGGTTTTGTACATGCTGGCGGTACAATGGCAAAAAAAGTTTTGCAAGCAGGAGAGGTTTTAAAAGTTGATACAGGTTGTATTGTTGGTTTTACACAAGATGTAGATTATGATATTGAATTTGTGGGTGGAATTAAGAATACTATTTTTGGAGGAGAAGGCTTGTTTTTTGCAAAATTGCAAGGGCCAGGAACAGTCTATATTCAGTCTTTACCATTTAGTAGATTAGCAGGACGTGTATTAGCAATGGCACCACAAACAGGTAGAGGAGATAAAGGAGAGGGAAGTGTTTTAGGGGGCTTAGGTGATCTTTTAGATGGAGATAATCGATTTTAAATTAAGTTAGTTATATAAAAACAAAAAACCGCCTATTGGCGGTTTTTTGTTTTCAAATTAGATATTTAATTTGTCAAAAATGTTTATTAATTTTTCACCTTGAGATGGTGCTGGTGCATTAGGGTTTACGATGTTTCCATCAGGGTCGATGATTATGAATTTAGGTAATCCTTTTATTAAGAATTTTTTGGCCCATTCTAATTCAGATTGTTTTTTACCACTAAATAATTGTATTCCTGTCATTTCACGGTCAACAATTGTTTGCTTCCACTTTTCATGTTGACTTTTATCATCAACACTAATACTAACAAACTCTATGTTCTTTCCGTGATACTCTTCTTCTAGTTTTTTTAATAGAGGAATTTCTCTTTTACAGAAACCACACCAAGTAGCCCAAACATCAATGTATAGATATTTTCCTTTACCTAATAGGTCATCTAGAGAAGTTGTTCCGCCAGCATAATTTTCAAAATCTTTAAATTTAGGAGCGGGTTGCCCTTTAGCTGTTGTTTTTAAAATGTTATAAGTTTTAGATATTTTTTCTTTGTGGATTTTATCGGTAGAGTATTCCATAAACTTGTTATAAAACTCTTTTAAATTGTATGTAAGGGTTATACCATCTTTAGCGTTTTTGTATAATAAATCATTCTTAGCTATGGTGTCTTTGACTTTTGTTTGAACAGTTTCTAAATAAGATAAAAAACGATCACCTCCGTCTTTAGCTTTTTCCCTAGCAATAAGATCTAATTGAGTTTCTAATATTTTGCGATAAGAATATGAATTTACATAATCAGTACTGCTGCTATAATTAAAGTTTTCAAGAGGGTCAGGAAAGTCTTCAGAAACAGTAAAATCCTGTTCTTCGTTTAAATATCTATAATAATCTTGATAATTACTTAAGTTTCTTAAATATTCATATTCAATGTTCTTTACTTCTTTTTTTAAGAATTCAGAAGGTAAATTATTAGCGATTGATAACTCGGTTAAGGCGTCTTTATATTCTTCCATTTTATCTAAAAAAGCTTCTTCTTCTAAAGAGAAGAAATTCTTTGCGTTTACTAAAATTTCAGAAAATTTTTCCTTTTTTTGAATGAAATAACGGTTAATGTTAGCGTTGGTTCCTTTGAACTTAAATTCATTTAATTTTTTATAATCTCCTGTTATTTTTGTGTCGACAGTGTCAGAAAGATATAGACTAATAGGTTTTTTATTTAAGGATAAAGTATAGTATCCTCTTTCTTTAATTCTAATGGTGTCTGAAAATGTCCCTGTTTTTTTATCAAATTTTATTTTTTTATCGAAATTAAAACCAGTTAAGGTCACGTCTCTCTTTTTAAAATTTTCAATTTTTCCTGATAAAATTAGATAATCTTTTACAGGTTTTTCTTCTTTACATGAAGTAATAGTTAGTCCTATAAGGGCAAAATATATTAATTTTTTCATGGTTTGTTGTTTAGTTAAATAAGGGATTAAGGCGCCGAAGTTACTTTTTTTAGCTTTTTTATCAAAGAAATTGACAAAATATTTAATAGAATATCAATTATTTTAGCTTTTATTTTTTTATGAATTAACAGTTAAGTTCCTAAATAAATGCATTTAGGAACTTTTAAAAATTGTAATTATTCTATTTCGGTACGTGACTCTTCAGGTTTGTCCCCTTTTTTTATCTTTATAATGAGTTTATTGCTTTTCTCGTCTAAATTCATTGAGATTGTGTCTCCTTCGTCTAACTTTGAATTTACAATTTCTTCAGCTAAAGCATCTTCAATATACTTTTGAATAGCTCTTTTTAAAGGCCTTGCTCCGTATTTTTTATCAAAACCTTTGTTTGCTATATAGTCTTTAGCTTTTTCACTCAAAATTAATTTATAACCTAAATCGGCAATACGACTTAAAAGTTTTTCTAACTCGATATCTATAATTTTATGAATATCTTCTCTTTCTAATGAGTTGAAAATGATAACGTCATCAATACGGTTTAAAAACTCAGGAGCAAATGACTTTTTTAATGCGCCTTCAATGATACTTTTTGCATGTGCATCTTCTTGTTCTTTTTTTGATGAGGTACCAAAGCCAACTCCTGCACCAAACTCTTTTACTTTACGAGCTCCAATGTTAGATGTCATTATAATAATGGTATTTCTAAAGTCTATTTTTCTACCAAGACTGTCAGTTATATGTCCGTCATCTAAAACTTGTAAAAGCATGTTAAAAACATCTGGATGTGCTTTTTCAATTTCATCTAAAAGAATTACAGAGTACGGTTTTCTTCTAACTTTTTCGGTTAATTGCCCACCTTCTTCATAACCTACATATCCTGGAGGTGCTCCGATTAAACGAGAAATGGCAAATTTTTCCATATACTCACTCATATCGATTCTAATTAAAGAGTCGCTAGAGTCAAATAATTCACGAGCCAGTACTTTTGCTAGTTGAGTTTTTCCAACTCCGGTAGATCCTAAGAAAATAAAAGAACCAATCGGTTTGTTTGGGTCTTTTAGCCCTACACGATTTCGTTGAATAGCTTTTACGACTTTAGTTACAGCTTCGTCTTGTCCAATAACTTTACCTTTTATCATGCTAGGTAAGTCTGCCAAACGATTACTTTCAGCCTCGGCAACTCTGTTAACAGGGATTCCTGTCATCATAGAAACTACCTCGGCTACGTTATCTTCGGTAACAATTTCTCGGTTTAATTTAGCGTCTTCTTCCCATTGATTTTGTGCTGAGTCTAAAGCTGTTTCAATATTTTTTTCATCATCACGAAGTTTTGCAGCTTCTTCATATTTTTGTCCGCTTACAGCTTTTGTTTTTTGTTCGCGAATTCCTTCAAGCTTAGCTTCTAATTCTAAAATTTGTTGCGGAACAACAATATTGGTAATATGAATTCTAGATCCAGCTTCATCTAAAGCATCAATAGCTTTGTCTGGTAAAAAACGATCTGTCATATAACGATTTGTTAATTTTACACAAGCGTCAATAGCTTCGTCGGTGAATGATACCTGATGATGCGCTTCGTATTTACCTTTAATATTATGTAAAATTTGAACAGTTTCTTCAACTGTTGTAGGTTCAACAATCACTTTTTGAAAACGACGTTCTAAAGCGCCGTCTTTTTCGATGTTGGTTCTAAATTCATCTAAAGTAGTGGCTCCGATACATTGAATTTCGCCACGAGCTAGGGCTGGTTTTAACATGTTAGAGGCGTCTAAAGACCCTGTGGCACCACCAGCGCCAACAATGGTGTGAATTTCATCAATAAACAGAATAATGTCGTCATTCTTTTCTAGTTCATTCATTAAGGCTTTCATGCGCTCTTCAAATTGACCTCTATATTTTGTTCCAGCAACTAAGCTTGCTAAATCTAGCGAAACAATTCTTTTGTCGAATAATATTCGTGATACTTTTCTTTCAACAATCCGTAAAGCTAAACCTTCTGCAATGGCAGATTTACCAACACCAGGTTCACCAATTAACATTGGGTTGTTTTTTTTTCTTCTACTTAAAATTTGTGAAACGCGTTCAATTTCTTTGATTCTTCCTACTACAGGGTCTAACTTTCCGGTGGTAGCAAGTAATGTTAAGTCGCGTCCAAAATTATCTAAAACAGGAGTTTTGGATTTTTTAGCTTGTTTTCCTTTTGGATTTTGTTGTCCATAAGGATTTGATTTTTCTTCGCTAAAAGCGTCGTCAGAAGGGGTTTCTGCAGATGGAGAAAGAAAAGTATCATCTACATGTAACTGTTTGTATAATGCTTTTGCTTGTTCATAGTCTACATCATATTTTTGAAGCATTTTTGTGCTGGGGTCGTTCTCGTTACGTAAAATGCATAATAATAAATGTGCTGTGTCTATAGCGTTACTTTGATATAATTTAGCTTCTAAAAAAGTAGTTTTTATCGCTTTTTCAGCTTGTCTAGTAAGGTGCAGGCTCTTTTTTTCGACGCTTGCTATTGATGGTGAAGTCGGATTTAATTTTTCCAATTTATTGCGCATCAAATTTAAATCTACATCAAACGTAGTTAATATTTCGATGGCTTTTCCGTCTCCTTTTCTTATCAAACCTAATAATAGATGTTCTGTTCCAATAAAATCATGCCCTAGTCGTAAGGCTTCTTCTTTACTGAAAGTGATTACATCTCTAACTTGTGGTGAAAAATTATCGTCCATAAATTTAATTTGTATAAATGTAAAGTTAGTAAGTTTTTTTATTAAAAATTACAAAAAAGATGCCAATAGTTTTAAGTAGACATAATGGCAAGATGAAGATATAAAATTTATGTTTAAAAAATGTTAAAATTGTTGATAAGTATGATTAAAACAGTAAGTTTATTTTTTGTGTAAAAGAAGTCATTATATTATCTTGCAATGTTTTAAGAAGTACAGCTAATATAAGTGTATTTTAGAAGTGAGTTTTATCAAGTGTAAGATTCACTTTTTTAACGAAAATGAGAATTAATATTTTAAAAAAACATATATGGCAGATGGCGAAAAGTTGATTCCTATCAACATTGAAGAGCAAATGAAATCAGCGTATATCGATTATTCTATGTCGGTTATCGTATCAAGAGCATTACCCGATGTAAGAGATGGTTTAAAACCAGTTCACCGAAGAGTATTATTTGGTATGCATGAGCTAGGAATTAAAGCAACAGGGTCATATAAAAAGTCTGCAAGGATAGTAGGGGAAGTATTAGGTAAGTATCACCCACATGGAGATACCTCTGTATATGATTCTATGGTGCGTATGGCGCAAAACTGGAGCGTACGTTATATGATGGTTGACGGGCAAGGTAACTTTGGTTCGGTAGATGGAGATTCTCCAGCAGCAATGCGTTATACTGAGGTAAGAATGCAAAAGATATCAGAAGATATGTTGGCTGATATTGAAAAGGATACCGTAGATCACCGTTTAAATTTTGATGATACTTTACAGGAACCTACCGTACTACCAACGCGTATTCCAAACTTATTAGTAAACGGAGCTTCAGGTATAGCCGTAGGTATGGCAACAAATATGGCGCCGCATAACTTAACGGAGGTTGTAAATGGTACCATAGCATACATCGAAAATAGAGATATTGAAATCGATGAATTAATGCAACATATTAAAGCACCTGATTTTCCAACCGGAGGAACCATTTATGGTTATGATGGGGTAAAAGATGCTTTTCATACCGGTCGTGGACGTATTGTAATGCGTGCTAAAGCTACGATTGAAGAGGTTAAAGGAAGAGAGTGTATTGTTGTTACCGAAATTCCTTACCAAGTTAACAAAGCAGAAATGATTAAAAAAACTGCGGAGTTAGTAAATGATAAAAAATTAGAAGGAATATCTAACATACGTGACGAGTCTGATAGAAACGGAATGCGTATTGTATATATTTTAAAGCGTGATGCAATTCCTAATATTGTATTAAATAAGCTATTTAAATACACGCAATTACAAACATCATTTAGTGTAAATAATATAGCACTTGTTAATGGGCGACCAGAACAATTAAACTTAAAGCAGTTAATTCATCACTTTGTTGAGCATAGACATGAAGTTGTTGTGCGTAGAACAGAATTTGAATTAAAAAAAGCAGAAGCTAGAGCACATATTTTAGAAGGGTTAATTATCGCTTCAGATAATATTGATGAGGTTATAAAAATTATCCGTGGATCTAAAAATGGAGATGAAGCCCGCGAAAAGTTAATTGAACGTTTTGAGTTAACTGAAATTCAAGCTAAAGCAATTGTTGAAATGCGTTTGCGTCAGTTAACTGGACTAGAGCAAGATAAATTACGAGCAGAGTTTGATGAAATTATGTTAACGATTGCTGATTTAAAAGATATTTTAGCAAATGAACCAAGACGTTATCAAATAATTACAGATGAGCTAATTCACGTTCGTGATAAATATGGAGATGAACGTCGTTCTGAAATTCATTATGCAGGAGGAGATATGCGTATTGAAGATATGATACCAAACTCTAAAGTTGTGGTAACTATTTCACATGCAGGTTATGTAAAACGTACAAATCTTGACGAGTATAAAGTTCAGAATAGAGGAGGACGTGGGCAAAAAGGAGCAACAACTCGTAATGAAGATTTCTTAGAACATTTATTTATAGGTACCAATCATCAATATATGATGTTCTTTACCCAGAAAGGAAAGGTGTTCTGGATGCGTGTTTACGAAATCCCAGAAGGAGGAAAGAATACCAAAGGAAGAGCAATGCAAAACTTAATCAATATTGAACAAGATGACAAAGTAAAAGCATTTTTAGTTACACAGGATTTAAAAGATGAAGAGTACATCAAAAATCATTTTGTAATCATGGCTACTAAAAAAGGGAAGGTTAAAAAAACGCCTTTAGAGCAGTATTCTCGCCCTAGAACAAACGGTATTAACGCTATTACTATTAAAGATGGTGATGAGCTTTTAGAAGCCAAACTAACCACAGGTGATAGTCAAGTAATGTTAGCTTTAAAATCAGGTAAATCTATCCGTTTTGAAGAGGCGAAAACACGCCCAATGGGACGTACAGCTTCAGGAGTACGAGGTATAACCTTACAACATGATAAAGATGAGGTAGTTGGTATGGTTGCTGTTAATGATATGGATAGTAATATTTTAGTAGTTTCTGAAAAAGGATATGGTAAGCGTTCAAAATTAGAGGATTATCGTGTTACTAACCGTGGTGGAAAAGGAGTAAAGACATTAAATATATCAGAAAAAACAGGAGAATTGGTTGCAATTAAAAATGTAGATGATTCAAATGATTTGATGATTATAAATAAATCAGGTCTTACCATTCGTATGGCTGTTGAAGATTTACGTGTTATGGGGCGTGCAACACAAGGGGTACGTTTAATTAATATAAAAGGGTCTGATAGTATCGCAGCTGTTGCAAAAGTTATGCATGAAAAAGAAACAGATGAAGATGGCACGGAAATTGAAAATGAAGATATAACAAACCAAGAGCAAGAATAATAATAAATTAAAAAGTAACAAAAATGAAAAAACAAATACTAACCTTTTCTTTAGGATTGATGTCATTAGGATTAATGGCTCAAAAATCTGAATTAAAAGCAGCTGAAAAAGCAATAAAAAAACAAGACTTTACAACAGCTATTACAACTTTAAATAATGTTGAAGGAGCTGTAATGATGAATGGAGAAGATAAATATAAATCTAAGTTTTATTTTTTAAAAGGTAAAGCATTAGCAGCTAAAAAAGATTATAAAAACTCAGCAGTAGCTTTTAATGAGTTACTAGCAATGAAAGAAAGTAAGTACTCAGAACAAGCTAAACCTATCTTAAATCAAATGATTCAAGAGGTTTCAGATAAGGCTATAAATTTATATAATAATAAAAAAGATTATAAAAATGCAGCAGATAATTTTTATTTAACCTATGTATTAAGTCCTACAGATACTTCTTTTGTATTTAATGCGGCTGTTGCAGCTACACAAGCTAAAGAATATGATACGGCTATTAAATATTATAAAGAATTAAGATCAGTAGGTTATACAGGTATTCAAACTAAATATTACGCAACAAATAAGTTAACAGGTAAAGCGGAAGATTTAGGTTCTAAAAAAGAGAGAGATTTATTAGTAAAGTCTAAGAAATATATAAAACCTGAAAATAAAGCCTCTGAGTCAAAAACAGCTGTTATTGTAAAAAATATAGCTTTATTATTAAAAGAACAAGGTAAAACTGATGAAGCAATAGCAGCATTAGCAGAAGCAAGAAAGGCTAATCCAAAGGATTTGAATCTATTATTAAATGAAGCTGATATGTATATTAAGCTTGAAAAAATGGATAAGTTTGGGGAGTTAATGAATCAAGCAATTGCTTTAGACCCTAAAAACCCAACACTTTATTACAACTTAGGTGTTGTTAATTTTAATCAGGGTAGGGTAGAAGATGCTAAAAAATATTATGAAAAGGCAATCGAGCTAAAACCTAATTACAGTGATGCATACATGAATATAGCAGTTGTTGTTTTAGATAAAGATAAAAAGATTGTTGAAGAAATGAATAAAAATTTATCAAACTTTAAAAAGTATGATGCATTGGCATTAGAACAAAAAGAGGTTTATAAAGAAGCATTGCCTTTTTTAGAAAAAGCAGACTCTTTAAAAAGAAGCATAAGTACAGTTAAAACATTAATGAACTTGTATGAAGTTTTAGAAATGGAAGATAAAGCTACCGAGTATAGAGCTATCTATAAATCAATGAAATAAATTTAGGAAACTATATTTTGAAAATCAAAAAACCGAAACTTAAATAGTTTCGGTTTTTTTGATTTAAATAAAGATTTAAAAATTAAATATAACGCTTTATGACTCTTAATTTATGAGTGTGTTTAAGTGTGTCTATATTGTAAATACCACTATGATCTAGTTTATCAATGCGTACTTTACCATGTGCATGAATAATATTATAATCATTCATAATAATACCCACATGTGTAATGTTACCTTCATCATTGTCAAAAAAAGCTAAATCACCAGGTTCACTTTCTTCAATAAAACTTAAAACTTCGCCTTGTGTGGCTTGTTCTTTAGCATCACGAAGTAAGTTGTAGCCGCATAATTTATATACGGTTTGTGTAAAACCAGAGCAATCGATACCAAAAGGAGATTTACCTCCCCATAGATAAGGTACATTTAAAAAAAGAAAAGCAGTATCAATAATTGCTGATTTTTCTAATTTGTTACCGCATACTTTTCCGTTGTAAGTATATCTGGTATTATTTATATTAATGTTGTTGTCTTTAAGAAAAGGAAGTCTGGCTCCCATTGGAATAGTAGTTAAATTATGATTGTTGTCAGTAATAAAATCGATCAATTCACCAGCATAACTCATTTTTTCTTCGCATAAAGAAATATAAATTTCTTCTGTAATTTCCTCGTATTGTTTATTGTCAATAAAGCCTTCGTAATTATCGAAAGCTAAACGTATTTTACTCCATTTTTTAGTTTTTTTCAAAACTTCAAAATGTTCTCCAAAAACCACTTGATTTACCATTTCTGAAGGGTCAGAAGGTTCAAGCCTAAGAGGTACAATAGAAAGATTACAAATTCCGAAAGACATTAATTAAATATTTAAATTAAATTCTTTCGATTACCATGGCGCTAGCACCACCACCACCGTTACAAATACCGGCAGCACCTATTTTAGCGTTGTTCTGTTTTAGTATTGATGTTAAGGCAATGATTATTCTCGCTCCTGAAACACCTAATGGGTGTCCTAATGATACCGCTCCTCCATTTACGTTAACTTGGTCAGCAGATAATCCCAAGATTTTCATGTTTGCTAAACCAACTACAGAAAAAGCTTCGTTTAATTCAAAGTAATCTACATCATCAATTGTAACTCCAGCCTTTGCTAGTGCCTTTGGTAATGCTTTTGCAGGTGCAGTTGTAAACCATTTTGGTTCGTGAGCAGCATCAGCATACCCTTTAATTTTAGCTAAAGGAGTTAAGTTTAATTCTGCAGCTTTATCAGCAGACATTAAAACTAAGGCAGCTCCACCATCATTAATTGTAGAGGCATTTGCAGCAGTTACTGTTCCTTCTTTAGTAAATGCAGCACGTAAAGCAGGAATTTTTTCCATTTTTACGTTTTTGTATTCTTCATCTTCAGAAAAAATAATAGGTTCACCACGACGTTGAGGTATTTCTACCGGTACAATCTCATCAGAGAATTTACCTTCGCTCCATGCTTTTGATGAACGGTTGTATGATTCAATTGCAAAAGCATCTTGATCTTCTCTAGAAAAATTATATTCAGTGGCGCATTCATCAGCACAAACTCCCATTGCTACTTGCTCATAAGCGTCAACTAAACCATCTTTTTGCATCCCATCTTCCATCTTTATTGGTCCAAATTTAGACCCTGTTCTTGCATGTTGATAATGAGGAATCATACTCATGTTTTCCATACCACCAGCAACTACAATTTCAGCATCACCTAAAGCAATTGTTTGCGCTGCTAACATAATAGATTTCATACCTGAAGAGCATACTTTATTTACAGTAGTACAAGGTACAGTATTCGGAATTCCAGCAAAAATAGCAGCTTGACGAGCAGGTGCTTGTCCTACTCCAGCAGAAACTACGTTACCCATAAAAACCTCTTCAACTAATTCAGGTTTTAAATTGATTTTATCTAAAGCTCCTTTTATTGCTACGGCACCTAATTTTGGTGCAGGTATCGTTGCTAAACTTCCTAAAAAACTACCAATTGGTGTTCTTGCTACTGATACAATAACTACTTCTTTCATATATTTGGGTATATTTTGTTAAGATTTGTTTTGCGAAAATAACGATTTTATAACAAGTACTCAAATAATAGAGAAAGGTTATATTTACATTTTTAAATATATAAAATGAACGATTTTATTAATAAATTATATAAAAATAATGCAATTATTTACAAGGTGTTATTGTTTTTAATTACCGTTGTATCAATTGTATACTTGTTTCCAAAAAGTGGGAGATTTAAGTATGATTATCCACAAGGAAAACCATGGCATTATGATAATTTTTATGCACCGTTTGATTTTGCAATTCAAAAAACAGCTAAAGAAATTGAAGAAGAAACTGAAGAAATCAGATTAAATGCCAAAAAATATTTTGTTTATAACCAACAAACAGAAAAACAGGTTTTAAATTTATATAAACAAAAAATAACTCTTTTAGATTCCTTATCAACTAATGATAAAGAAATTTTAAAAAAGAAAGGGGGGCAGATTATAAAAAGGATATATAAATATGGCTTTTTAGATGATGAAAGTGTTACTAAAGCAAGGCAAGAAGAACTTGTGATTTTACGAAAAGGAAACTCTACATATGATATGTATTTTTCTAAATTAGTACAATCAAAAGATATATTAAGATACATTTCAGATAACAGTAAGAATATTGAAGTATCCATGCAAAATATACTTTTAAATAAGTTATCTGAAGTTGTTAGAGCAAATGTAACTTACGATGTAAAATATAGTGGTAAAGAATTAAACGCAGCAATAAAAAACATTTCTCATGCTAAAGGAAAAATATCTAAAGGTGAATTAATAATTTTAAAAGGTGATATTGTTGAGGGGCAAAAATTTAATGTTTTAAAATCGTACGAAACGGCCTCAAGTTCTCAAATTTGGACAAAATCTAATTATTATTGGATTGTTTTTGGGTACACTATTTTAGTTGCTTTGGCTTTATTGATGTTGTTGCTTTTTCTTCAGAAATATCGTTTCGAAATTTTTAACGACAATAATAAAGTAACCTTTATCTTTTTTAATGTTTTTTTAATGATTTTAGTCCAAACATTAGTTGTTAAATATAATTTCGAGTACTTGTATGTAGTTCCGTTAAGTATTTTGCCAATTGTATTAAAAGCTTTTTTTGATGCTAGGTTAGGTTTGTTTACGCATGTTCTTACCGTATTGTTATTGGGTTTTATAGTGCCAAATAGTTTTGAGTTTATTTATTTACATATAATAGCAGGAATTGTGACAATACTAACCGTTTCTGAGTTGTACAAAAGAGCTAGCTTATTTATGTCAATAGGCCAGATAACTTTAATTTATATGATTACTTATTTTGCATTTTCTATTTTAAAAGAAGGGAATGCAGGTAAAATAAACTGGTTGTATTTCGGGTTATTTGCTGCAAACGGGTTGTTGTCTTTTTTAGCAGTGTTCTTTATCTATTTTTATGAAAAATTGTTCGGCTTAGTTTCTGACGTAACTTTATTAGAACTTTCGAACACCAATTCAAAGTTGTTAAGAGATTTAAATGAAAAAGCACCAGGTACTTTTCAGCACTCAATGCAAGTAGCTAATTTAGCAGAAGCAGCAGCGAATGAAATAGGTGCCAATTCAATGCTGGTAAGAACCGGGGCTTTGTATCATGATATTGGTAAAATGGCAAATCCAATGTACTTTACAGAAAACCAATCAACAGGGGTAAATCCACATAATGATTTATCACCTAAAGACAGCGCAAAAATAATTTTAGATCATGTAATTAATGGAATTGAAATCGCTAAAAAGCACAAATTACCAGACCGAATTATTGATTTTATAAGAACACACCATGGAACAAATGTTACGTATTATTTTTATAAAAAAGAATTAGAAAGTAATCTTGAGGTAGATATTAAAAAGTTTCAATATCAAGGGCCAATTCCGTTTTCAAAAGAAACAGCTATTTTGATGATGTGTGATGCGGCAGAGGCAGCTTCTAAAAGTTTAAAAAATCCTACAGCTCAATCAGTCGATAATTTAATAGATAAGATTATTGAGAAACAAAAAAATGACAATCAGTTTACAAATTCAGATATCACGTTTAGAGAAATAGAAAAAATAAAAAAAATTATTAAGAATAAGTTAATGAGTATCTATCACTTACGAGTTGAGTACCCAGATTAGGGTAATTTTTTTAAAAAAATACTTGTGAAAACTCTTAAGTCGTTGTATATTTGCACTCGCAATTTAAAACTCTTATTTATTAAGTAGTTTAACAATTCAAGGAGAGGTGCCAGAGTGGTAATGGAGCAGATTGCTAATCTGTCGACGGGTGACTGTCGCCAGGGTTCGAGTCCCTGTCTCTCCGCAATTAAATTGCACTCGGGGTGTAGCGTAGCCCGGTCATCGCGCCTCGTTTGGGACGAGGAGGTCGCAGGTTCGAATCCTGCCACCCCGACACTGTTTTCGTAGAAACATAAAAACTACGGGCTCGTAGCTCAGCTGGATAGAGCACCTCCCTTCTAAGGAGGCGGTCATAGGTTCGAATCCTATCGGGCTCACTTAAAGTCTTCTTAACCTATTGGTTTTGAAGGCTTTTTTGTTTTTTTTAAATATTATTACATTAATTGGTACGATAATTGGTACGATTATGATTTTGTAAGTATCTATTATAAGAAAAAATAACTATCGTACTGCAAGAACTATCAAGTAGTTAATTTTCAATATCAAAAAACTCTTTTAAAGGAATTTCCATTGCTTTTGATAAAATAGTAATTGTAGAGATATTTGGGGTAACTATTCCTTTTTCTATTTTATATAGATATTGACGATCTTTTAAAACCAATTCCGAAAGTTCAGTCTGGGTTAAACCTAACTGATTTCTTAAAAATCTAATTCTTTCTCCAATGAGAATTGGAGTATTTTTTTTTATTTTTTTTATTTGATTTTCAGTTAGTGATTCCACGACCACTAAAATGTAACTAACTTATGGTTATTATGTAATCTTAAAATACTACATTTGTGTAAATAATTTTGTTACCATAGTCGGAACTAACTGAAAAAGGACTTTAAAAAGAAGTAGGTGAAACTAAAAATAAAAAATATGCTTTTTTTCTTACCGCTAATAATTGTGATTATATCTTTAATTTTTGGTTATTTCTTTTGGAAAAGTTCTAGAGAAAATTATGGTTATAACGTATTTAATATTGGAGTTATACTTCGGTTAGTTATTAGTATATTGATTTGTTTCTTATCTATAGAATTAGGTTTAATTGTTTTAAGTATATGCTTAATATGGAACTTTGTGGCTGTGTATAAAAATACTTCATTTTTTAATGCATTACTTTTTTTATTACTATTTCAACCAGCAGCACTTCTTTTTGCTTTCTGGATTTTAAATAGAAAGTGGGATTAAGTAAAAATTATATTTTAAGAGAAAGAATTCACGTTTTTAAATGTTCCTCATAAAATATAATTCATCCAAAAAATAATTTATTCTATTATCTCTTTTCATTCTTTCCTTTCACTAAAACCTCGTACAACTTATATTTCCAATAATCTTTTGCTTTAATATCTGAATCATCTATCAATAAATCAACCTTATTCATCAGATCAAGAAGTTCATAAAAAGTACTTACATTTTCTTTTTCTAAAATTAATTGAACTTCTTTTTTGTAATTTTCTCTAAACTCCTTTTGTTGGGCATTTTTTACTTTTATATAAAGAGCTTTCTTTAATTCTTCAGGTGACTCTGATTTTTTTATTAACTCTATATCTTTGTACATCTCTTGGGTAAAATCATCAATTGCATCTGATAAACCACTTAATAAAAGCCATACTTTCTTAACACCAACTCTATGAGAAAAATTAATGATTTTAGCATTAATATCTGGTTTTATAGATATTACTTTATCATTAGAATAAGAAATACTGAAAAGACCATTAAACTTTACTGCTTCTCTTTTTATTTCATCATTTACCAATTCTAATTCAAAACCAACTTTCAAATCTTTACCTATTGATTTATAACTATTCCTTCTAAAAACAACTCTAACATCTGATTCACTAACACTACAATATCTAACATCATAAATATCTTTGGATGACTTAGAAAGTTTGTGTAATGAAATAAGAGCTACAAAAACAGAGAAATTAATATTGTAATTTTTATAACTTTCAACTGAGGTTATTGCTCTAACAAAATAATTACTCTTAGAATCTTTAAGCATTCTAAATTGCTTTTTAAGTTCACCTCTCTTGTTATTTTCTTCAATAAAATCTAAACTTTTTTTAATAAATTCTTCGTATTCATTATCGTAACAATAATTGAGAAATTTATCTGCGTGGTAAATCTTATCTAAATAATCTGATTTAACAGAATACTTTGTTATTCCTTTTACTATGTCAGAACCAATCATTTTTCTTATGGCTTCATCTTCTATTTCAGAAATTTCAATGACAGCATTTTTTTTGTCTAACAATCCATTACATTTTACGTTTTTTAGTTCAGAATGAATATCAAACTTTAAAAATTTTTTATCCATTGCCAAAACTGTACTTACCAATTTATTGGCACCGCTAATTTGTATAACTTCATCCTTAATCTTATCGATTGACATATTTTCATATAACTCTTCATAATAAGGGCTTCCTTCAATTAGTTTTAGAACATTTTTTACTAAAACCCCATTATCGTTTATTTGTATATCTGTGCGATAGAAATTTTCTCTTTTCCCAACTTCTTGACTCATTGTATTATTAATTTTAAATTATTTAATAGATAGCTCCTGAATTAAGAGGCTATCAGTTTTATTAACCTCTATTCTGAGGCTTTGATTAAAGATGCTACACTTGAAACAACAAATAAAATAGCAATGCTAAAAGTGATTGCTTGAGCAATATCACCTTTAACATTAATACATTTGTTTTTTCTGCATAAACTCACTTTATCTTTTGAAAAAGTAATGTTATTCATAAACATATATTTTAAATTACATTTCTTAATTTACGACCAAGAAATTTAGACGAATCCATTTTTAAGCTGTATTATCACTTTTCTTTTCTAATGCCTTTGAAAGGTTTATCATCAGACTGTTTAACATCCATAAATCGTCCAGAATCTTTATCTCTTTTGATCCATTTACCAATCTTTGGATTAAACACTTGAGAACGTTTTTTAACAGCACCTATTCTACTGTTATCATTTGGCGGATTTGTAGCCATAACTTTATGGTTTATATTAATATTACTTTCTCCACATCACGGTCGGAGAAACTTAACCGAATATATTTAGTATAGTTTTTTGATTTCATGCTCTATTATTTATACATTTGAATATTAAGCGTATACTTCTCGCTAACATACTAATTCCGTTAGGTAACGCTTTTTGGTATATAGATGAAAAAAGAAACTGAAAAAGAAATTGATTTTACAAATGTGTTAAGTACGGAGTTACTTGAATACATTTCATGGAAAAATGATTTTCCAAACGAAGCTGAAAAAGCCTTTATTGAATTTTGTTCACGATTTGAAACAATAATGATAAAAAAAGCTGAAGTGTATTCCTCACGGTTTAACTATAGTGAAATTGTTGCTCTTGAAATAGCTCATTGCACTTTCAATAGAGTATGGAGGTATGCAAAATCTTTTAATCTAAAGAAGATTAATTCGAAAACACATGAAAAAGGAATCGTTAAGTGGTTAACAAGAATTCTTTACACTCAATTAGTTGTTTTAAAAGATAAAAACACTTGTATAGAGCCAAGTGAGGAAGAGGATTTAGCAGTTATAGAAAATCTTGATGACCTTACAAATTTTACATCTACTGAAAATCCAGAGGCGAAAAGAGAACTTAGAATGAGACTTGAAATTTTAGAAGGCGCATTTAATGGTATATCTTCCAAGCATAAAATTATATACCTCACATACAAAGCTTATAAACAACAAGGAAAAAATATTCCTCGTTCAGTTTCTAAAAAACTAAGAGAACAATTAGATTTAACTCAAAACTCGGTTAGAGTTTATAAAAATGAAGCTTATTCTCATATTGACAATTACTTAAAACAATTAAATGGCAATTAGTAAAAAGCATAAAGGAAAAATCGACAATTCTAACTTAAATGATTGGCTCACTTCGCTTGGGTTTTTATATCCAATTATCGACTTACATTTGGATAGATTTGATAAACTGTTTGAAGATTATCCATACAAATTATCAAATGCCACTATAGATGCAAAAGCAATCATTAATGGAACATATAAATCTGAGACTAAAATATTAAGTTTTAAAAAATTTGATTTAGATAACGATATTGGTGAACTAAAGATGGTAGCAAGAAAAGGACAATCTGGATTGCCTCAGCATATCATTGATAAAATGATAGCTAAACATAAGAAGAAACCTAACAATGACTAAATGGTCTCACATTAAAAGTTTAGCTGAATTTATTGCTTTACAGTATGATATAAAAACAACTCCATTGGAAAAAATAATTGAAGATGAAGGACTAAATGTGTTTTATGATAATTATGGTAAAAATACATTTGATGGAATGACTTTCTTTGATGCTGGTTGTTTTTACATTCATATTAATTTAGATATGGGCAATAAAAAAGATTCAGATAGAGGTAGGTTTACATTAGCTCATGAAATGGGACATTATTTTATTGATGCACATAGGATAGGGTTAAAGAATGGGTTATTAGAACCTCATCAATCTAAAACAAATAAAAGTCAATTTAATAAAATAGAAAGACAAGCTGATTATTTTGCTAGTTGTTTACTTATGCCTGAAGAGAGATATGCTAAAGATATTTTTAAGAAAAAATTTAATTTTGAATTGATTGAATATTTAAGAACTCAATACAAAGTCAGTAGGACTGCTTGTGCATTTAGATATTCTGATATTGGGCATCATCCCTTAATGATAGTTTTCGCTAAGAACAATAGAATTAAATGGAAGCATTATAGTGATGATTTTCCATATAAACATTTAATAAATGACGATATAGTTCCAGAAGAAACGATCATGGGTGAGTATTTCAAAAACATTAAAATAGAAATTTTCAAGAGTGATAAAGTCTGGGCTATTGATTGCTTCAAGTTTGTCAGAAATGAAGACCTTCAGAAAACATTTTATGAACACTGTATAACATATAAATGTTCTGCTTTAAGTATTTTTTGGGAAGATTAATTTTTCCAATAATAAAAGCAAAATGACACCTATGTTAAAATATTCTTTAAAATAAAGCTGAATTTCTAAGCTGAAATTTTATAGATCATTTTTTTAGAAGTAAATTTGAATTACAGTATATTCCGTTTTAAAAAGAGATCTAAAAGCAGAAGAAAAAAAAGTACAATGACAATAATTCATCAATTAAACGATTTTATTTATACTCTTTTTCCAAATATTGAGAAAAACAAAGAGAGCTTGAAAATTGAATTAGAAAAGTTTTATTCAGTTGGTAATATTAAGCCAATTATAAAATTTAAGGATAATTTTGTAGAAATAACAATCGATAATATTAAGATTGAATCGGAAAGCAAAGATTATCAGAAATTAATCTCTCTTTGTGAAAAATCTAATTTTGAAGAAGCTAAAATTTTAGCGGAAAAATTACTGGAATTAAATTCTGAAAATTCAGAATATCATAGAATTCATGGTCAAATCTGCTCTGAATTAGGAAACCAAGAAGAAGCAATAAATTCCTTAATATATTCATTAAGATGGAATTCTAAAAACGAATGGGCATTATTGATGATGGGTAATATTTTAGCAAAATATCAAAATGATATTGAAACTGCTATGAAATATTATGATCAAGTATTAGTACTAAAACCTAACGATTGCATTACTCTAAATAATATTGGAGCTAATTTAATGCACTTAGGTAATAAAAAAGAAGCGCTGGTTTATTTTAATAGAGCTTTAAAATCCGACAATAATTATCCTAACACATATTATGGTCTTGGTTTAGTAGCGTATGAAGATGAAGATTACAAAAAAGCCTTTGAATTAACTTTAACAGCTATTTCAAAAATAAAGAAGCAAGCTGACAAACAACTTTATTCTAGTTCTTTTAATTTAGCAATTGATTCGGCAACTAAATTAAATTCAACTTCGAGCTCCAATAAAATAGTAGAGGAGTATACTGCAAAACTTTCTTATTTATCTGAAAAAGAAATAAAAGTTGAGGTTGATGAGTCTATTATGCCTACTGCCAAAATTGAGTTTGCTGAAAATTACAATAGAAATTATCATTTGATAAAACACAAGTCAAATTATATTGGTGTAAATCATTTGATTTTACATGAATTAGCTCATTTAGAATTAGTATTAGAAGCAAGGGAAGAAGGATTAAATGAACTGTTTACAAGCAATGACACTAATAAATCTCTTTTTATTTCTAAGTTTAATAAGGATATTTTAAAGTTAAAGAAAAAAGGAGTCTCTGAAGAAAATATTAATAATTATTTTACAGCTCTTTTTAATGGAATAAATAGTCAAATTTTTAATACTCCAATAGACTTATTTATAGAAGATAGAATCTACAAAAACTGGGACGAGATAAAACCAACACAGTTTTTGTCACTATTATCTTTAATACAAGAAGGTATTCAAGCAACCACAGATAAAAACATCGTTGATAATACTCCTAAAAGTATTCTTTCTATATCTAAAATCTTCAATTTAATAAACGCTTTACATTTCAAAGAATTATATAAAGTAGATTTATTAGATCAATTTAATCCAACTAAGAATGAATTAAGCAGAGCAAATGAAATGTATTCAGAGTTTAAAGAATATAGGTTTGATAAAGCACCTGCTGAAGAATATGAACTTATAAAACATTGGGGAGAAGATTTAAATCTTGATGATTATTACGAATTAGTGCCAGAATCTGAATACAGAAATAAAACTATAGATTCTGTTATGGATGAAATTCAAAATGATCCTTTAGGATTAAATAGTAATAATCCTGAAAATGAGCGTAAAATGAAAAAGTTTCTCGAAGAGAATTCTTCAGAGGAAATAAATACTGCTGTTGCAATGTACATGAGTGATGCTTTAAAATACTTTAAACCATTATCTAAAGAAACAATTAAAAAAATAGCTTTTGAAATAGCAACGATTGG
Organism: Tenacibaculum soleae; assembly: GCF_030549005.1. Classification (NCBI taxonomy): domain Bacteria; kingdom Pseudomonadati; phylum Bacteroidota; class Flavobacteriia; order Flavobacteriales; family Flavobacteriaceae; genus Tenacibaculum; species Tenacibaculum soleae. Next base: position 310,875 of record NZ_JAUOSW010000005.1, read on the forward strand.
AACACAGGGAATAGATCCTAATGAAAATAACTACTGTATACCTTCAATTGAAAATAGTAGTTTTTCTGGATATAAAACTTTAGCTTATTACTATGTAAGTTGGGCATTAGCTATTCCAGAAATGCTACAACAATTACAAATGCCTTTTGATAAAGAATATGAATTAGCAACTAAATTTTTAAAGTTCTAAATATGGGAGATATAGAAAAAATAACAACGGAGTTATTAAAATTTAGAAACGAAAGAGATTGGGAACAATTCCATAATCCAAAAGATTTAGCATTAGCTATAAATATTGAAGCAGGAGAGCTTTTAGAGGAGTTTTTATGGAAAAAACACCAAGATGCAAAAATAGATAATATAAAAGAAGAATTGGCAGATGTCTTTGCTTATGCATTTCTACTTGCTGAAAAATTTGATTTTGATGTTAAAGAAATTGTTTTAGAAAAAATTAAAAAAAATAGTGAGAAATATCCTGTTTCAAAAGCAAAAGGAACTTCGAAAAAGTATACAGAATTATGATAATATATAATAAAACCAAAATCGAATTCAGTAATGATATTTTGTCTAACGATATTGGGAATATAGTTACAAAACATATTTTTGAGAAAACAGGAAATAAAGTGTCTCCAAACGAAATAAGGTCTTTTCAGAACTCCTTAAGTTATATGGAAAGAGTTGTTAGTGACCCAGAGATACCAGTTGATTGTGGTATCTCCATAGAATATCATTTACCACAAACTTCTAAACGTGTGGATTTTATTATTACGGGCAAGGACGCTGAAAAGGAAAATGTTATTATAATTGAGCTGAAGCAGTGGCAAAAAGCAGAATTAACCAAAAAAGATGGTATTGTTAAAACACGTTTTCAACATGGTGAGTCTGAAACAAGTCATCCTTCTTATCAGGCTTGGTCGTATTCAGCGCTTTTATCTTCTTTTAATGCGACAGTGGACGAAGAATCTATTTCTCTTTATCCTTGTGCTTATTTGCACAATTATGATCCTGATGAAAATATTACCAATGATTTCTATTCATATTATTTAAAGAAAGCTCCTGTTTTTCTTAAACCTGATGCTATTAAATTAAGAGCATTTATTAAGACATACATAAAGCAAGGTGATGATTCAAACATCATGTTTAGAATTGATAATGGTAAAATTAAACCTACTAAAAGTCTTGCCGATAGTCTAAAAAACATGATTAAAGGTAATATGGAGTTTGTAATGATAGATGACCAAAAGGTTGTTTACGAAACGGCTTTGCAGTTAGCTTTAAACTCTAACGAGGAGAATAAAAATGTATTAATTGTTGAAGGAGGGCCTGGGACTGGGAAATCGGTTGTTGCCATAAATCTTCTTGTAGAGCTAAATAGAAGAGGTAAAATGTCTCAATACGTAACAAAAACTTCTGCACCAAGAGATGTTTTTCTTGAGAAATTGAGAGGAACAAAGAGAATGATAGAATTACGTAGCCTATTTTTAGGCTCTGGTTCTTTTACTCGTGTTCCAGAAAATACTATCAATACTCTAATTATAGATGAAGCTCATAGATTGATGAAAAAAAATAGGTATGACGCTCAATCTTATGATCAAATTCAAGAACTTTTAAAAGCGAGTTTAAGTTCTGTATTTTTTATAGACGCAAACCAAAAAGTTTCGACAGCAGATTATGGTGAGATACATTTAATTGAACAATTTGCAAGTGAACTTGGTATTAAAGTGCATAGATTAAAATTAGAATCTCAATTTAGATGCAACGGTTCTGATGGATATTTAGCTTGGTTAGATAATATTTTAAAAATAAGAGAAACTGCTAATTATGATTTTGAATCATTAGATTACGAATTTGATTTTAAAGTTTTTGATACACCTAAAGCTCTTCAAAATGAAATTTATGAAAAGAATAAAATAAACAATAAAGCTCGTTTAGTTGCAGGATATTGTTGGGATTGGGTGAGTGATAAAAGTCCAGATTTATATGATTTTAATGCTGATGAGTTTGGTTTTGATATGAAGTGGAATATGAGGGATTATGGTGGTAAATGGATTATTGAACCAGAATCTGTTACAGAAATTGGTTGTATTCATACAGCACAAGGATTAGAACTTGATTACGTAGGTGTAATAATTGGAGACGATTTAATAATTCGTGACGGTGAAGTTTTGGTAAATCCTTCAGCTCGTTCTAAAATGGATAGAACGCTTTTTGGATGGAAAAAGGGTATGAGAGAGAATTCTGAACACTGGAAGCCACTAATTAAAGCTATTATTAAAAATACCTATAGAACATTAATGACAAGAGGTATGAAAGGTTGTTATATTTATTGTACTGATCCAGAAACTAACAGTTATTTTAGGGAAGCTCTGAATAGTTAATAAAGTTATGAAGGTTAAAGTGTTATTTTTAGTTAAAAATTAAATTATGGGATTATCACATATTGAAATTGACGCTTTTGAGAATAATTTGATTGAAGGAAAAGTTTATAATTCACCTGTAAGAATTATTATAGATCCAACTTCGACCTTTGGGAGTAAAGCAAAAGTTAGTGCTTTAAAGAATAATCTACTCAGTTTTAATAAGTGTATTTTCAATAGTGAAGTTTCAATAACTACATCAGAAAAAGTTATAGGAATACCACAAATATCGTTTAGAGGTTGCTATATTGATTCTTTTAGTACAGGACTTATTACTAAGAATATTCATTTATCTTTTTTCAGTTGCTATAATAAGCATTTTACAAGTGCCCAAACTCCACAAATAAATTTAGATATAAGAAACAGTTTAGGAAGTTACTTTATAGAAAATTTAAAAAAATTAAATGTTTCTTTTACGAAAGAAAATATTTTTCCTGAACTATGGAAAACTATTTTTAAAGTTGAGAAAAATATTTTTAAAATAAAAACATCATTTAATATAAATTCTTGTGAGCAGGTTAACTTTTTTTCTAATTTATTTAATATTGATAATTTAACCAAGAGAGGTTTGATTAGAAGGAGAGAAGAGATGATATCCAATTACAAGATATCTTATATTCCTTCTGAAAAAGAATTAGAGTTATTAAATCTAAATATTAGTTTAAATTTTAAGACCTCAATTGCTTACGATACTGCCTTAATCAAGAATTTAAGACTTAATACTCTAACCTTAAAAGGTAATCCTTCAGAAATAGTTAAAATTGAAGAGTCAAAAATTAACGAAATATTTGTTCATAATTTTTCTCCACAAAATGAATTTAAATTTTATCAAATTGAACCTATTAATAAAGAAGGTAAATTTGAAATTCATGAATCGAATTTAGAGAATACTTGGTTTGACAATGTACAATTAGATCAATATAAATTAGTCTCATTTTTTAAATCCTCATTATCTAATATTAAATTTACTTCTACAACATTTCCGAAAACAAGTACCAATTTTAAGAGTTTCCAATCATTAGAAAATATTCATTATCCAAATCAAAAGAAAGATTTTTATTACAAAGACCAGTATGAAATTTTTCTTCAATTAAGAATGGCATTACTTAAAACAGGTAATACTTATGAAGCTCAAAAAATGAAAAGTATTTCCTACAATGCATTAAATAATGTAAGTGATGTAAGCCGATTAGATAAAGCTATTTTATTTCTAAATAAATTAACCAATAGACATGGAATTTCACCATTCAGAGCTTTATTTTTATTGATTCCTATTTCAATTTTTATCTATTTACTTTATTTAAATTCACTAAACTTACTATTTGGAGAATCTATTAATTGGAATTTGGTAGCAAACTATTTTTCCTTTTTAGATATTACTCATAAAAGTAATTTTATGGTTTCTAAAGATCTATTGCAACCTTTTTCGATAGTTTTAGATTTTACAAACAAAATAGTTTTAGGTTATTTAATTTATCAATTTATTTCTGGATTTAGAAAATTTGGAAAATAATATTATTATTCTATTTTTAACGTTATTAAATAATCTGCAGGAGTTGCATAAAACAGACTATTATTTTCAAAATCAATATCTTGCCTAAAATAATCTTGAAGAATATGAATTTCTTCTCCCATTACTAAAGCTATTTCATAATCCTTACCTCGTCTAAAACCTTCTTCTTTTTCAGATTTACTTAAATGAAAGTTAGAGCCATTAAATGATTTTACTTCTAAATATTTCCAATTATTGCTATTCACAGTTTTGTATCGAATGTCATAGTGTTTCGTGTCAGATTTGTCAGAAGTATTGGAAAAACTAGAAACCCATTTAACATCTTCTATCTCTTTGCTTTCTAATAAAGAATTAAAAACTCTTTCTTCAGCTTTTCTACCTGCTTTTTTATTACGATTTATATCTTTCTTGCTATGATTCCAACTCCCAGATCTACCATTAGAATTAGATAATTTTGGAATAACCTTTTTTGTACTACTAAAGATTAATTGTCCAGTCAATTTCTCCGATGGATTTTCTTCGGAATCTTCATCAGCTTTATTTTTAAGTACCGCTATTTCTCTAACAGTATCTTCATTTCCATTAAAATATAGTAAACTCCTTAATTCTGCATTTTCTAAATCAACCTCTTCTAAATTATTATCTTTTAAAATTTTTATGTATTGTGGTTTAATTGTAATTTGAAACTTGTTACTAGTATTTATTTCTATATCTAATTCTCTTTTTACCACATTCTTTAATATATAAAGATAATCAACTTTTAACTCAAATTTTTTTTGATGAAAAATCTTTTGTATTTTTTCTGAATTATGTAAGTTTCCATAAATTTCTTGATATAAAATAAGGTGTTTCTGATTGCTTATATCTTTGTTTAATTTTTTCCATAAGCAGGAGTTGAAAAAGTTCTCATAATCCATTAAGGTGGTTTCAAAACGGCTTAAGTGATAAGCTAAAATTCCTTGAGAATCTCTAGAGAATATTTCAGTTAGTGGAATATCCAAATTATCTACTAAACTATTTAAAAACGAAATTCCTTTTTCATTATCTAAGTTTTGATAATCAATATTTTTATGCTTTTTAGAAATGTTAAAATTTAAATCTTTTAGAATCAATTCATTTAATTCATCACTGTCTTTAATGAAATTAGAGAAAGATAAACTTTTATTTTTATAAATTTTTGACCAAAAATTAATTTCATCTTTAGAAACACCTAATAATTCCAAGGCTATATTATAATAGTCATTTAATGACTTTATATTAATTAAATACTTTGTGTCCAATAATTTTTTTTTGTCTTTAAAAATTACTCTGTAATCATCTTTATGCTCATTTACTTTAAAAAGCATACATAGTATTTCTGAAAAAGCTTCACAAATGTTAGGTGTATCTTTTATGATATCAAGACTTGTATTTTCTTGAACACATAGATAGTATCCTTTGCCATTTTCTTTCGGAAGTACTTCACCAGATAATAATTGTTTTTCATCACCTTCTTTAATAATATAGGTTAATGAGGAAACAATACTTATTTCAACATTTTTCAGTTCATCAGATTCAGTTTTTAAATTAGATTTTTTTATTGAGCTTATACGATAAGTTAAAATATAGGGTTTAATTTTTGAGAACCATTCTTGAAATTCATCAGATATATTACTTTCTTGAATGGAGTCTGACTTAATCTTTATATCGATTTCTTTAAATGTTTTTATACCAAAAAATCTTGATATTTGAGTTTCACCAAGTCTTGTTGGGAAATCAAATACCCAAAATTCTTCAGATATTTTAGATGGTAGGGTAGCGTTATCACTATAATATACGTTATCCAGTTCGATGAATTCTTTCTTACCCTTTCTTTTCGCTAAAAGTCTGTAGTCTTTTTTATATTTAGAGAAATCTAAAGTATCTTTCGATTTGAAGAATTTAAATGCCAAGTCGTATAATTTTCTAACGTCTTTCTTTTCTAAGTCTATTTTGGATAGTCTATTTAAGATTTCATATACATCTTTAGGTTCTAAATCGTTAAAGGAAATACTAATATTTAATTGATTTAAAATTGGAGTAATTTTGTCCTTTTGGATATCCAATTCTATAAAGATTTGATGATCAAAATCAATAGAGTTATACCCAAGTTCTTTAGCAAAATCAAGATCAACTATAAACTTAGAGTCAAGTTTTTTAAGATAAAGTTCTTTTATTTGATAATAGATAAAAGATGGGTTGTTGTATACGGGTGTTACTTTATTGTAGTATGAATAACTAAAAGTATTGTTGTGGTTATTTATTTCTAATTGATCTGATAAATTTGAATCTATAATAAGCCATGCTATTAATACTTCTAAACTAAAACTTGAATTTGAACAAATCTTTTCAAAATTGGTGATTTCAAGTACTGAATATTTTTTATGAGAGTTGTTTTCAGGAGACCCTATTTTACTAAAAACAAAGTCAGTGTAATTATCATTTTGATCTCTATTCAACTCTTCATATTTAGAGTTGATTTTAGTAATTCTATTAACACCTAGCCAGCTAAAAAAGTTTTCTAAATACTCATATCCACCTTCTTCTAGTTGCCAAAAATCATTGCCAACTAAATAATCTTGATCAATTAGAATATCTTTAAAAACAATTGAAGTTGATACTCCAGAATGATAGTCACTTCCTAAATATAGATCTTTTGCCGATACTAAATCTAGATTTTTATTCAATAAAGGTATATTTTGACTAATAGTATTTCTTCTCAGTGGATTCTCTTGATAAATTGAAAAGAGTGATTCAACTAAGCCAATGGCAATATCATTACGCTTTTCATTTTCAGCATCTTTCATTTGATTATCTGCGGAAGAAACTATATTTCTAATTACATCCGTAATATCATTAGAGCCAATATTTACTATTTTGGATATAATTTTTTTTAAAGGTCTAGATTTATCTTCTGTTCCATTCCAAATATTGGTGATTTCGTCGTTAAAAACTTTTAACAGCTCTTCTAGTAAATCGCTAGACATAAAAGCAATATCTACATATTCTTGTATTTTATAAGCTTCAATATGTTCTTTTTTTATTGTGAAGACTTGAGTTTTTTCGGTAAAGGAAATCTCTTTTTTTCCAATAAGTAGAGGTAACTTTATTTCTGAATTATGAATTCTTATAAAAGAGTCAGCCGTTAGAATTTTAATTAATAATGCTCTTTGAGTAACCTTTGGAATCCTATCTTTTATTAGATTCATTATTTCTAACCAACCGTCAAAAGTATATTCTTGATTCGTATTTACTTTAGCATTTATATCAATTGGAATTAAGAGATTTGAAAAGTGTTTTTGTAGATCATTACTGATTACCCATTCTGAAAGTTCATTACCATAATATATTGCTTCTTCTAATTTACAATAATATCCATCTACACATGGGTAAATTTCTAACGTATTTCTTAATTTTTCTAAATCTTGATAAAATTTCACTAATTGAATATTATCACTCATTCTTTTAGGAGACAAAAACTCGTAAGCTCTCCAGTCACTAGTTTCACTTATAATTTTACTTTCAGCTATTTTTCCAATTCCTTTTGCTATCTCTGATAATAAATCTTCATTTTCTTTAGAGGGATTTAAATAGTTTCTAGAAGGATCTAAATCAAAAGTGGCATGAATTAAAAATGGAAGATGAGTATATTCTTGCGTTGGGAAGTATGTGAATAATTCTGATTTTAGATCACTTAAATTATCTTGCCAAGCAATTTTATAATTAAAATATTGGTCTTTGTCATTTACTGTTTTATAAAATACTTCTCCAGAATCTTCAATGTTCCATGTTGAATCATTAATTGTTATCTTATTAAGATCTTCATTGTTTGTTCTAATAATGTTTTTTGTCAAAAGACCTGAACTGTCAATAATATTAATGCCATCTATGTGGTTTAAAAACAATAAGATTTCTGGTGCTAATAATCTTAATTGCTCTTCGATTTTTTCTATAATTTTCTGACCATCAACCTCTTCTTTAAAAATCAATTCTATAGTAGTCTCAAATTGTGAATTTTCTTCGTTTGGATATACTCTGGGAATTGAAAGTATGGCGAAAGGTACTTCGTTATCTCTTAAACGATTTTGATTATTGAGAATTAATTCTTCTTGAAAATTTATTGGTAGTTTTTTAAATTCTTCTTTTGCTATCTTTTCGGAAAAAACAACCACTTCTTTCTTTGTTCTAATTTTTACTTCAGATACCCAATTTAAAATAGAACGAAACCCTAAACCTTTATTACCTATAAATTCTTTTTTCTTACTTGATGTACTAGCAACCATTAAAGAAGCTATACCTTCTTCTACAGTGAATGGAGTCCCGTTATTAGAAATAGATAGTGTGTGATTTTCTCTATCTAAATTTATGCGAACAATATCGGTGTTTGCGTCATCTGCATTTTGTAGCATCTCAAAAACCTGTCTACCATTGTAAGACTTTGTTGTACCTTTTTCTGTTCTAAAATCTGCTTCAATTCTACTTATATGTTTATAGGTATTGTAATTTGCATTAATTAAGTTTTGGATATCTTCAGTAAATTTTCTTTTTTCTTTTTCTTGCATTTCTTTTTGCTTCTAAAATAGTAAAATGATTTGGTATTATATTACATAATTACTTATTAATAAAAACTAGAATTATCTCCATAGTTAATTTGTTATAAGTCTTTTCTTTATCAATAAACCCTTACCTATAGAACAATAAAAATAATAATTATGGAACAAAGAGATTATAGCAATGAGTTAATTTCCAGAATGATTAGCGATGGATGTCAGCTATTATTTATCTGGATGCGAACAAGACGAAATGTCTTACATTAAATAAAGCAAACCAACCTATTTAGGTTGGTTTATTTTTTTCTTAGTTTAAGAAAGAGTAGTTAAAATTCGTATAGAATCCCATACTTCCAATTAATTATCAGTCACAAATGAATTTTTCAACCTCTACAAATCTAGATAAGTAATAAATGTAAACGGTTGCACGTAAGATGGGGTCGGAAATAAAGTTCTCGCCCTTTTCACCACAGATATCATTTTCAAATGTGTAAATAAGTGAGCTTAATTCCTTTTTGTTCATTTTAAAATATTTCGATTCATCAAAATATCTTTCGATAAAAAAAGTTATTCTAATATAATTTTCATCGCTTCCATCATTACCAATTTGAGAGTCGATGTAATAATCTCTAAGTCTCATTCTAAAATTACTAATAAACTCATTCAAAACCTTCATACTAACTGTAAACTTACAATTCTCATATATGTCGAATGGATGTAAATTGATTAAATCAAAGTTTCCATTTAGGAATTCTCTCCATAAAAATTTGGTTAAACTATTTCTCATTCTTTTCTGTACTCGCATGTCTAATTTTTCTTTCATCTTTTAATATTTAGTTATTTAAACTAATGCAAAGTTGAGGGTTTTTAAATGTTTGGAAAGGTTAGTAGTTAGTTACTAACTGTTATTTTTTTATTTAGAATTTAAATATGAGAAAGTCTATGTTGTTGGCTAGCTAGTTATAATCGTTAAAGGAAAAACGGTATGAGTTTAATGTTTGTTTTTATTATTACATATTGAATATAATAAATTAAATTCCGTTTTACCCTTACTAAAGAAAAGCTGGTTTTTTGTTTTATCGTTTATGTTTGAAGATGTCTATTGAATATAATAGCTATACTTAGTATACATAAACTGAAGAATACAGGAATAGGTTACAAAGAGTTATTGGCTCAATGAATCGCTCTAAACAACATGATCTCTGATATCTAAAATTTTTAACTTTCACCTTATTTATAGAAATATTAAAACAAATATTATGGAACAAAGAGATTATTCTAATGAATTAATTTCCAGAATTATTAGCGACGGATGTCAGTTAGCATTTATCTGGATAAGAAAACGTAATTACGAGTAAATTTAAAGTCAGTATGTAAGGAATTACATATTGACTTTTATTCCTTAAAAAGTAAAATGGAGAGTCTTTTTCTGTTGAGTACAACCTTATAGTTGAATAATAAAAAACACATTATGAGTAACTTAACAAAGAAAAACTTTTTAGAAAATCACAGTACATTTCCAAATTTTCACAAGGAATTACTAAAACAAGGAGATGTAGAATGGACATTAATAAAAGATTATCCACAAGATTATTACACAGCAAACAGCGGATCTGTATCTGGTATGATTTATTATGTGGATACTGTAGCTTTTGCAAAAAAGCATCATCTACCAATATTACAAATGTTAGAAGAATTCGAACATGAATGCGGAAAACTAGAAAACAAACCAAGTCAAACAGACGAAACCAATTATTTTAATTGGTTATCATGGTTTGCATGGGAGAATATGATGAGTGAAATTATATCTTTTTTGGAGAGATGAAAAAGAAAAAACAACAAGAAATGGTAATCGTTTCTTGTTGCTTTTATTCTTTATGTAAAGTTAACCATTGTGATTATATTCAATAAGAGCAGTTCCTAATTGATAAATCCAAATTTTAAAGTATATTAAATATTTGTCTCTTGAATTAAAGGATCCAATGTATTCCAAAGGATTTTTTTCATATTTAATATATTGTATTTTTTGAAAATCGAATGTGTTATTGTGAGAGTTTGGTATAAATTTCATCGCTTCTTCAAAAACATATATAAATTTTCGCCAATGTATTTCTTTTGTAAATTCTCTTACATGTTTGTTCATTTCTATTTTTTCACAGAAGTCTATCATAATTTAATAACCTTTGAGCTTTAGTAATTTTATATAATTTGGTTTGATTCTATGCAGTAAGCGAGCGTGGAATAAATCAAGTTCATAGAATATGCTAGGTTTTTCTTTTTTAAAAACAGCATTGCAATATGCAAGTGGATCTTTTTTAAATAATTCGTATTCCAATTCGTTTGTTAGATAAATTGAATGACCTTTAATGTTTCTTGCTTTAATAACCTCGGCAAAGATTATTTCAAAATGTAATTGATTCGTTTTTTTGTGGTATAAATCCACTTTTTGTTCTTTTGTATTTAACATGATTCTTTTATTATTAATTATTCTTTCAAATGGAAATTACATTTTGATATTTGTAAAATGGTAGGTAGACTAAACTCAAATAAATAGCCGAAAATTTTAAATTCTTCTAATCTGTTTTATAATTTTTTAAATCTTGATTTTTATTTTAAAAAACACATTTGCACCCCTCACTGCGATTGAGATTAAAAAAATCGGGAAGCCCTTTTCTTTCTTATAATAACTTAAGAACCCCCCGATTTTTGACATCTTCAATTTTTCTTGTCCAATTGATTTAAATTTCCATTTAGTGGTTTCCTTTGTTTGAAATAATTATTTGTTAGTATTTGTTTTTACTAAAACACCCTCAGTAATACTGTACATTCTCATGTGTTTTTCTTCGGATATTATTCTTTTTTTTTAATTCTTTTTTTTAGTTTTTTATACAGTTGAGGTAAACGTGGTAATGTTGGTTAATATCAATGATGGTAAGGGTTGTAGCCTTTTTCGGTTTTGGTCAACTATGGTAAACATGGTCAACGCACTATACCCTTTTCTCATAGTTTCCATTACCATCTAATCTTATAAAAAGTTCGTTGTTGCTTAAAAAACGATTTATTGTACCTCCTTTAATATTATGTTCTTCCATTTTGGGTAATACTTCGCTTCTTTTGAATTTTTTAGGTAAAGCTTTGTAGAGATCAGCTTTGTTCTTTGGTAAACTATCTAAAGGACTCGAAGGTGAGATTTGATCGTACACTTTAATTGCAGTCATTCTAAAGTATTCAGCAAGCTTTATTGCTTTCTCGATACTTGTATCGGATATTGTATTTGTAAACTTGTTAGAGTTAGTTTGCTCCATTATTTCTATAATTAATGCTAAACGCCAAACATAAGTTTCCAATTTTGCTTGTATTTTAGATTGAGAACCATCATTATGATATAGTTTAACTTTTTTGTGTTGCCATTTTTGATAAACTTTGATTTGACTCGAAGAAGCTTTTAAGTTTAGATTATCAGCATTGTAGATATCGTGAATAAATTTTCTATAGCCGTCTGAGTGTTTAGATTGTATTTTGTTTCCAGAGAATAAAGTAGGTTTAGACTTTGTTGGATAAACGAATAGGAATCGAGCTAAAAAACCATCATCATTCCTATTTTTCTTAGCCATATCTTTCAATGCAGAAGGTTGAATTCCTCCTAAAACATTTACATTAGTTTTTTCTACTCTTATTGATGGTTTTGATACCCTGTCTACAGACAAAGTTCCTCCGTTGAATAATTCTAAGTACAGTTGTTGGTCAGCACCTTTTCTATATTGATCAAAACTATTTATCCATCCAATGAGTTCATCTTTAAATATTAATATTCCTTTTTCGTTATGCTGTAGATTTTCAGCAAGTTTTTCTGGAGTAAAGTCACTTAAAATTGATTTCACATAATTAGGTTTATTATCTTTTTTGTCATCACTTGCATTATATTTTTTCATTGAGGTTTGAAAAACTGAATAATTCTGTTTGTCTTTTTCTTCAATTGGTTTTTTTGCAAAATTTAATGGATGAGTTTTACCACCTCCAGATTGTCCTACAATAACTAACCATAAGATAGGTTGACTTTTATAGGAACCATTGTCTAGTATGAAATTAGATCCCATTGCAGTTGCTACGTTAGATAAAATTCCAGCGCTCAGATAGTCTGGATTATGTCCTTCTGTATTTTCAGCATCTTTAATCAATTCCTGAATACTATTTGGAAATATTTCTATTGGAAAAGAGTGATTTGCCTTTTGGGTGTTAGGTGTTAAGTTTTTCATAGCCAATTATTTTTTTAGTTTAATAATTGAACTTTCTACTTCAGATCTAATGTAAAGAATTCTACCAGAAATCTGGTATTTTTGTAAGATTCCTTTTTTGCTCATATTATGAACACTAGAAATATCCACTGATAGCATTTCTGCTACCTCTTGACGTGTCAGATACTTGGTTGGTTCCTTTGGTTGGAAAAGCTTTTTTAATTCATCAAACTTTTTATCGATGTAATTAAAGATTGGTAAGTTGTGCTCTTCTGGGGTTATACCCACTAATTGTACTTTTTGCATTTTTGAAATATTTTAAGTTTAAATACTTTGGCAAAATTGCAAGCTTTAGTTCGTGTAGGCAGGATACTAACTAGTTAGTATCTAAAAATAATTTTTTGTTAAGCTAAATTTTCATAATAAAATGCTTTTAGATTTGAAGTTAATTTATCTAAAAACATTGTTTTTTCAGAACGGTTAGCTAAACATTGTAGTGTTTCTTTGAGGTCTTTTAAATCAACGTTTAAGAAGATGATAAAATTTCTAATTATATCTTTTTGTGTTTCTTTAATACTTTTATTAACAAAAAGAGCTACACATAATTCAATTAGTTCGATAGGTGTTCCTAACCAATTTAATTTATTGTTGTCAGAATCTGTTTTTTTGAAATCTTTTTGTTCAATTTCATCTGATAAAAAAAGATTAGCTTCAAATTCAGTTTCAAACTCTTTTAAATTTGAAGTTAATTTATCTAAAAATATTGTTTTATCATAGCGTTTAACTAAACGTTGTAGTGGAGATTTAGGATCTTTTATATCAACGTTTAAGACCCCAGAAAAATTTCTAATTATTTCTTTTTGTGTTCCTTTAATACTCTTATTGACAACAAGAGCTTTACATAATTCAATTAGTTCGGTAGGAGTTCCTAACCAATTTAATTTATTGTTGTCAGAATCTATTTTTTTAAAATCTTTTTGTTCAATTTTGTTAATTTCATCTGATAAAAAAGAATTGAACTCTAAAAGCGAAGCTCTTTTTACTAAACTGTTTATAATATCTAGTTTGCGCTGCCTCTTGTAATCATAACTATTCATAAAATTGATAGTTGACTCGTTTTTATCGTAAAGAACTATTGAAGTGTATATGAAATTGTCTATAGCTGCTCTTCTTAAGCTAGTTTTTAATGGTTTTTTTGAAAGGTATTCCGCATATTTATCTATTGTTGCTCTAGTTTTATATACTGTCTCCTTTAAAGATTTTCTTATGTTTGATTTCTCATCATCTATATATTTCAATTTTTTTTCTTCACTGGTTAATGTACTTAGATCTAATTTGTAATCTGATATTTTCGCACGTAATGAATTATCAATATCAAATAAAATATTTGTAATTAAATTTTCTAATGATTCTCCGTCAATTCTTTTCTTCATATTTAAGTTGAAATTTTATCGAGATGCAATTTATTTTATTATTAATGAATAAAGTATGGAATTATACTAAATATTTGTTTTGTAAATTTTTATAAAAACGATACTCTCTTGTATAGCAATTCTGTTGTTTAGATAATGAATTTATATTAATAATGGTTTTTTAAATGGGGTAATTAATCGTTAGATCCGTTTTTAATTATTTTCATGATTGGGTTTCGTTTCTCTTGTTGTTTTTCAAAATCTCTTTTTGCATGAAATGTATCCGACTGCTCTTTAGTGCGCTTAATATTTGTTTCATCATTATTATTGATGTAAGCTCTTAATTGTGTTTCAGTAGAATGTCCAGTTATAGACATAATTAAAGAAGTATCTATTTTTCCATAGTAATTTGTTGCAAATGAACGCCTGAAAGTTCTTGATGTTATTAATTCATGTTTTGGATAATTATCTAAAATATTTCTTATCACTTTTTTACTCTTAACCTCTAAAACAAGCGCTCGACTCCCTTTTGTGTTTTCATCAATATTAGCGAGTTTACAGACCTCCTTTATATCTTTATTTAATTTAACTCCATTTGTTGGGTAGTCAGTTTTAGGTAAACCATATTTTTGAATTAAATATTTTATTCTGTCGGTAATAGTAATCTGAACTACAGCATTAGTTTTATCTGTTCGGAATGTCCAATATTTTATTCCTTCGGTTTCTTTAATATTATCATCTACTAATTTATTTTGATCAGAGTATCGTAATCCAGTTTCGCAACCTATTAGTATTGCTTTTTTTGCGTCTTGTAGTTTTTCTTCTTTGATTACTTTGTTGTCAATTTTATCTAATTCATCGTAATTTAAAGTGTTAACGGTTTTACCTTTGTAAACATTTTTAAACATTTTGAAAGTTCTGAGGGTTTTACTAATGCTTATGATATTATTTTCATCATTTGTATATGCATAAACTGCTGAAGCTCTTAACTTTTTTAATTGTGCATTAACATATGATTTTTGATAGCGCATTTCTAAAAAACCCCAATTCTTGTAAAGATTGGCAAAGTCTTGGTTTAAATCAACAATTTTAAATATTTGGTTACGATCTTCTTGAAATTCTAAAAGAAGTTTAAGTGTTACTTTGTACTTAGCTAATTCACTTTTGTTGGTTGCATGTCTTATAAACATTTTTTTAACAGCAGAAGTTAATAGATTGGCATTATTAATTCTTTCTTTTTTTTGCTTCTTTTTTTCTAGTTTATTTTTTTTAACAGTAAGCACTTCATTTATTTTGTCTTTTGTGTCTAAAGTTGAAGAAAATTCTAAAATTGTTTTTTTAAACCATTCAATCTCTATTGGTTTTCCCTTGTTGTAGTCACTAATAAATTTGTTTGCTATGTTGTTTTTTAGTTTTATTAATTCCTGTTTGTGTTTTGTTGCACCTTTAAGTGTATTTGATATTTTTTCTGGTTGAATATGTGTAGTTTTAGTTTTTCCACTTTTAGTAGTTCTTTTAAACCAATATTCTTTTTTAGATTGTATGGGAGAGGAGGTCTTTAGATCTATTTCTTTACCGTGAGTTAGTCTTAAGGTTAAATTTCCTGTTTCTTTAGTGCTTCTGTACTGATATGTAATCTTTGCCATATGCTTTTTTGAATAATGTAAAGGTAAGTAATTGGTACGAAAATTGGTACGAAAATGTTTTTTAATTTTAGATTATTTTAAATCTTTTTACAGTAATAATTCTTTATCTCTTTATTTAATTGGGGTGTGTTGATTTAATGTAACTTATTGGGGTTTTATATTCGAATCCTATCGGGCTCACTTAAAGCTTCACTTTAATTAGTGAGGCTTTTTTTGTTTTCCTATGTTTTGTAATGCTTGTAGTGTGTTTTATAGTTTTTCTTCATTATTTAATTACAACAACTTATTAATCAAATAACATCTTTTAAGGTACACTTTTAGGCACCCTATTTATACATCAGGTACACCCTTTAATCTTTAAAATTTAACAATAACAAGTTTAATGCAGTTTTACAAGATTATATTTTTATAAAAAAAAGTCCTACCGAAGCAGGACTTAAGATTTTCATCTACGGCATATAACCTTATTGTGATAAGATTAAAAATTAGAAAAAACGATATTAGTTGTGCTGTTAACTTCTAATTATCATGTTTTTAAAGTGATGTATCGTGAATAAAAAATGCTTCTTGTAAAGATGTAATAGCTTTACTTGAAGCATTCGTAGTTTAAAAAAAAATTAAGGTAGTTTCCGTTACGTTCTCTTTTAAAATCAAAAATATGTTTCCAATAATAAGCTGCCGCAACAGCTTCTCTATTATCAGTATCACCACTTAAAACTTTAGAAGCATAATATTTTAAAGGATTATTGTTTTTGTTTAAAATTTCTAAAACCGCAGCCTGATTATTAATTTTAGCTTTTATAATTTGTTGCCATAGTTGTTTTTTTAAAGGCTCAGAAGCATTAATTTGATTTTAAAATGTTGATGTTGTATATGATGACTTTCTAAATTTAAAAGCATGCTTTGAGGTATGTGTTTGTTGTTGCAAAAAATTACACTTACGTTGTTATTACTTAGTTTTGATATTGTTGGAATTGAGATATACAATTCTTGATTTTCAATTACCAAAAAAACAATATCTTCAATAGGTACGGTAGTCGTTTTTATAGGTGTTTTAATTAGTAATTATTCATTTTTGGTAGTTAACGAGCATTTATTTGTAAAAAAATAAGGTTCTTTTAAGCATAGTTTTTGTTTTAAATATACAATTAAACAATGTGAACAAAAAGCGTAACGTTTTATATAAATGCGTATAATTAATTATTGTGTAGTTTAAAGATGTTTTTTTTATGAAATTTCTGTTTTTTTTGTTAATAAATTAGGTTTGTTGTTTTTTTTATTTTGATGTAAACAATAATATATAATTATAGACGTTTAATACAAAATCAACCTTCAAACCCTTCAAATAATGAAAACAATGAAACAATTTATTAAATTAATAACGTTAGCCATTTTGGTTTCGTTACAAAGTTGTGATAAACAAGAAGTAGAAAAAGACTTAAGTTTAAATGCTATTGCTCCAGAATCAGGTATTTTACCAAGTGAGTTAGGTAGTCATAATACAACGCATAACTGTGCAACGGTATCTCAATTTGGGCCTAATTCTTATTGGTCAAATACGCTTGTAAACGCAAGTGAAACAAATTTTTTAAAACAACAAAATAATAAAGCGTCAAACCTTTTTGGAATAGCTAATGTTCCTCTTTACTTTGCTGCAGGAAGTGGTACATTTAATGCGCTTTCTTATGGGCCTCCAAACAATTATATTATTTGGGGTGAAGAAATGTTAAGCGGTGCATTAAATTACGGAAGATCTGCGGTAGCATATATTGTAGCACATGAAGTAGCACATCAAATTCAGTTTAGACAAGGATACCCTTCTGTAACAGGTGCTTCTAATACAGAATTAGAAGCTGACGGTTTTGCAGGATATTTTTTAAGAAGAAGTTATACCACTAATTGGTCTGACGTTATTCCTGCGTATAACTTTGCGCAATCTATAGCAGGGGCTAATGGGTCTTCTCATGGTACAGCTGCACAAAGACGTTCTTCAGTAAGGTTAGGATGGTTATTAGCAAATAACGGAGCTTTATCAAACGCAAACCTTGATTATAACTTTTTTTACTACTATAATAGTTATATTCTTCCAGGTAAGTTAAGACCTAGTGGTGAGCAAAAACCTAAAAAAATAGATGAAAAATTACATGAATTTATGTTAACTAAAATAGAAGAGTTAAATGATATTTATACAGGTAAAATTTCAGAAGAAGAATATGCTAAGTTAGGTAATAACTAAAAAATATAAATAAAATAAAAAAGGTTGATGATTTTAAAGAGGGGTTTAATGCCTCTCTTTTTTATTATACAATAATCGGTTTTAATGAAGTCATACCCTTTATTTAAAGGAAGATAGTCAATGAAATGTAAAATAATGATTTATACTACTAGTAAACCGTTCGTTAAAACACCGTCTAAATTAAAAATAAAAGTGTTAACTTATGAAAATGGTTCTTTACAGCTTTTTTCATTTTTCTTAGATTTGTTTTAAAATAAGTTGATAAATTTATCTGTTGCACTTATTACTTGAACTTACAATTTAATAAATCTAAATGATTTTAAATTGTTTTTTATCACTTCTATTTTCTGGGTTTTAGATAATAATTTTATATGTTGTTTCTTTAATTAGTAGATGTAAAATTTCAAAAGATATATTATGTTAAGTATAAAAACTTGCACTAATTTGATACATAGTATTGATGAAATTGTTTGCAAAAACAGTAGCAACATTTAATTTTTTTCGTTGCTCAGAATTAATAGCATATGTTTTTTCCTATTGATTTCGCTAATTTTTGAAAAATTTAAAAATCCATTTTTTTTTCGACTTCTAAATAAAACGGAACTTCATTAAAA
Source organism: Tenacibaculum soleae (assembly GCF_030549005.1). Lineage (NCBI taxonomy): Bacteria > Pseudomonadati > Bacteroidota > Flavobacteriia > Flavobacteriales > Flavobacteriaceae > Tenacibaculum > Tenacibaculum soleae. Next base: position 329,516 of record NZ_JAUOSW010000005.1, read on the forward strand.
TTTACTTCTATTATATTTATAGCAAAACGTTGCAGTAAATAAAAATACTTTTTTTGCTTTTACTTTTTGATAAGTTTAATAAATCTCTACCTGAAGTGTTTATAAAAAAATAGTTTTGTAAATCTAAACTATTTTAGTTGTAGATAGTAAACAGCCAGTTTAATACACAAAACAGCATCACAAATATTCAAATAAATCTAATCAGTCGGAAGATTAATAGTTTTTTTATTTCAATTTTTTTATCAGAATATTTTGATGCGGATGATATTTACAGTGAATGTAAAAATTAAAACGTTAGGTTGAAAGAAGTGAGATATTGTTTTAAAAAAGAGTTAGAATTGAGAGAAATCATCATTCCCATAAAAAAGTATTTTCAATCTTATAAAATCTATTTTATTCTTAATAGGTTGATTATTAGTGTTTTTGTTTGTTTTTTGATTTGGTAATTTATATATTTATAGAGAAAAGAAAAAGTAAGTGTATTTGATAGCAGGCTCTGTTTTTTGATATAAAGTTAAAAAACTAGATATATTATTAATAAAAAAAGATGAAAATATTTAACCCCCAAAAAAAATAACAGATGAAAAAGAAAATTATATTATTAATGTTTATGGTAAGTGTAAACATATTTTCTCAAGTAGGAATAGGAACTTTAACACCTAGTGAATCATCCCAATTAGAAATTACTTCAAATAATAAAGGTGTATTAATACCCAGGGTTAATATTGATGATTTAAATACCACAGCACCTATAACTAGCCAAGTAGTTGAAGAAAGTTTATTAGTTTATAATACGAATACAGTTTCTGGTAAAGGTTTTTATTATTGGGCAGAAAATAAATGGAATAGATTAGTTGATATAGATAAGGTTTTAAATCTTATAACAACGCACTCTGATAATCAGATGATAACGTCTTTTTTTTTAAATAATTCTAATATTTTAACAATAGAAATTGAAAATGGAGGTACAGCAACTGTTGATTTGTCTTCATTATTGAATAGAAATGAAGTGTTAACTGGAGCGGGTAGCCCTATAGTTAATGCAATTAATCCTTTGTCAGGTAATTTGTATATTGATGTTGATAATGGTAATTTATATAGTTCGAATGGAAGTATATGGATAAGTGTCACAGAAAAAGGTGTAGATGGAGCGGATGGAAAAACAGTTTTAAACGGAATAGGTAACCCAGGAAGAGGAGTAGGTGGAGACAATGATTTTTACATTAATACTACTACAAATGAAATTTTCGGGCCTAAAAGAGCTGGTCAATGGGGTTTAGGAACAAGCTTAGTTGGTCCAACAGGCAAAAAAGGAAAAACAGTTTTAAACGGAATAGGTAACCCTGGAAGAGGAGTAGGTGGAGACAATGATTTTTACATTAATACCACTACAAATGAAATTTTCGGACCTAAAAGAGCTGGTCAATGGGGTTTAGGAACAAGTTTAGTTGGGCCAGTAGGAAAAAAAGGAAAAACAGTTTTAAACGGAATAGGTAACCCAGGAAGAGGAGTAGGTGGAGACAATGATTTTTACATTAATACCACTACAAATGAAATTTTCGGGCCTAAGAGAGCTGGTCAATGGGGAGTTGGTATAAGTTTGATAGGAGCTGTAGGTGCTTCAGGAAAAACAATACTAAACGGAAATGTTATTCCAACAACAGAAGGAGTTGACGGAGATTTTTATGTAAACACATCAACAAATATGTTTTATGGACCAAAAGTATCAGGTTCATGGGGAGTTGGTGTAAGTTTGGTGGGAGCTGTAGGTGCTTCAGGAAAAACAATACTAAACGGAAATGTTATTCCAACAACAGAGGGAGTTGATGGAGATTT